>JACUTZ010000064.1 GCA_014859545.1 Gammaproteobacteria bacterium
GGGCTTTGTAACGCCCTATCGCGACGCATGAGTAGACAACAACAGCCTGCTAGGTGTGGGTCGAGGATCAGCCCGGAGGTATCCGCCAGGTATTCGACAAGATCCGCGTAAAGAAAGCGGTAATAAAAGGTATCTACTCGCCCCTTAAAAAAGATCTCACCGCAGACGACTACAGGACGTAGTCGTCTGCGGTAAGATTGTCTTTGTGGACAGTAATCCGTTATCTCTGCGGCATGAATACTCCCAAGGGGGGGGAGGAGCTGTTACGAACTAACCTATGATGAATGGGCCGGGTGACCCCGGGTGAGCAATCACCCAGGGTCGCCCGGCCAAAACAGGATTAGCACAGTGGAAAGCCACGACACAGCTGTGGCAGGTCACCCTCCAGCCCCATCGCTCGGCGGATCATCCGGGACTTGAGCGGTGCGGCCTGATCAGCCAATCGCAGACCAAGATTGCGCAGCGGTTGCAGCAATAGGTGCTGATTGCCAAACAGGCGTTTGAAACCATCCATCGCTGCCATCACCGCCAGATTATCCCCCTTGCGCCAGCGCTCGTAACGACGCAATACCGCCAACTCGCCGATGTCTTCGCCCTTGGCCTGGGCGGCCAGCAAGACCTCGGCCAGGGCTGCCACATCGCTCACGCCAAGATTCAGCCCCTGACCGGCCAGGGGATGGATGGCGTGGGCCGCATTGCCCACCAGCACCAGACGCGGATCGGTATAGCGCTTTGCATGGCGCAGCATCAGGGGGAAGGCCGCGCGCGGACCGGTGGCCAGCATCGCCCCAAGGCGATCGCCAAAGGCCTGTTGCAAGGCACTGAGAAAATCGGCCTCGGGCATCGCCAGCAACTCGGCGGCCCGTTCCGGGGTGGTGGACCAGACGATGGAGCTGAACCCGCCGGGCAGCGGCAGGAAGGCCAGTGGCCCATCCGGCATAAAGCGCTGCCAGCAGCAGTCTTGATGAGAGCGTTCGGTGCGGATCGTCGCCACTACGGCATGTTGATCATAGGACCAGCCAATCGTCTCGATCCCGGCCTCGCGACGCACCAGGGAGCCGGACCCATCGGCTCCCACCACCAGCCGAGCCTGCAGCTGCTGTCCATCGGCCAGACTCACCGTCACCCTGCTTTCCTCGCGATGGATGGCGGTGATCTGCGCCGGGCAGTAGCGATCAAGATTGCTAAAGTCGGCCATGCGTTCCAACAGCGCAGCCAGGATCACCCGATTTTCGATGATATGCCCCAGATTCGGCTCACCGATATCCGCCGCATCAAAGTGGATACTGCCGCTGCCGGTGCCATCCCAAACCTGCATGGCCTGATAGGGTCGAACACGTTTGGCCCGCATCCCCGCCCAGGCACCGACCGCACGAAATACCTGTTCGCTGGCGCGGGTGATGGCGCTGACGCGAATATCGAATTCCGCCTCATCCCACTGCTGCTCAGCCGGATGGGACTCGATCAAGCCCACTCGCAGCGGGCCATCTCCCAGGGCACAGGCCAGGCTGGCACCGACCATGCCGCCACCGACTATCAAGACATCGTATTGCATCGCCTGCTCCCGATTAAAAGCATTCACCGCAAAAAACGCAAAGGTCGCAGAGAATTGCTGTATGTCGCAATGATTACCCGTCCGGGTAAGCACCCCGTCATCACCAATACCGATTTTCGGTTTTTCTCTGCGTACTCTGCGTCCTCTGCGGTAAACGTTTTTTTTCACACCCCTGCTTAAAAGCATTCACCGCAAAAAACGCAAAGCTCGTCAAGAACTGCCGTATGTCGCAGTGATTACCCGTCTGGATCAGCGCCCCGCCATCACCAATACCGATTTTCGGTTTTTCTCTGCGTACTCTGCGTTCTCTGCGGTAAAAGCCTTTATCAAAAGCATTTAACCGGCCCCGCGCGCCAGTCGGCTTTGCCGTCCGCTCAGGCCCATCATCTGCCGGGTCAACACCCGGCGCAGCGGTGGCAGCAGGTCGGTGGCCAGCAGGCCGAGATTACGCCCCACCACCAGCGGCAGCAGATTGCTGGCAAAGCCCCGCGCCAGGGTATCGGTGCTGGCCATCACCCGCAGGTAATCATTGCGTCGCCATTTTTCATAGCGTTGCAGGGCCGTGCTCTCACCCACATCGCCACCCTCAGCAACCTGTTGATGCAGCACCTCGGCCAGGCAGGCCACATCGCGCAGACCCAGATTAAAGCCCTGCCCGGCCACCGGGTGCAGGGTGTGGGCGGCATTGCCGATGAACACCAGCCGCTCGCGCACATGGTCACGCAGGAAACGCAAGCCCAGCGGATAGCTGCGCCGTGGCCCGACACTCAGCAGCGGTCCGGCGCGCCGCCCCAGGCGTTGCTGCAGGCGGGCCAGGAAGGCCGCATCGTCCAGTTGCAGGTGTTCTTCCAGTTCCTGCTCACGCACCGTCCATACCAGTGACCAGCGCCGCTCCCCGGCCGCCCCGTCGGCCATCCACGCCGGGGCGCGATTGGGCAGCAGGGCCAGCGGACCGCTGTCGGTAAAGCGCTCATAGGCGATACCACCGTGCTCGCGCTCACCGATCACATTGGCGATGATCGCGCACTGTCCGTAGCTGCGGGAAAAATACTGACCACCCAGTTGTTCGGCCACACAGGAGCGCCCGCCATCGGCCGCCACCAGCAGCGCGCCGTGCAACTGGCGGGTCTGACCCTGGTGTTCCAGTTGCAAGCGCACCCCGTCGGGCAAGACCTCGATGGCGCTGGCACGGGCCGGGCAAAACATCTCAATGCGCTCATCGCTGTCGGCCAGGGCCTGGTTGAGCACCCGCCCGATCACCGCTGCCTCGACCACATAGCCCAGCGCCTCGACGCCCTCTTCGGCGGCCGCCATGCGCATCGCGCCGATATGGCCACGGTCGGAGACCTGAATGTGGCGGATCGGGCTGACGGTCGCTGCGACCATCGCCGACCACAGCCCCATGCTGTCGAAGATCCGCTGCGAGCCGTGGGACAGGGCGATCGCCCGCGCATCGTAGCTGGGCTGCGTGCCACTGTCCTGCGCCACCGCCTCGATCACCGCGATGCGCAGCCCGCTGCCGCGCAGCGCCAGGGCCAGGCTGGCCCCGACCATGCCGCCGCCGATAATCAGCAGGTCGTAGCGCTGGCTCACCGGCTTGCCTTGCGTCGGCTACGGGTAGCGGTGCTGGCCTGACCGGCCATCCAGGCCTCGATGGCATCCGGCTCCTTGATCACATCGCAGGTCAGTACCTCGCAGCCATCCTTGGTCACCAACACATCGTCCTCAATGCGGATACCGATATCCCACCATTTCTTGGGCACACCCTTGCTACCGGCCGGGATATACAGGCCGGGCTCGATGGTCATCACCATCCCCGGCTCCAGTACCCGCCATGCCTCACCGACCTTGTAATCCCCCACATCGTGCACATCCATGCCCAGCCAGTGGCCGGTGCGGTGCATGTAAAAGCGCCGATAGGCCTCGTTCTTGATCAGACTGTCCAGCTTGCCCTTGAGCAGACCCAGTTCCAGCAGCCCAGCGCTCAACACCCGGACCGCCGCCTCATGGGGCTGGTTCCAGTGGTTGCCGGGACGTACCTGTTCAATGGCCGCGTACTGGGCCGCCAGCACCAGCTCATAGAGGGCACGCTGGGCAGGGCTGAAGCGACCATTGACGGGGAAGGTACGGGTGATGTCCGAGGCGTAGTAATCGTATTCGCAACCGGCGTCGATCAGCAGTAGATCACCATCGCGCAGCGGGGCATTGTTTTCGGTGTAGTGCAGGATACAGCCATTGGCCCCGCCACCGACAATGGAGGGGTAGGCCGGACTGGGGGCACCCTCGCGCATGAACTCATGCAACAGCTCCGCCTCGACCTGGTATTCCATCATGCCGGGCTGACAGACCTGCATCGCCCGCATGTGGGCGGCGGCGGCGATCTGTGCGGCGCGGCGCATGGTCTTGATCTCGTTACTACTCTTGTACAGGCGCATATCGTGCAGGGCATGGTCCAGGGCGATGAACTCACCCGGTGCGTGTACCCCGGCACGGGACTTCTTGCGCAGCAGATTGATCCACTCCATCACCTGGCGATCAAATTCGCTATTGCAGCCCATCGCGTAATAGACCCGCTCGCGGTTTTCCAGCAGGCCGGGCAGGATCTCGTCGATATCGCTGATCGGGAAGGCATCATCGGCACCAAACTGCGCCATCGCCCCCTCCAGCCCGGCACGTCGGCCATGCCAGGTCTCCATCTCCGGGTCCCGTTCGCGACAGAACAGGATGTATTCCCCGTGTGGGCGCCCCGGCACCAGCACCGCCACCGCCTCCGGCTCGGGGAAGCCGGTCAGATAGTAAAAGTCACTATCGGCACGAAACGGGTATTCCACATCCCGGTTGCGCGAACGCACCGGTGAGGTGGGCAGGATCGCAATCCCATCGCGCCCGACCAGCTGCATCAGGCGTTTGCGGCGACGGGCAAATTCGGTCTTGTTCATGGCTTGTCCAGCTCGGCAGTCTGCCGAGTTTAATGTATGGTGGCCTCGCTACGCGGCGGGGCCTTGCTGGGGTGCATCTCCTCATTCAGCAACAGCACCCCGGTACGTACATATTCCAGCAGCTGGAAATACGACTGCTCGTCCTGCTCGTCATCCTCCAGCTCATAGCTTTCGGCACGGGCAATATCAATAAAATCACGCAGGATCTCACCCGCCTCACCCGGCAGCGCCTCGATCTGGGTCACACCACCCGCACTCAGGCCCAGCAGGAAGCCCTGACACCACTGGGCGAGGCTGTCGATACGATCGTCTATAGGGGCGTCGTCCTCCGGGAGCAAGGGGTGAAAATCCAGTAGATTGTCGTTGAGCTGCTGACGGGTGATCTCATGCAACATGCCCAATGCCGTCAGGGATTCACGCAGCAGCAGGTCCTGGGGGTCTACCCCATGGGCGATAAAGGCCAGCCATTCGTCCTTGCTTAGCTGACCACGGCCGCAAAACAGGCCACTGAGCGCACCATGACACTCGCTGGCACGCATCTCGGTCTCCAGCTGTTCCAGCGCCTGATCCACACTGGCGATGACTTCGTCTGCCTGTTTCATGCTGCGGTGATTCCTTGGGATGATAAACAAAGGCCAAGCTTAACAGATCAGAGCCTGGCAGGTCAGCGGGATCCCGCTGTAAGGCGACTGCCAAACTGTGCGCCACGTGATTGACCATCCCAGGTCTGCACTCTATAGTGGCCCTCTATCCAACACCTCGGTCTTGCGACACCTGCGCCCTATGATGAACGAAATGGAACTCAAGCATCTGGAACGCCGTGTGGACGAACTTCTCCAACGGCTGACTTCGCTCAAGAGCGAGAACCATTCCCTGCGTGAAAGCCAGGCCGCCCTGCTGGCCGAGCGGGCACGACTGATCGAAAAGAACGAACTGGCCCGCAGCCGGGTCGAGGCGATGATCGGGCGGCTCAAGTCCATGGAGCAAGAATGATGAGCAGCCCGAATCAGGAAACCATCCGCCTGCTGGACAAGGAATACACCGTCGCCTGCCCCCCCGCTGAACGTGACGGCCTGCTCGAATCGGCCCGCCTGCTGGACGGCAAGATGCGCGAGATCCGCAGTCGCGGCAAGATCGTGGGCAATGAAAAGGTTATCGTGATGGCGGCCCTCAACGTGGTCCACGAGCTGTTGCAAAGCCGTCACAACCAGGACCAACAGGAAATGCTGCTACGCCTGCGCCTGCTACAGGACAAGATCGAGACCGCCCTGGAACAGGAAGAGCGCCAGCTCTCGTTGTAATTCAGCCCCATCCCTGTAGACTGTGCAGGGTAGTCCTGCGGTGTTCGCTCTGTACGTTGGGTATTTTCTTGAGCCTAATTACAACCCCGGGGTTTCACGCCAGCACTGTGTGCAGGTCCGCTAGTCGGAAAGCCTAATGGGCTGGCTGCTTACCCCACTTGAACCCTCGGTTCAAGAACGAAAGCGTCGGCGGCACAGGCGGGACTACCCTTAATTCTCTCCCATGACAAACTATCCCGACTCACAACAGCAAGCCCGTCAGGCACTGCGCCGTCAAATGCGCCAGCAGCGCCGCGCGCTCAGTCCGGCACAACGCCAGCAGGCCGCCCGGCAACTGCTACGCCACTTCGCCAGCCATCCGGCCTTTCTGCATAGCCAGCATATTGCCTTCTATCTGCCCAATGACGGGGAGCTGGATCTGCGCCCGCTGATTGAACAGGCCTGGTCGATGGGCAAACACTGCTACCTGCCGGTGCTCAGCCCGCTGTATCACAACCGACTATGGTTTGCGCCCTATCGACCCGATAGCGCGATGATCAAAAATCGCTTTGGTATTCTGGAACCGAGTTGTTCCTGGCGGAGAATGCGCCCGGTCTGGGCCCTGGATCTGGTGCTCACGCCACTAGTGGCCTTTGATCAGGCGGGCAATCGCCTGGGGATGGGGGGAGGATATTACGATCGAAGCCTGGCCTATCTGGCACGTCGGCAGGTCTGGAAGAAACCGCGCCTGATCGGGGCGGCCTACACGTTTCAGTCGGTAGCGACACTCCCAAGCGCCAGCTGGGATGTGCCCTTGCACGGTATCGTCACAGAACAGTGCCTGCAAAGCATCCGCTAGCCCATCAGTATCCCGGTACCGATTAGTAATTCAGTCAGCAACACACCTACCGCCGTCAGCATCACCAACAGGATCAGCATGTCAGGCCGCTTCTTCATGGTCGCCACAATCGTTACCCCTTTGACTTGAATTATTATTACCCTGCAGCTATTGAGACAGGGGAAATCGCTTATAGTGGCGGCCAGACTACACATTTCTTTACCACGTTTTCATGAACCATGTCACAAGGGGAACGCAGCATGGGCTATTGGCTTATGAAGTCCGAGCCGGATGTCTTCGGTCTGGAACACCTGAAAAAAATGCCCAACAAGACCGAACACTGGGATGGGGTGCGCAACTACCAGGCCCGCAATTTCATGCGCGACGGCATGAAAGTTGGCGATCAGATCCTGTTTTACCATTCCAATTGCGAGGTGCCCGGCATCGTTGGTATCGCTCAGGTGGTGCGCGAGGCCTACCCGGACCACACTGCCTTCGACCCGGAAGCCAAGTACCACGATCCCAAGAGCGACCCGGAAAATCCCCGTTGGTATATGGTGGACGTGCAATACGTGCGCCATCTCAAACGCAACATCAGCCTGCATGAACTCAAGGGGCACGCCGAACAACTGCCGGACTTTCCACTACTGCGCAAGGGCAACCGCCTGTCGGTGATACCGGTCAGCGAACAGGCCTGGAAATATATTCTCGATTTGGAATAGCTGCGGCGCCCTCTACCCACAAGCATTTCACCGCAAACGACGACAGGACGTAGTCGCTTGGTGCGCGGGAACATATCGCCTAGACACAGAGTTCGCAGAGAAAAGCATGCTTGGGTGAAAGCACAGAGACAGGCACCACGAACTGCCGTATGCGCATGCGCTGTGCCAGGGCGATGCCGGTATGATCTTCATACCTCTGCGCCTCTGCAGTAAAATTGCTTTTTTTACTGTTCCTGACGGCGTAGCCACACCAGCATGCGGTTATTGGCGGGCATCGCGAAGTCCCGGTACAGTCGCAGCCCCTGCCCTTCGGCCAGGGCATTGACTGCGTCGCGGTCACGGATCCCGCTGGCCGGGTCCCGTGCCTTGAGCCACTGATCAAAACGGGCATTGCCCTCGGTGGTATACCGGCCCCGGTAGTTGAACGGCCCGTACAGGGCAAACAGACCCTGGTCCACTAACACCTGCCCCACGCCTTCAAACATCGCCTCAACTTCCGGCCAGGACATGATGTGCGCAGTATTGGCGCTGAATACCGCATCCATGCTGTTCGGCGTCACTGGCCAGGGCTGATGCCCAACATCCAGCGCCAAGGGTGGCAGGGCATTGGCCGGGGCCTCGGCCAGCCAGGCACGGATCCCGGCATGGTATGGCGCACAATCGCTGGTCTGCCAGAGCAGGGTGGGGAATTCCCCCGCCAGTGCGGCGGCGTGCTGGCCGGTACCACTGCCAATCTCCAACAGGCACTGGCGCCCACGCAGTAGCTGACGAAGCATGGTACGGATCGGTGCCAGGTTATCGACGCAGGACTGGGAAAACGGCTTCATCGTCCAGGCTCAGTCGCTATTGCGCAAAAACAGCGGGTAGACCGGATTATCGCTCTCGTGCCAATAGGGATAGCCCAGCTGTTCGAGGAATTCGGTAAACGCCTGCTGCTCGGCATCCGGCACCTGAATACCACACAAGACCCGGCCGTAGGCAGCACCGTGGTTACGGTAATGGAACAGACTGATGTTCCAGTGCTGGCCGATGTGGTTGAGAAAGCGCAGCAGGGCGCCGGGGCGCTCGGGGAATTCAAAGCGCAGCAGGCGCTCGTTCTCGGCAGCGGCGCGTCCACCGACCATGTGGCGAATGTGCAGCTTGGCCATTTCGTTGTCGCTGATATCCAGCAGGGGATAATCACGCTCGCGCAGCAGTTGCAGCAACGCCTGCTTTTCCTGCTGACCACGGCCCATCTGCACCCCGACAAAGATATGTGCGTCGCTGCTGTCTGCGTAGCGATAATTGAATTCGGTGATGGCACGCTGACCCAGGGTTTCGCAGAAGGTCCGGAAGCTGCCGGGACGCTCCGGGATGGTCACCGCCAGCAGCATTTCCCGTTGCTCACCCAGCTCGGCCCGTTCGGCCACATGGCGCAGACGATCGAAATTGATATTCGCACCACTGTCGATGGCCACCAGCTCGCGGCCGCTGCAGCCCTCGCGCTGCACGTATTTCTTCAAGCCGGCCACCGCCAGTGCACCGGCCGGTTCGGTGATCGAGCGGGTGTCCTCGAAGATATCCTTGATCGCCGCGCAGATTTCATCGGTAGTGACCAGGATCACCTCATCCACATAGCGCTGGGCGATCCGGAACGGCTCCTCGCCAACCTGACGCACCGCCACCCCATCGGCAAAGATCCCCACCTGATCCAGCACCACCCGCTCCCCGGCACGTAGCGCCTCGTACATGCAGGCAGCGTCCTCCGGCTCGACCCCGATAATGCGGATCTGCGGATGCAGGTACTTGATATAGGCGGCGATCCCGGCGATCAGGCCACCACCGCCGACCGGCACAAAGATCGCATCAATATCGCCCCGGTGCTGACGCAGGATCTCCATCGCAATGGTGCCCTGGCCGGCGATTACATCCGGGTCATCATAGGGGTGGACGAAGGTACGCCCTTCCTCCTCGGCCAGGATCCTGGCGTACTCGGCAGCATCGTTATAGGTGTTGCCATGCAGGCTGATCCGCGCACCACGGCTGGCCACTGACTGCACCTTGATCTCGGGGGTGGTCTTGGGCATCACGATCAGCGCATCAATCCCCAGGCGTGCCGCCGAGAGGGCGATCCCCTGGGCATGATTGCCGGCCGAGGCGGCGATCACCCCACGGGCACGCTCCTCGGGGCTGAGGTTGACCATGCGGTTATAGGCACCGCGTAGTTTGAAGGAAAACACCGGCTGCAGGTCTTCGCGCTTGAGCCAGACCTGATTGTCCAGGCGTTCGGACAGGGCCGGTGCGGCCTCCAGCGGGGTTTCGATGGCCACGTCGTAGACGCGGGCGGTCAGGATACGTTTGATATAGTCATTCAGCATCGGCACAACATAAGCCCTTGCCGATATATAGGCAAGGGCGGGGCCGATCAAAAACGGCGGGAAAGCCCGCCGTTGTTATGTTTTTATGCTGCGTCACCCCTACTCAAAATCACCACGGGCCCCGCCTTCCATGATCGCCAGCATCACCTCCTTGACGTGCTGGGTTTCGGCAAACAGCTCGGGGGGCAGGCTGCGCCCGCCGTGGATCATCAGGTCCATATTCAGGGAATACAGGGCATAACTCCCATGTTTGTCCTCGATCATCGCGATACGACAGGGAAAATAGGCGGAAAATGCGTCACTGTAATCTACCATCCGGATGGCGGTAAGCGGATTGCAGAACTGGTAGATCTTCAGCAACCGCTGCTTCTCACCGGTCATCAGGGCGACTTGCTCGGAGAGCGGTTGCTCGGCCACGAACATGATATTGCGGCTATTGGCGATCATTTTCATCGATTCTTCCGCCTCCTTGGGCCCGATTCCCTCGGCCAAGGGCACCCGCCATACGGTCGCGTCGGCCGCATTGCCGGTTTCCTTGAGCTTGTCCCACATCCCTCGATAGACCTCCGCGGCCATCGGATCCATCGCCTGCAGGGCGCGGTACTCGCCCATCATCCCCTGGATGCGCTCACCGTATTGGCTATACACAAAGACCGCACCCAGGATGCTGAGCAGGCCGATCAAGGCAAAAAAATTACGTATTGTTCTCATGCTGACTCCTTGCTGTTACGTCGCGACACGGCATTTCCAGTCGTTATTTTACTGGTTACCCACCTACCTATATAGGTCTCAAAACTGTGCACAGCAATGTCGCCAGCCAGATTTCCTCACTAAGTCCCACCCCAGGCATGGTCGTTCAAACACTTATTCTGCCTGACAGGGCCACTACCAGGGCGCTTGCAGCCCATCTCGCCAACAGGTGCAGACTTGGGCCATTCCGGCTAGAATCAGCAACCTAACCAGAACAAGCAGAGGATCCCCTTCATGGCAATGACCCAGGACGAAATGAAGCAGGCCGTGGCCCGCGCTGCCCTCGAATACGTCGAGGCTGACACCATCATCGGCATCGGTACCGGCTCCACCGCCAACTACTTCATTGATTATCTGGCCGAGATCAAAACCAGTATCGCCGGTACGGTTGCCAGCTCCGAGGCCAGTGCCGAGCGTCTGCGCAAACACGGCATCGAGGTACTGGATCTAAATAACGTGGGTGAGATCTCCGTCTATGTGGATGGTGCCGATGAAACCAACCGCCAGGCCCACCTGGTCAAGGGCGGTGGTGGGGCGCTGACCCGCGAGAAGATCGTCGCTGCGGTGGCCAAAAAATTCGTCTGTATCGTTGACAGCACCAAGGTGGTCGATGTGCTGGGGGCCTTCCCCTTACCGATCGAAGTAATCCCAATGGCGCGCAGTTATGTGGCCCGTCGCCTGGTGGCACTGGGTGGTGAGCCGGTCTATCGCGAGGGGTTTGTCACCGACAACGGCAACGTGATCCTCGATGTACACGGCCTGCAGATCGACAATGCACCGGAATTTGAGCAAATCCTCAATAACCTCACCGGGGTGGTGACCAACGGCCTGTTCGCGATGCGTCCGGCCGATGTGGTACTGATTGGTAGCGAAACCGGAGTGACCACCCTCTGAGGAGGGAAAACCGATGAGCGAGACAATCGCGCAGGAGCGGCGGCGCAGTTTTCGGGTTGATGATGATGTACACCTGGTATTTCGTGTCATCAAGGAAGACAGCGAGCCACGCCAGCATGGCGAGGACCAGACAGTGCAAACCTGTCGTGCACTGATGCAGTTGCGCGAATTGAGTAGCCAGTCCGGCCACATCCTCGCCAATATCCGCAAACAGCACAGTGACATCGCCCAATACCTTGCCCTGCTCGACAAAAAAATTGAGGCCGTGGCCCAGATCGCCGGGGCGATGAGCATGGGCGGCGACATGGCCCCCAACATCCGGGTGAATATCGGTGTAGGGGGCCTGGCCTTCTCCCAGGACAGCCCACTGCTGACCGGACAGCGCTTGGCGATGCGTATCGTGCTGTTCCCCTCGCACCTGTGTATTCAACCCAAGGGACGGGTGGTGTATAGCCGCGAGCAAGCACAGGCGGATCAGCAGCATCGTCACCGCATCGGTGTGGAGTTCGAGCCACTGACCGAGCAGGAGCAAGACCAACTGATCCGTCACCTGCTGGAAAAACAATCCGCACAGCGTCGCCGCGAGCGCGGCATGGACGTTGACTAAATCTCCCTAATGACAATAATCCAGAAATGCTAATGCCCCCTCTGCGCCTCGGTAGAGCAAGAAATATCCCGTAGATAAGCTCACCGAATAGTGATAAAAAAACGCCCCATTTGTCGAAAGCAAATGGGGCGTTCTTTTGTTAACCGCGCTTCATGAAACAGGGTAATCCCCTGGCATGTGTTTTAGCCACGCCATGCGGCGTCCATCCAGCAGCGCGGCAGTGCCTCTCCCGAAGGGAAACGCAAGGTCGCCTTGGCAAAGTCCTGCGGATCGGGCATTTCTTCACCGGCATGATGACGACCCCGCACCAGAGACTGGTTGGGATCGAACAATTGTGCGGTGTCGAGGATCTCGACCATGTCGTTATTTCGCGTATCCTGCAGATACATCTCTCACCTCCTTCGCTTACAGGGACATTTCCAGATCGGCGCTGACTTCATCCAGACCGGCCTGGGCACACTTTTCATCGGTCACCCCGGAAGGTGCACCACTGACCCCTACCCCACCAAGCAGCGCGCCCGCAGCGGTAATCGGCAGGCCACCGGCACTGGCCACCAGCGTGGGGTTCTTCATGATCGAGAAGGGTTCCTGAAAGCGTGCACCCAATTGTCCGGTCGGGGTATTAAAGGACAGCGCGGTATAGGCCTTTTGCTGGGAGATCGGCAGGGTCAGATCCATCGCCAGCACATCACGCAGCATCACCTGTGGATGACCGGATCGATCCACCACGGTCACCGCGATCTGCACCCCCTCCTGGCGGCAGGCCTCAATGGTGGCCTGGGCGATGCGCAATGCGGCATCCATAGTCAGACGCGGGGTATTCACCAGCATCTCTTCGGCCTGCAGCGGGCCACTGGCCCCCAGGCCCAGCAGGCTGGCGGCACACACACTGGCAATCAGGGTCTTGTTCTTCATCGTTGACTCCATCGCTATTGGTTGATTGGCATTAAGAAGGCGGCAGGTCAAAATAATATAGACATTCGGCAGCATCTGGGCCATCACTGTTGTGTTACGTTTCTTGGCAAGGGCGCAGCCATTACCGGCGAAA
>JACUTZ010000220.1 GCA_014859545.1 Gammaproteobacteria bacterium
TGCTCCCTTGCTCCCTTGCTCCCTTGCTCCCTTGCTCCCTTGCTCCCTTGCTCCTCACCTTGAATTCCCCAGCAACATCCTATACTTTAGATACTTGCCCTGGGGGTGTCGGCCTGCCCGACTGAGAGATCACCCTTCGAACCTGATCCAGTTCATCCTGGCGTAGGGAAGCGGCGCGTACCTTCTTCCGTGTGAACAATAGGGGATCAAGGCGCAGCTTTCCCGGCCGGCTTCACATAGAGGACTCGCCATGAGCGCTATCCCACAAGATTTCCTGCAGACCACCGCCCGCCTCTCTGCCGAGGTGACCGAGCCATTTCCCAAGTCACGCAAGCTCTACCAGAGCGGTTCCCGTGCGGACCTGCGGGTGCCGATCCGTGAGATCAGCCAGGACATCACCCACACCAGTAGCCAGCCGGAAGAAAACCCGCCGATCTATGTGTATGACACCTCCGGCCCCTATACCGACCCCGAGCTGCAGATCGATCTAATGAAGGGCCTGCCGGCGCTGCGTGCGGCCTGGATCGCCGAGCGTGGCGACACCGAACAGCTGAGCGGCCCCAGCTCGGAATACGGGGTGGCTCGCCAGAACGACCCGGCCCTGGCGGCGCTGCGCTTTGAGCATATCCGCCCGCCACGGCGCGCCCTGGCCGGCAGGAATGTCAGCCAGCTGCACTATGCCCGCGCTGGTGTCATCACCCCAGAGATGGAGTTTGTGGCGATCCGCGAGAACAACCGCCTGCAGGAGATGCGCAATGACCCGCGCTATGCGGCGCTGCTGCGCCAGCATGGTGGCGATGCCATGGGTGCCCAGTTGCCGGATATCGTGACCCCGGAATTCGTCCGTGACGAGATCGCCGCCGGGCGCGCCATCCTGCCAGCCAATATCAATCACCCCGAGCTGGAGCCGATGATCATCGGGCGCAACTTCCGGGTGAAGATCAACACCAACATCGGCAACTCGGCAGTGACCTCCTCGATCACCGAAGAGGTGGAAAAGCTGGTGTGGTCCTGCCGTTGGGGCGGCGACACCCTGATGGATCTGTCCACCGGCAAGAACATCCACGAGACCCGCGAATGGATCCTGCGCAATAGCCCGGTGCCGATCGGCACCGTGCCGCTGTATCAGGCGCTGGAAAAGGTCAACGGCAAGGCCGAAGACCTGAGCTGGGAGATCTACCGCGACACCTTGATCGAACAGGCCGAACAGGGGGTGGACTATTTCACCATCCACGCCGGGCTACGCCTGGCCCATGTGCCACTGACCGCCAAGCGCCTGACCGGGATCGTCTCCCGTGGCGGCTCGATCATGGCCAAGTGGTGCCTGGCCCATCACCAGGAAAGCTTCCTCTACACCCACTTTGAAGACATCTGCGAGATCATGAAGGCCTATGATGTGTCCTTCTCGCTGGGTGACGGGCTGCGCCCCGGCTGCCTGGCCGATGCCAATGACGAGGCCCAGTTCGCCGAGCTCAAGACCCTGGGCGAGCTAACCCAGATCGCCTGGAAGCACGACTGCCAGGTGATGATCGAAGGCCCCGGCCATGTGCCGATGCAGATGATCAAGGAAAACATGGAAAAGGAACTGGCCGACTGTTACGAGGCACCCTTCTACACCCTGGGGCCACTGGTCACCGACATCTCCCCCGGCTACGATCACTTTTCCTCCGGTATCGGCGCCGCGCAGATCGGCTGGTACGGCACCGCGATGCTCTGCTATGTGACCCCCAAGGAACACCTGGGCCTGCCCAACAAGCAGGACGTGCGCGAAGGTATCATCACCTACAAGATCGCCGCCCATGCCGCCGACCTGGCCAAGGGCTTCCCTGGGGTGCAGGTACAGGACAATGCCATGTCCAAGGCCCGCTTCGAGTTCCGCTGGCACGATCAATTCGCGCTGGCGCTGGACCCGCAGCGCGCCATCGACTTCCACGACGAAACCCTGCCCAAGGAAGCCCACAAGGTCGCCCATTTCTGCTCCATGTGCGGCCCGCAGTTCTGCTCGATGAAGATCTCCCAGGAGATCCGCGATTTCGCCGAACAGGGCATGAACGAAATGTCGGTCAAGTTCGTGGAAAGCGGCGCGAATATCTACAAGCCGGTTTAAGGGGCAAGGGAGCAAGGGAGCAAGGGA
>JACUTZ010000221.1 GCA_014859545.1 Gammaproteobacteria bacterium
CCCTAGCCCCTAGCCCCTAGCCCCTTCCCCTAATCAACCAATAATCAGCTTCAGCCCAACCAGCACAGTGACGATCTCGAACACCCGCTTGATCGCCTTGTTGCCCTTGCGGATCGCCAGGTGTGCGCCGAAATAGCCGCCCAGCAGGGAGCCCAGCAGCAGCGCCGGCATCCAGTCCCAACGGATCTCGCCGAGCATTCCCAGGGTGATCGCCCCGCTGCCATTCCAGAACATCCCCACTAGTACCAGGGTGTAGGCAATCGCCCGCTGGTAATCCAGGCCAAACCAACGCACCAGCCAGAGGGTGACGAACAGCCCGGTGCCGGAGGTTAGCGAGCCGTTCAGCACCCCGATGGCAAACAGCACCAGCCCGCCGATCAGCATGCCATGGCGGTGGCGATTGCGCGGGATGTGTTCCTGACCAAGCTGGGCCTGTAGCCAGGAATAGATCCCCAGGCCCATGGTCAGCACTCCCAGCGCGACCTGTGCCAGGCGATCCGGTACCTGCAGGATAAAGCTGGCCCCCAACACCACCCCCGGCAGGCCGCAGACCAGGATGAACAGCGCCATGCGCCGCTCCAGGGTGTTCTGGCGCAGGTGGCGCAGGGTGGCGCCCACCCCCAGCGCGACGCTGGCCAGTTTGTGGGTGGCCAGCGCCACCCCAAAGGGCAGGCCCAGGAAAATCAGCAAGGGCAGCTGCAATAGCCCGGCCCCGCCGCCGGCAAAGGCCGAGAAGGCGTTGGCGATCAGCGAGAGCACAAATAGTATGACCTGCTCGAGTAGCAACATGGACCAGCCTGTGTTATGTACTAACGGAAACGGATAAACTCTAAAAGCACTACACTTAAAGTACGGACTACCGCCATGATCACATCCTGTCGCCTGCTCACTTCCCTGTCCCTGTTGGGGCTGGCCCTGTTACTGCCACTGACTGCCTCGGCGCAGATCAAATGCTGGACCAACAAGGACGGCATTCGCGAGTGCGGCAATGTGGTGCCGCCGGAATATGCCCAGCAGGAGACCCGTACCATGGACCGCCGTGGTATCACTACCGAAGTGCGCCCGCGTGCCCGTACCGATGAAGAGATCGAGGTAGAGCGCCAGCGCCAGGCAGAAGAGGAACGTCGTCAGGCCGAGACGGATCGCCTTAAAAAAGAACAGCAGGATCGTGACCGCGTGCTGATGGCCACCTATCTCAGCGAGGAAGACATCATC
This sequence comes from Gammaproteobacteria bacterium, assembly GCA_014859545.1. Lineage (GTDB taxonomy): Bacteria > Pseudomonadota > Gammaproteobacteria > Thiohalomonadales > Thiohalomonadaceae > SLDE01. Next base: position 1,216 of record JACUTZ010000221.1, read on the forward strand.
CGCACCCGTGATCGCATGGCCGGTACCATCAATGCGGCGATCGAGCTGTCACGCATCAATCTCGAAAAGATGCAGGAGCGTCTTGCCGAGGAACGTCGCCGTGCCGCCAACTTCGAGCGCCAGGGACGCGAGGTGCCAAAGCGCAACCAGGAAGAGATCCAGGGCCTGGAAGAGTTGATCGCCGAACGTCAACAGTACATCGCCAATCGTGAAGCGGAACGCGAAAGACTGATTGCCCGTTATGAGGAAGAGCGGCAGCGTTTTCGCGAGCTGCAGCAGCGGATCAGGAACCACTAAACCCGGCGACCCATGCCAGGATTAGTGCTGGCGGAAGATCGCCACCTCCAGCAAAGGCCACTGGTTTTCCCACTCGTCGGTCGGGGGGCGTTTGAAACTGCTGCGCACGTACTGGTTCATGCGACCCTCGGCGGTAGCCAGCAGCAGATTGGCCGCAGCGCTGACCGGCAGGCCCTTGTGCAGCAAGCCTGCCGGTTCGGCCTCACGCAGCACCTGCTTGAACTGTGTTTCAATCCGATCAAAGAACTGGCCGATACGGGTGCGCAGACGCTCGTTCTCGCCGTTCAGTACATCGCCCACCAGGATACGACTGATCCCCGGATTGCGGGCCGAAAAGCCCAGCAGTAGCAGCATGATCTTTTCGCAGCGCAGGCGGGCATCGCTCTCATCGGCAAGGATGCGGTTGATTAGCCCAAACACCGAATCCTCGATAAATTCGATCAGCCCCTCAAACATCTTGGCCTTGCTGGGAAAGTGGCGATACAGCGCTGCCTCGGAAACACCTACCGCGCGTGCCAGGCTGGCGGTGGTGATGCGCTGGCCCGGACTGTTTTCCAGTTCCTGGGCCAGGGTTTCCAGGATGTGCTGGCGGCGCGAGATCTTCCCCTGTTTTTCCTCAC
>JACUTZ010000065.1 GCA_014859545.1 Gammaproteobacteria bacterium
TCCTCCAGCAGCGACTGGCAGTGCTGCCACTGCTGTTCGGCCCAGGCACCACCGCTCTCTTTCTTTAGCGCCTCCAACAGCGGGAACAGCGAGAGTTCCACGCCGACAAAGATGTCGCTGGAGTTGGTACGGATCTCGGGACAGTTGAACACCGGGTAAGTGATGGATGTCCCCTATCCCCTCAATTCCACTCTCGTTGACGTAGCATGAGTGCCGTGCTACCGTTATACCATGATTATTCACTTCAAAGACAAAGGCACGGAAGACATCTTCAACGGAGTGGACTCAAAGGCTGCCCGAAAAGTGTGTCCGCAGTCGTTGTGGCGGATCGCGTCAAGAAAGCTCGAATTACTTGATTCTGTTGTTCATCGAGATGAGTTAAAAGTTCCTCCCGGTAACCGCCTGGAAGCCTTATCTGGCGACAGAAAGGGCCAGCACAGCATTCGAGTGAACGAGCAATACAGGATCTGCTTTAAATGGACTGAGACTGGGCCCGACGAAGTAGAATTAACTGATTACCATTAGAGGTGAAGTATGGTCCGCATTCCTACACATAGGCAGCCAACTCATCCCGGCGAAATGCTGGTAGAGGAGTTTCTGCGTCCAATGCATATTACGCAGCGCGAACTGGCAGATGCTATTCATGTTCCTTACCAGAGGGTTAATGAGCTAGTTAATCAGAAGCGTGGCATTACGCCTAGCACTGCGCTTCGTTTGGCTCGATTCTTTGGTGTCTCGGCCGATTTCTGGTTGAACCTGCAGATCAGGTGGGATCTTTACAAGACACAACAAGCCGAACAGGACGACTTGGCGGAGATTCAAGATGTCACTCACTGGCAAAAAATGGCTTAATAATGTGATGCACGCGACAAGCGCGTGATTGCGGCGTTTGGCAGTTAAATGGTAGAAGCATTCTCAACCACAACCCATTGCCAAGACAAAAAAGCCCGGATACCACAAGGTGATATCCGGGCTTTCTTTTACACCTTCGCGCTTTTGCGGTGAATGCCTTTACCCCGCGTGGAGCCTAGCAAGCTGCTTGGCGATGATGTCGTGGTTGAGCCACAGCACCGGGCCGTGCGGCTCGGAGGCCTCGTGGAACATCAGCGGGCCGGTGCCTTCCAGCACCAGGGCGCTGAGGTGATCGGTGATCAAGGCCTTGCGGTCCTTGTGCAGCCTGGTGATCGCCTCGGAGGTGCCGACCATTACCTCGGCCAGCTCGGCGGTGTTGTCCATCGGCCAGGCCTCATAGTTACGGAACTTGGCGATGGTTGGATCGTTGTTGTAATCGGCGATGGTTTTGAGCAGGGATTCCAGGCTGGTGCCCTCTTCCAGCAGCGACTGGCAATGCTGCCACTGCTGTTCGGCCCAGGTGCCACCGCCTCAAGTTTGAGGGCTTCGAGCAGGGGAAACAGCGACAGCTCGACGCCAACGAAGATGTCGCTGGAGTTGGTACGGATCTCGGGACAGTTGAACACGGTAGCCTTGACCCCCTGCTGCCAGGCGGCCTCGGCATGCTGCTCCAGACGCATCTTGGCATGACCCTGGGTGTAGTTGGTATAGGTCTGCCACTGGTAGCTGCCGTTGATCAGGATCTCGGTGCCATGATAGCCGTAGGCGGTGTAACGGGTTTGGCCGCCGCTGGCCTCGATGCGCTGGCGCAGTGCGGCACTGGCCTCCAGCAGATAGGCGAAGCTGTTCGCAGTGACCTCGTCGAAGTTCATTAGCATCAGCTTGCCCAGGTCGCTGTCGACCAGTGACTGGGAAGAGAGGAAACGATCGCCACGGCCCTTGTAGATGCGGTTGGCAATGGCCAGGAAGACCTTGGTTTTGAGGATGCCGCCGGCCATGGTGTGGGCGAAGAAGACATTGGCACCATCCGGCACCATGCTATCGATCTGCCCCATTACCTCGGCCAGGGTATCGCGAAAACGCTTAACCCCCAGCTCACGGCAGGCCTGCACATGGGCCCAGTCCAGCTTGGCCTCCTGCCAGTTGGCGATCTTGAGATCCGCAAGCAAATCAGTGGGGGTTGGGGTACCGACCGGGGCATCCAGGTCAAAGCCGGCCATCAGCGGCAGGTTGATGATGCGCCCACCCAGATTGGCCTCGGCCTCGGTTAGCTCCTCGGCGCTGAGGGCACGCAGGCTGTGGTCCTCGTTGCGCCGCCCGACGGTGATGCCGATGATGCGCATCCCGGCCTTGCGCGCCTCGTCCAGCAGACCGTTGACGTAACCACGGCCAAAGAGTTCGCCGAATAAAACGAAGACATCCCCCTTGCGGAAGATATTGGCCTCTGGCAGGTCACGAAGTGGTGTCAGTGCAGTCATAGTAAACTCTTGTTATCGCTACGTTTTTTATAAAACCCCTGTACCCGCAAACGGCACAGCCGTCCCCTGGCCGTCTACAGCGGCAAGTCGCCCACTATAACGGAATAGCCGTATTTTCTCAAAGACGATGAGGGATAGAAAGATTCACCGCAGGCGCGCGATTGGCGAGAGAAAACTCATTCGAAACATCTGAGCCCTATCAAACACGCATGTGTCGGGCCAGACGAATGCCTGCGTTCAACGTCTTCTCCGCGCCTCTGCGGTGAATCAATTTCACGCCGTTTGCTGACGGATATCGTCCACGCGCTTGTACATGAAGGCGTAGTACATCACCGGGATCACCACCAGGGTCAGCACAGTGGAAACCAGGATCCCGAAGATCAGCGAGACCGCCAGACCGCTGAAGATCGGGTCGTCGAGGATGAAGAAGGCCCCCATCATCGCCGCCACCCCGGTCAGCATGATCGGCTTGGCGCGCACCGCACCGGAGTTGATCACGGCCATCTCGAACTCCACGCCCTCACGCACCTGCTGGTTGATGAAATCCACCAGCAGGATGGAGTTGCGCACGATGATCCCCGCCAGGGCGATCATCCCGATCATCGAGGTAGCGGTGAACTGATTGCCCATCAGCCAGTGGCCCGGCATCACCCCGATGATGGTCAAGGGGATCGGCGCCATGATGATCAACGGCACCATATAGGAACGGAACTGCGCCACCACCAGCAGGTAGATCAGGATCAAACCGATTGAATAGGCGATACCCATATCACGGAAGGTCTCGTAGGTGACCTGCCACTCCCCATCCCACTTGAGGCTGTAGTCATAGGGATTATCGGGCGGGCTGACGAAGAACTGCTGCAGCTTGCGCCCATCCTCCAGACTGTGCTCACCCAGCTGTCCGACCACATCGAACATGCCGTACAGCGGGCTGTCGAGCTTGCCGGCCATGTCGCCGGTGACAAACACCACCCGCTGCAGGTCTTTGTGGTAGATGGCGTTTTCGCGCACGCTGTGGCGCACCTCGACCAGCTCGGAGAGCGGGATCAGACGGCCATCCTGGCTGCGCAGTTTGAGCGCCAGTACCGATTCGATATCGGCCTTGTGCTGCAGCGGGTATTCCAGGCGGATCGGCAAGGGGTGCTTGACGGTGGGGATGTGCAGATAGCTGGCATCCTCGCCGGAGAGCACGGTGGAAACCGCCTGTACGATGCTTTGCTGGGGCACCCCAAGCAGAGCGGCCTTTTGCTGATCGACACGCAACACCAGCTTGGGCGCATCGGCCTCGACCGAGTCATCCACATCGACGATGTCCCTGGTGTTTTCCATGATCCCGCGTACCTGGCGGGCAACATGGATCTGCCCATCGTAGTCCAGGCCATAGATCTCGGCCACCAGCGGTGACTGCACCGGTGGGCCGGGTGGCACCTCGACGATCTTCACATTGGCATTGTGTGCCAGACCGATCCGTTGCAGCGGCTCGCGCAACGACAGGGCCACCTCATGGCTCTTGCGCTTGCGCTGCTTGGCATCCACCAGGTTGACCTGGATATCGCCCATGTTGGCCCCTTCGCGCAGATAATATTGACGCACCAGGCCGTTGAAATTAATCGGTGAGGCGGTACCCGCATAGACCTGGTAGTCGGTCACCTCGGGTACCGTCGCCAGGTAGGCACCCAGCTCGGACATCACCCGTGTAGTCTGCTCCAGGCTGGTCCCTTCCGGCATGTCGACCACCACCTGGAACTCGGACTTGTTATCAAACGGCAACATCTTCAGCACCACCGCCTGCACCAGCACCAGGCTGATCGAGGCGAGGATCAGCACCAGCACCCCGACGCTCAGTAACATGCGCGGCTTGCGCCCTTGCTGGCCATGCAGAAAGGCACCGATCCATTTATTGAAGAACACATACATGCGTGCTGCGGTGTTCACCCCCTCGCCGTGGCTGGGACCATGGTGCTCGGCCTTGATAAACAGATTGGCCATCCACGGAGTGATCACAAAGGCCACCGCCAGGGAGATCAACATCCCGATACTGGCGTTGATCGGGATCGGGCTCATGTACGGTCCCATCAGCCCGGTGACAAAGGCCATTGGCAGCAGTGCGGCGATCACCGTAAAGGTCGCCAGGATGGTCGGGCCACCGACCTCGTCCACCGCCAGCGGGATCGCCTCGCGCAATTTCTTGCCGCCCATCTGCATGTGGCGGTGGATATTCTCCACCACCACAATCGCATCATCGACCAGGATACCGATGGAGAAGATCAGCGCGAACAGGGACACCCGATTAAGCGTGAAGCCCCAGGCCCAGGAGGCAAACAGCGTCACCGCCAGGGTGATCACCACCGCCATGCCGACGATGAAGGCCTCGCGGTAACCCAGGAAGATGAACACCAGCGCCACCACCGAGATGGTCGCAAACAGCAGCTTGCTGATCAGGTGCTTGGCCTTGTCGTCTGCGGTCTGGCCATAGTTACGGGTTACCGTCACTTCCACCCCGTCGGGCACGAAGCTGCCACGCAGCGCATCAAAGCGTTCGATCACCTGCTCGGCGATCTTCACCGCATTGGTACCGGGCTGCTTGGCGATGGCCACGGTCACCGCCGGGAATTCGCCCTGGGTGTCAATCCCCTTGCTGGCCGCTGCCGGGCCGGTGCCGAACCAGACATACTGGCTGGCCTCACCGGGGCCATGGTGGATCTCGGCCACATCTTCCAGGTAGATCGGCCTACCACCGTGTACGCCCACCACCAGATTGCGCACTTCCTCCACCGAAGCGAGGAATTCACCGGCCTGCACCAGGATCTCCTGGTTGTCGCTGACCAGCGCCCCGGAGGGACGGGTGGCGTTGGACAGTTGCAACGCCATACTCAGCTCGTCCAGGGCGATATTGAAACCGGCCAGGCGCACCGGATCGAGCAACACCCGTACCACCTGATCGGGGCCACCGATGGTATAGATATCGCGGGTCCCCTTGACACGCTTGAGCTCGGCCTCGACCGCATGGGCGACCTTTTGCAGTTCAAAGGATCCGACCTGCTCATCCTTGCTCCACAGGGTCAGGCTGACGATGGGCACATCGTCGATACCCATCGGCTTGATGATCGGCTGACTGACGCCCAGATTCTGCGGTAGCCAGTCACCCTTGGAGAACATTGCGTTGTACAGGCGGACGATCGCCGCGGTGCGATCCTCGCCCACCGCGTATTGCACCGTCAGCACCGACTGACCGGGGCGCGACACCGAATAGACATGTTTGACCCCTTCGATCTCCGAAAGGATCTGCTCGGCCGGGGTACTGACCAGATGCTCCACCTCCAGCGCCGAGGCACCCGGGTAGGCGATAAAGATATTGGCAAAGGTCACATTGATCTGTGGCTCTTCCTCACGCGGGGTCACCAGGATGGCGAACAGACCCAGCAGCAGACCAACCAGGGCCAGCAGCGGGGTGATCTCGGTGGTCAGGAAGCGCTTGGCAATACTGCCGGAAATCCCCAGTTTCTCGCTCATGATCCACCACCTGTACGGCTGGCCTTGAGCAATACACCGGCAAGGATTGGGTCAATGGCAAGCTGCTCGCCCTCGCTCAGACCGGCAAAGACCTCTACATGGCCGTCTTCCAGCACCCGCCCGGTGCGCACCTGACGAAAGAAGATCTGTTCATCACGCACCACATAGACAGCGGTGACCTCGCCGCGATACACCACCGCCGAGGCCGGCACCACCAGGCGCCGCTGTTCACCGACCACAAAGGCCACCTTGACGAACATACCCGGATAAATCCCGTACTGGCCCTGCGGCAGCTCGACACGCACCCGGAAGGTATGGGTGACTGGGTCCGCATAGGGGCTGAAGGTCAGGCCGGTGCTCCCCACACTGAGGCCACCCTGGGTCGGCAGGGTGACCCGGGCGCGGGCTATCTTGCGCACCTGATCGATATGACGTTGCGGCACATCGGCGATAGCACGCAGGCTCTCCAACGACAGCCCCGTCATCAGGCGTTGGCCGGGGCTGGCGGTCTCGCCCGGCTGTACATGGCGTTCCATGACGATGCCGCTATAGGGGGCACGTACCACCGTATGTTCCAGCTGTTCGCGGGCCTGGTCCACTGCGGCATTGGCGGATTTGAGTGCGGCCTCGGCCCGATCGAACTCGGCCTTGGGCACCAACTGGCGCTCCACCAGGTCCTTGACCCGATCAAAATTGGCCTTGGCCTCGCTGGCACGGGCCTCGGCGGCGCGCAGGTTGGCGCGCTGCTCCAGGTCACGGAAGCGCACCAGCACGTCGCCCTTTTCCACGGTGTCGTCCACATCCACCAGCACCTCGACGATGCGTCCGGAGGTCTGCGAGGACACTGTACTCTGGTGCACCGCCTCGATCAGCGCATCCACCACCTGTTCGCTGGCAATCACCTGCACGGTGGCCGGAGCCAGCTTCAGTTCGGCCACGGTGGCCGCCGGGTTGGCATACAGTGAGGAAGACAAACCGATGAGGGCAAACAAGCCCCATGAGAGAGAACGCGTCATGCGCATACTGATACCCCTATCCGCTATGGTTGCAAAAGTAAATGTATATTAGATTTTTCTAATATACAGTATTTATCAGATAGGGGAAACCTTAGCCTATTTCAAGGCGAAATACAGATCCCTTACACGGACGGTCAGGGTGAGCGCATACTCACATGAAGTTCGTACCCAGGCAGGCGTAACCCCCTGATTTCTGGTCGTAGGTCGCAGGGATGGGACCTTCGAGCCTACATGGATGTATTCACGGCGTACCAGAAATCAGGGGGTTAGCCTGCTCATCAACAGTATGCGGACGCCCGGCACGGACGGTGCACGGCTTCCCTCAGGATGGGCGGCTATGCGAAACGGCTGCCTGCCTGGACGGTGAATGGGGGTGCTGCGCCATTTGGCAGAGGGGAGCATGACACCGCAAAGCGACGATCTCGCCAAGCCGCCAAGAACACCAATGGAGGGCTATATCCAAGGATCTGCGGCGCGCCAGGCAGGTATGCCAGCCATCAGCTGAACAAGCAACGTTGCCTCCCGCCTAATCACTTGGCGGCTTGGCGAGAGACATCCACATAGGGGCTGGACGACATTACATTGCATGCTGAAACCTGCTCCCCTAGAGACGGAAGCGTGAGACCAGCTCCTCCAGCTGACCGGACAGGACCACCAATTCCTCGCTGATCTCGCTGGAATGTCGCGCCCCCTCGGCAGCCTGCTCGGCCATCTGGTTGATCTGGCCGACATTGCCATTGACTTCATCAGCCACGGCGGTCTGCTCCTCGGCGGCGGTGGCGATCTGGCTATTCATGCCGCTGATGTTATTGACCTCGCCCGCGATTACGGCCAGGGATTCAGCCGCCGCCTCGACCTGTTCTTCGCAGGAAGCGGCTTTCTCCCGCGCCCCGTCCATCACCGAAACCGCGTCACGGGCACCGGACTGGAGCTTTTCGATCATACTGCGGATCTCCTCCGCCGACTGCTGGGAGCGCGAGGCCAGGGTGCGCACCTCATCGGCCACCACCGCAAAGCCACGACCGGCCTCCCCGGCACGGGCCGCCTCGATGGCGGCATTCAGGGCCAGCAGATTGGTCTGCTCGGCAATGCCGCGGATCACATCCAGCACCTTACCGATATTCTCGCTATCGGTGTCTACTTTTTTGATGACCTTGGCCGCCTTGTCGATCTGGTTCATCAGACTCCCAATCCCACCCAGGGCCTCGGTGGACACCAGTGCGCCATTGCTGGCCTCTTCGGTGGCCTGCTTGGAGGCCTCGGCGGTGCTGACCGCGTTGCCAGCAATCTCCTGTACCGAAAGATTCATTTGGTGCATTGCATCGGCCACCATGCCGATCCCCTGTTGCTGACTGAGCACCCCCTGCAGGGTGCCCTCGGAAACCGAAGACACGCGCCCGGCTACCCGGTTCAACTGGGTACTGGAATTGGCAACCGCCTGCATACTGGCGCGGAAGGTTTGCAGCATGTGGGCAAAGGCCTTGGCCATACGCCCGATCTCATCGTGCTGATTACCATCCAGTACATCACGACTGAGATCCGCATTCCTGGCCACATCCTCGATGGTATCGCGCAGGCGATTGATACGATGGATAACGATATGGCGCATCAAATAGACCAACAAGCCCAGACCGAGCACAAACACCGCCAGAAAAATCAGCGCATTATTGCGCACATTGCGATTGACCTGGGCATCCAGCGCAGCCAGTGAGTAGCTGACTCTTACCGCGCCCACCACGGTATTTTCAGCCACCGCATGGCACATCAGGCAGTTGGTGCCACGGTAATCCTTGCTGACCAGGATGGGATTGACCACGGTCATTACCCGCCCACCATCCTGTGCGGTGATCTCAATCACCGCCTCACCCGCCAGGGCACGGCGATCCAGCTCATCCACCGGATATTGCTCAGCAAAGCCCTTACCATAGGTCGTGTCGATATGCGCAGTACGCAGGATACGTGCCTCGAGGACCCCAGGACGTTCCAGGATCTTGTCGCGGATCAGGCCTCGATTGGCCATGGTGCCGGTCAGCATCATGGTATTGATACTGTCGAAGTAGGAGTCGGCCGCATCACGGGTTTGCTGTTCAACCACCTCACGCACCAGTGCTGTCTCACTACTGGCCATGCGCCATAGCGCCAGCACCAGGATCACCATAAAGATAGCCATCACCAACAGATTGATCTTGGCCTGAATGGAAAGATTAGGCATTGCCGGACGTTTTTGCATATCGTCGCTCACATAAAGGGAATTTGAATTCTACCATCGATAGGCAGTATCACATTCTTCCGAATGATAAAATACGGTACAAAACCGAGTTAGTGTATCCGTATCTGCCCTACAAATGCACTAGTTTCCGACACGCTGCTCGGGTAAACGCATCCCACTACGATAGTATAAATAATTGCGCCCGCTGTGCTGGCAGGCGTGGCGCATCGCCAGTTCGGCACGCTTGAGCAACTCATCCGCATCAATACTATGCTCGGGGCAAAAACTGATCCCGGCGGCAGGGGAAAGAAACAGCTCATAATCATCTGCCCGCAGTGGCTCGGCAAAGGCCAGCTTCAGCCCCCCCATCAATGCCTCCAGCTGCTCGTCCTGCTCCACATTCTTGAGCAGAATCACAAACGCATCAGCATACCAGCGCGCCACCGTGGTGTTCGCATCCAGGATCTCGACCAGTCGCTGTGCCGCGCTATGCATCATCCGCTCATACAGCTCACGCCGGGTCGAGCCATCCAGCAGCTCCGACAGGCCAAGGCCAATACAGACTACCCCGAGACGGGTGTGCAGACGCCGGGATTGCAGCACCGCCTGCTGCAGGCGGTCCTGTAGCAGGATGCTACTCGCCAGCCCTGTCACCGCATCATAGTGCATCAGCCGTTGCAGACGCTCGCGAACCCTTAGCCGCTCGGTAATATCTTTGCCGGTGGAGACATAGTGGCTGACTACGCCATTCTCGCCACGCAAGGGGGTGATGGTCTTGGCTTCGTAATAGAGCTCGCCATCCTTGCGCCGATTGATAAACACATCGGTAAACGGCAGACCGTTGGCGAGGGACTGCCAGACCCGGCGGTAGAATTCTTCATCCTGAAATCCCGAGCGCAGCAGCGAAGGACGCTGCCCCAGCACCTCTTCCTTGGCATAACCACTGAGGTTCTCAAAGGCCTGGTTGACGTAGATGATCTGCCCCTGGACATCGGTAATCATCACCGCATCGGCCGATTGTTCCAGGGCCCTGGCCATCATGTCCTTTTCCTGACCGAGCTGTTTTTGAGCGGTAATATCTACCGAGATCCCTGCGATCCGTGGCCGTTCACCCGGCTCGTCCGGTACCGCAAAACAACGGGTATGGATCCAGCGTTCGCTACCATCCGACAAGACAATGCGATAATCATGATTCAGGGCTGTCCAGCCCTGTTCATCCAGAACCGGCTGGATCATGCACAAATCTTCCGGGTGTATGGTGGAGAGCAAAAACCGCGGCGAAGCCAGCATCTGTTGGGCGGGACGCTCCCACACCTCCTCGAATGAGGGGCTAAGGTAAAGGGTGTGCTCCGCCTGGGCGTCCAGCATCCAGAATACCTCCTGAATATTGTCGCTGAGCTGACGAAAACGCTGCTCGGTCTCGCGCAGAACTCGATCGGTCTGGCGACGTACCGCCTGTTCCGCCAACTCCCGTTCGATTGCCGGCACCAGTCTGCTGAGGTCCTGCTTGCTGACAAAGTCATGGGCACCGGCGTGCATCACACTGACCGCCAGCGCCTCCCCTACCCCACGACAAACCACGATCACCGGGATCGACAATTCCCGACGACGCAACAGGGCAATCAGTTCCTGGGCACTGAGATCATCGATGCGGCATTCGCAAAGCAACAGATCCCAGGATTGCCGGGGTAATTGATCAAGAAAGGCCGCGCGATCACCTACATGGGTAAATTGCACCTGCATTCCTGCCGCGTCGATCACCGACATGACATGCGCCGCATCCCGGTCACTGGAATCGACGAGCATTATGCGTAGCAATTGTCCCATGCTTCAGGCCCCCATCAAGTTCGGCCATCCTAAGCGAGAGCCGCTCAAACGATCAACCATGTATTTCCCTGGGATTATCCCCGGCCGACGGCTGAAATCCTGCCGCACACACCGTATAATCCACGGATTGTCCTATCAGCCTGTCGCGTGGAGCACTATGGCCCAGTATATCTACACCATGAACCGTGTCGGCAAGATCGTGCCGCCCAAGCGTGAAATCCTCAAGGATATCTCCCTGTCCTTCTTCCCCGGCGCCAAGATCGGCGTACTCGGCCTCAACGGCGCGGGTAAATCCACCCTGCTACGCATCATGGCCGGGGTAGACACCGACATCGAAGGCGAGGCGCGCCCGCAACCCGGTATCAAGGTCGGCTACCTGCCTCAGGAACCGCAGCTGGACGAAAGCAAGGATGTGCGCGGCAACATCGAGGGGGCAGTCCAGGAGGTCAAGGATGCGCTGGCCCGTCTGGATGCAGTCTATGCCGCCTATGCCGAGCCGGATGCCGATTTCGACGCGCTAGCCGCCGAGCAGGCCAAGCTGGAAAACATCATCCAGGCCACCGATGGCCACAATATCGACCGCCACCTGGAAGTGGCCGCCGATGCGCTGCGCCTGCCGCCCTGGGAGGCCGAGGTGAGCACCCTCTCCGGTGGCGAGAAGCGCCGCGTGGCGCTGTGCAAGCTGCTGCTCTCCAAGCCCGATATGCTGCTGCTGGACGAACCGACCAACCATCTGGACGCCGAGTCCATCGCCTGGCTGGAGCGCTTCCTGCACGACTACGAGGGCACCGTGGTGGCGATCACCCATGACCGCTACTTCCTCGACAATGTGGCTGGCTGGATCCTCGAACTGGATCGTGGCCACGGCATCCCGTGGGAGGGCAATTACTCCTCCTGGCTGGAACAGAAGGAAAAACGCCTGGAACAGGAGCAAAAGTCCGAGGTCGCCCGCATCAAGGCAATGAAGCAGGAGCTGGAGTGGGTGCGCACCAACCCCAAGGGCCGCCACGCCAAGTCCAAGGCCCGTATGGCCCGCTTCGAGGAGCTCTCCTCCAGCGACTATCAAAAACGCAACGAAACCAACGAACTCTACATCCCGCCGGGGCCACGCCTGGGCGACCTGGTGATCGAGGCCAAGGGGCTGCGCAAGGGCTTTGCCGATCGCCTGCTGATCGAAAACCTCGACTTCAACCTGCCGCGCGGCGGCATCGTCGGCATCATCGGCCCCAACGGCGCGGGCAAGACCACCCTGTTCCGCATGCTGGTGGGCCAGGAACAACCCGATGGCGGCGAACTGCGCATCGGCGAGACGGTAGAACTGGCCTATGTGGATCAGAGCCGCGACGCGCTGGATGGCAGCAAGAGCGTGTGGGAGGAGATCGCCGACGGCCTGGACAACATCACCGTCGGCAATTACACGGTCAACTCCCGCGCCTATCTAAGCCGCTTCAACTTCAAGGGATCCGATCAGCAAAAGCGGGTCAAGGATCTCTCCGGTGGCGAACGCAACCGCCTGCACCTAGCCAAGCTGCTGCGCAAGGGCGGCAATCTGCTGCTGCTCGATGAACCGACCAACGATCTCGACGTGGAAACCCTGCGTGCCCTGGAAGAGGCACTACTGGAATTCCCGGGCTGTGCGGTGGTGATCTCCCATGACCGCTGGTTCCTCGATCGCATCGCCACCCACATTCTCGCCTTCGAGGGCGATTCCCAGGCAGTATGGTTCGAGGGCAACTACGCCGACTACGAAGAGGATCGCAAACGCCGCCTCGGCGACGAGGCCACCCAGCCACACCGCATCAAATACAAAAAACTGGCGTAAAGGCATTCAACACAGAGGGCACAAAGATCACGGAGTGTTGGCAGTATTCAAGCGGTAGGGATTGTTTCCCCCATTCAACGCTGTGTTCTCTGTGCCCTCTGTGGTAAATAATAATCAACAAGGATCACCATGAGCCAAGCTACCGAACTGAAAGCCGAAGAACTGGCCAACACCTGTTCACTCGACGCCCTTCCCT
>JACUTZ010000222.1 GCA_014859545.1 Gammaproteobacteria bacterium
TAAATTACCAATAAGAACGAACGATGAGAACAATATCAAATTACAGAAAAAAACTCCTGGCCGTATTCCTGCTTGCGCCAAACGCCTATTTTACTGCGGCGCAGGCCTGGCAAGGGGATGGTGCATTCCTGGAAGAACTGCCGGTGTATCTGAGCGTTACCCGCCTGCCGCAAAATATTACCGAAATGCCTGCCGCAGTAACGATTATCGATCGGCGCATGATCGAGGCGTCCGGTGCCGTCGAGCTGGTCGATGTGTTCCGTTTGGTGCCGGGGTTCCAGGTGGCATACTCACAGGGGATCGATGGCCAGCGTGCGGTGGTGATGTCCCATGGCTTTAGTGATACCTACGCACGACGCATGCAGGTGCTGATCGACGGGGTCTCGGTATACAAGTCCAGCACAGGGGGGCCGGAGTGGTATGACCTGCCATTGATCATCGACGATATCGAGCGCATCGAGGTGATCCGTGGCCCCAACTCGGCCACCTATGGTGCCAATTCGATGATCGCGGTGATCAATATTATCACCCGTGATGCCGCCTCGTTGCATGGCAGTCGACTGGCGACGACCCTGGGCGAGCGCCAGTATCGCCGATATAACCTGAGACATGGCGAACAATTTCAGAATCTGGATATCGCGGTCAGCGGGGAATACCTTACCCATACCGGTATGGTGAACAAGGATGACCCGCAGCGCCTGAACGATGACCAACTCACCCGTCGCCTCAATCTGCGTGCGGACTACCGGGCCGGCATCAATGATTACCTGAGTGCAAACCTGTCCGGCAGCAATGGCCGCAGGGAGGTGGGGGTGGATGGGAATCTTGAGGATCCCCGGCACCAAATACCGATAGAAAGCAGTATGCAGTCAGCTAGCTGGAAACATATCCGTGATACCGATACCGATGTCACGATAAAACTTTCCCACCAGCGACACGAAACAAACAATGAAGTCAGGGTGTATATCTCTGAAGGCACGCCGGATATGTACATATTGAATGACCAATCATTGCAAACGGAACGATACAGCGCCGAGCTGACCCATCGATTTCGTTTAAGTGAAAACACCCGTTTGGTGTGGGGGGTCGAGAGACGGGAGGATATTGTTGAAGGCGTCAGCTACTTCGATCTTGGTAACCGTTACAAAATGCATAGCAACAATCTTTCTTTCAACCTCGAATGGCGGCCACAGTCCAACTGGATCGTCAACCTCGGCAACATGACCGAAAACAATGATATGTTCGGCACCTATCAATCTCCGCGACTGGCAATCAATCACCTGTTTGCGGATGGCTACTATCTGCGTGCCGCCATCGGCCGGGCACATCGCATGCCGGCACTATTCGAGGAAAAGGCAGACTATCGGCTCTATGTGTTCAATGACAGTGGACCGCAAATGCAATTTGGAGAAACGCTGTTTTACAGCACTGGTGATATCAGCCCGGAGAAGCAGGACAGTGTAGAGCTGGCGCTGGGAATGGAAAGGGCAAGGTTGGGCTATAATCTGCGCCTGTTCCAGAATCGCATCAAGAATGCCATCTATACGGTGCGGGACCGCGTAAACACTGATTTTAGGCGAGAGATCATCAATGACGACGATGTCTATATTCGTGGTATCGAAGCAGGGCTGCGGATAAAGGCCAGTGAACAGACTAGCTGGCATCTAAGTTATTCCCATGCACGGGCAGAGGGCGAAATGATCGTACGCCGTGATCCGGTCGGCACAGATGTAAAGGAAACATCCCTGTCGATGGCCGACTCGGTGCCGAGAAACACCTTGGGTCTGTTGATGGATTGGCAAGTGGATGCCCGACAGAACATCGGCCTGGGTTTCTACCATGTCTCATCCCTGAAGTATTTGGGCGGGCACGATCGGGACACCTATGATGATCTCAAAACCATCGACATGAACTACCGCAACCGCTATCGTTACAAGGGCATCGATGGCAAATGGGCGGTGCTGCTCAGGGACATCAATGGTCGCTATCACACCGGCCAGAATTATGCCTGGCGTGATACACAGGTATTTCTGAACCTTGCCATGGAATTCTAGCAGGCTGGTGTTGTCGCTCAGGCGAGTGCGAGAGAAGGCATTGCGGGCGACCGTATTGCAGGG
>JACUTZ010000066.1 GCA_014859545.1 Gammaproteobacteria bacterium
CGCGGTGGACAAAATGACTCGCACCTGGGGCAGCACAAGCATTCGCGCCAGAGGCGTTCCTACAAAAAGCCGTGAGCCACCGTTAAAACCGCCTTTCCTTCGCGACCTCTGCGCCCTCTGCGGTTAATGCTTTTGATCTTCAACCCCTAAGGCCCAGAGAACGCCTACAACAACACCCGTTCGATCCCGCCGTTTTTGACCTGCTCGACAAAGGCCTTTTGCCAGCCTTCACCCAGTTTGCGCCGTGCCAGTTCGACCACGATGTAGTCGCTGTCGAGGCCGGTGGCTTCTTCATAACGGGACAGGCCCTGATGGCAGGCCGGGCAGGAGGTGAGGATGCCCACTTCGCCGTCGCTGCGAGTCTTGCCGGTGAGGGCCTGGATGTCGGCACGCAGTTCCTCTTCCTTGCGGAATTTGACCTGGGTGGCGATATCGGGACGGGCGATGGCGAAGGTGCCGGCCTCGCCACAGCAACGATCCGAGAGGGTGATCGCCTGGCCCAGCAGGGTGCTGGCGACCTTGATCGAGCTGTGATGTTTCATCGGGCTATGACAGGGCTCGTGGTAGAGGTATTGGCGTCCTGGCACGCCTTCGCTGGTGATGCCTTTTTCCATCAGGTACTCGTGGATGTCGAGCAGGCGACAACCGGGGAAGATCGCCTCGAACTGGTATTTGAGCAACTGGTCCATGCAGGTGCCGCAGGAGACGATCACCGTTTTGATATCCAGGTAGTTAAGGGTGTTGGCGACCCGGTGGAACAGCACCTGGTTGTCGGTGGAGATCTGCTTGCCCTTGATCTCGTCACCGCCCGAGGATTGCGGGTAGCCGCAGCACAGGTAGCCGGGCGGCAAGATGGTCTGCACCCCGGCGTGGTGCAGCATCGCCAGGGTGGCCAGGCCAACCTGGCTGAACAGGCGTTCGGAGCCGCAGCCGGGGAAATAGAACACCGCCTCGCTCTCTTCGCTGGTGCGCGCCGGGTCGCGCAGGATCGGCACCACCTTGTCGTCCTCCACCCCAAGCAGGGCGCGGGTGGTCTGGGTGGGCAGGCCGCTGGGCATCGGGCGCTTGAGAAAATGCACCACCTGCTCCTGGATGGCCATCTTGCCGGTGGTGCCGGCGGGACGTTTCTTGCTACTGCCGAGCAGGCCGAAATACCTGGCCATGCGGTGGCCGAGGCGCTGACCGGCATAGCCCCATTCGATCATGGTCTTGCGCATCAGCTTGATGGTGGACGGATCGGTGACATTGAGGAAGGCCATCGAGGCCCAGGTGCCGATGTTCCTGCGTTTTTGTCCCTGGGCGCGCAGGATGTTGCGCATCCGCACCGAGACATCGCCAAAGTCGATATTCACCGGACAGGGTTTTTCGCAGCGATGGCAGATGGTGCAGTGATCGGCGATGTCATTCATTTCATCAAAATGCCGTACCGAGATGCCACGGCGGGTCTGCTCTTCGTAGAGGAAGGCCTCGATGATAAGACCGGTGGCGAGGATCTTGTTGCGCGGCGAATAAAGCAGATTGGCCTGCGGTACATGGGTGGTACAGACCGGCTTGCACTTGCCGCAACGCAGGCAGTCCTTGACCATGTTGTTCAATTCGCCCAGCTCGCTGGCCTCGAGGATCAGCGCCTCCTGCTGCACCAGGCGCAGTGAGGGGGTGTAGGCATTTTCCAGCCCGGAGCCGGCCAGCAGCTTGCCGCGATTGAAATACTGCTGCGGGTCCACCTCGTTTTTGTAACGGGTGAAGGCCGCCACTGCCTCGGGATCGAGGAAGGCCATCTTGGTCAGGCCGATGCCGTGCTCGCCGGAGATCACCCCGCCGAGTGCCTCGGCCAGGGCCATGATCCGCTCGACCACCCGCTCGGCTTCGTGCAGCATCTTGTAGTCGTTGGAATGCACCGGGATATTGGTGTGCACATTGCCATCACCCGCGTGCATGTGGGTGGCGACAAACAGGCGGCGGCTGCGATGGCTGGCATGGATCGCATCGAGGCGCTCGCGCACCCCGGCCAGCTCGCGCCCGCTGTAGATCTCCTTGAGCGGACGCTCCACCTCGCGCCGGTAGGAGATGCGCAGCAGCTGACGCTGCATCAGCACGAACAGGGTTTCGTCCGCCTGCACACTCGCATAGCGATCGGGTCCCAACTGATGCAGCAGTTCGTCGGCAAATTCGGCGGCGGGACGATCCAGGCCATCCAGATAGTCCTGCCAGCGTGCGCGGATTGCCTGCAGATGGGTTTGTGCGGCGATGCGCTTGGCCTCGCTGATCGCGGTGCTCTCGGCGCTCGCTGCGTACTCGCTGTCTATACGGCTTTCACTCAGGGGGCCGCTCAGATACGCGGCGACCTCGTCGAGGGTGCGCAGTTTGTTCTGGATCGACTGCTCGATATTGATGCGCTCGATGCCCTCGCTGTACTCGGCCAGCTTGGCCAGCGGGATCACCACGTCTTCGTTGATCTTGAAGGCATTGGTATGGGCGGCGATGGCGGCGGTGCGGGCGCGATCGGCCCAGAAGCGGGCGCGCGCCTCGGGGCTGACCGCGATAAAGCCCTCGGCACCACGGGCATTGGCCATGCGTACCACCGCCGAGGCGGCCTCGGCCACGGCATTTTCGTCGTCGCCGACAATATCGGCCAGCAACAACATCTTGGGCAGGTCGGGGCGCGGTGCCTTGGTGCTGTAGTTGACCGCCTTGATGTAGCGATCATCCAGGTGTTCCAGACCCGCCAGCATCACCCCCGGCAGGGCATCCAGATAGTCCTTGGTCTCGACGATGGCCGGCACCGACTGGCGCAGGTCGGCACCGAAGAATTCCAGACAGACGGTACGAATGTAGCTGGGCATGCGGTGCAACACGAATACCGCCGAGGTGATGATGCCGTCGCAGCCTTCCTTTTGCACCCCCGGCAGACCGCCGAGGAATTTGTTGGTGACATCCTTGCCCAGGCCGCGCTTGCGCAGCTGCTCGCCGGGGATCGCCAGCTCGCTGGGCTCGGCCAGCAGGGTCTTGCCATCGTGGCCAAAACGACTCAGACGAAAACGCGCCAGCGCCACCTCGTGGATCTTGCCGAGGTTGTGATCGAGACGCTCCACCAGCATCCAGTTGCCATCGGGCATCACCATCTTCCAGGAGGCCAGATTATCCAGGGTGGTGCCCCACATCACCGCCTTTTTGCCGCCGGCATTCATCGCGATGTTGCCACCGATGCAGGAAGCATCCTGGGAGGTGGGGTCGACCGCGAACACATGTCCGGCGGCGCTGGCCCGCTCGGAGACCCGCCGTGTCACCACCCCGGCACCCACCGCGATGGTGGTGACCGGCTGGTCCACACCGGGCAGCGAGCGCGGCTCGACCGGGCCGATATGCAGCAGCTTTTCGGTATTGATCACCACCGTCTCGGCATCCAGCGGTACCGCACCGCCGGTGTAACCGGTACCACCGCCACGCGGGATCATCGTCAGGCCCATCGCGATGCACTCGCGCACCACCGCAGCGACTTCCTGTTCGTTGTCGGGATTGATCACCACCAGCGGATATTCGACGCGCCAGTCGGAGGCATCGGTGACATGGGAGACCCGCGCCAGCCCATCGAACTGGATATTGTCCCTGCGGGTGAGCTTGCCCAGGCGACGCAGCACTTCGCTGCGACGGTTACGGATCCCCGGCAACCAGTTTTCAAATTTGCGCACCGCCTCGCGACAGGCCTTGGCCAGGGCGCGCGCCTCGTCGTTGCCATCGGCGCGGGCAAGGATCTGATCCAGCCGATGATGCAGCGCGTGTACCAACGATTCCCAGCGCTTGTGGTTTTCGATCAGATCATCCTGGATGAAGGGATTGCGCGCGATCACCCACATATCCCCGAGCACCTCAAACAACATCCGTGCCGAACGGCCGGTGACCCGCTCGCCGCGCAACTGTTCCAGACGCTGCCACTGCGGCTCGCCGAGAAAACGGATCACGATCTCCCGGTCGGAAAAGGAGGTGTAATTGTAGGGAATTTCGCGAATGCGCTCGACTGACTGATTGCTCATCGGGAGGATAGATCGCCAACAGAATGAAGGGCTCGGAAGTTTAGCATAATCATCTGCAATAGATTAGGGGCTGTTGGCCAGGGCAAGAGCATTATAAATTTTCATCCGAGAACGAAAGAGATTTTTCACCGCAGAGGGGCAAGGGGCAAGGGGCAAGGGGCAAACATGCTTCCATGGATTGCTGGACCTGCTTAATAGGTAAGCGCACACGGACCATCATCAATGGAAAGCCATCATGGTGTGCGGGGCATTGTTGACCTTTGCGTCTTTGCGGTGAGTGCAGTTGTGTTTTGCGCCGAGCCTGGAACAAGGCCCCTGCCCTGAGCGGCTTGCCTGCATCCCGGAAAGGGCTTACCCTTCCGGCTACAATGGCACAACAAAAACAAGGGGGAGACCAGGGTGAACATGAACATCGAACAGGCGCGCTTCAACATGATCGAACAGCAGGTGCGCCCCTGGGATGTGCTCGACCAGCAGGTACTGGATCAAATCGCGCGCATCCCGCGTGAGGAATTCGTGCCCAAAGCCCTGCGTTCCGTGGCCTTTTCCGACACCGCCCTGCCGATCGGCAATGGCCAGTTGATGATGGAGCCCAAACAGGAGGCCCGACTGCTCCAGGCCCTGGCACTACAACCCGGCGACAAGGTGCTGGAGATCGGCACCGGCAGCGGCTATCTGACCGC
Source organism: Gammaproteobacteria bacterium (assembly GCA_014859545.1). Classification (GTDB taxonomy): domain Bacteria; phylum Pseudomonadota; class Gammaproteobacteria; order Thiohalomonadales; family Thiohalomonadaceae; genus SLDE01. The sequence goes on from JACUTZ010000066.1 coordinate 4,715, forward strand.
ACTGCTGGCCAGCCAGGCGGCCCGGGTGATCTCGGTGGAGATCGATGACGAACTGCTGGCGCAGGCCCGCGAACACCTGGCCGCGCAAGGCATAGCGAATGTGGAATTGCTGGAGGGCAATGCCGCCAGGGGCTGGGATGCGGAGCAGCCCTATGATGCCATCGCAGTGACCGGCTCCCTGCCCAGCATCCCCACCAGTCTCAAGGAAAACATGCAGATCGGCGGCAGGATGTTCGTGGTGGTGGGGCGGGCCCCGATGATGCAGGCGATGCTGGTCACCCGTCTGAACATCAAGGAATGGCAGGAATTACCGCTGTTCGAGACCTTGCTGGCGCCGCTGCAAAGCGATGCAGGCAGGACAGATTTTGTTTTTTAATACCTGACTGGGCTTGCAGCCTCGGCTGTCGTCACATATATTAGAAAACCCTAATAAATTAGCTATGGGCCGGGAACCTAATCCCGGCATGCCGGTCTCAGCGCTGTGACCGCAACGCAAGCAAAGCACCCAATCTGACACAAAGGATCCACCATGCAACGTATTGCTACCGCCCTCATTTCTGCCGTGCTGCTGCTCGGCGCAGCCCCCGGCCACGCCGATACCCTGCTGGATATCTATCGCCTGGCGCTGCAAAGCGACCCGCAGCTGCGCGCCGCCGAGGCTGGCTGGAAGGCCGCCCAGGAAGCCAGGCCGCAGAGCCGTGCCGGCCTGCTGCCACAGCTTAACGCCGGGGCCGAACTGGTCAATACCCGCCGCGAGATCAGCGGCGGCAGTGAGGATCGCTTCAATAGCCACGGCTATTCGCTGGAGCTCAGCCAGAGCCTGTATAACCACCGCAACTACGTGGGCCTGCGCCAGGCCGATGCGGTGATTGCCCAGGCCGATGCCGCCTACCAGGCCGCCCGTCAGGTGGTGATCCTGCGCGTCGCCGAGGCCTACTTCAACCTGCTCTCGGCCAAGGACGACCTGAACACCGCCGAGGCCACCAAGCTGGCGATTAGCCAGCAACTGCGCCAGACCCAGCAACGCTTTGAGGTCGGTCTGTCGGCGATCACCGATGTCCATGAGGCACAGGCTGGCTATGATGCGGCAGTGGCCGCCGAGATCGCCGCCCAGAATGGTCTGGATGTGGCCAATGAGGCGCTGCGCGAGATCATTGGCCGCGAACCGGGCAGCCTGGCCAGCTTGGGCGAGTCCATGCCGCTGATCAGCCCCCAACCGGCCAACATCGAGGAATGGGTGAACACCGCCCTGCAGCAGAACCTGGCACTACTGGCCGCCGATGCCGGCACCCGTATTGCCGCCGAGGGGATCAGGCTGCGCCAGGCCGGCCACTATCCCAATTTGGGCCTGTTTGCCAGCCATGCCTTCAGCGACACCACCGACGATCCAATGCAGGGCAGCGAGGTCAATCGCACCCAGATCGGGGTGCGCCTGAGTGTTCCGCTGTATGCCGGTGGGCTGACCACCTCCCAGACCCGCGAGGCCCGTGCCCTGTATGAGCAGGCCACCGAAGGGCTGGAACAACAGCGCCGCGCCACGGTGCGCGATACCCGCAGCGCCTTCCTCGGGGTGATGGCGGGGATCAGTCAGGTACAGGCTCGCAGGCAGGCGCTGTCCTCGGCACAGACCGCGCTGGAGGCCACCGAGGCCGGTTTTGAGGTGGGCACCCGCACCATGGTCGATGTACTCGGTGCGCAAAGTCAGCGTTTCCTGGCACAACGGGACTATTCTCGCGCCCGCTATGACTATGCCCTGGCCAGCCTGCGCCTCAAGCAGGCCGCCGGGATGCTGGAAGAGCAGGACATCGTCGAAGTCAGCAGCTGGATGAGTCGCTAGGCCGAAGGCAGGCCGGGGGCTGAGGTGCTGAGTCATGCGTTCTGAGCCCAGAGCCCGAGATTGATGACGCATCCCTTCCCCGAAGTCGCCCCGGATTTTTCCCAGCCGCTGGCACTGTTACGCGCCTGCCACCAACGCATTCGCAAGCACGCCGGGTTCGCGGTCGAACTGACGCAACAGCTGCACCAGCAGGGCCACAGCGCCGCACTGCAACAGGCCGCCAACCAGGTCTATCGCTATTTCAGCAGTGCTGGACAGCACCACCACGCGGACGAGGAGCAGGACCTGTTTCCCATCCTGGCCGGGCGCTCGCCCGAATTGGCCGAGCAGGTGCGAATACTCCTTGCGCAACATCAACAACTGGACAGCCTGTGGGCACAGCTCGCCCCTCAGCTGCAAGATCTGGGCAGGGTCCAGGACAGCGCTGCCCTGCTGGCACTGAGCCAACAGCTGGCAGAGGGCTACGCACAGCATATCCGCCTGGAAGAGGACGGACTGCTATGCCAGGCCGAGCAGCAGCTCAGCCAGGACGCGCTGCACCAGCTGGGCCAGCGCATGGCGGCGCGACGCGGTCTTTAGCCGATGGCCGATACCCCCGAATTTTCCGCCCGCGACTACCTGGCCCCGCGCTACTGGCCGACCTGGCTCGGACTGGGGATGTTGCGCCTCGGCCTGCTACTGCCCTACCCGGCCCTGATGAGACTGGGCTCGGGCCTGGGCCGGCTGCTGTACTACCTGCTACCCGAACGCCGTCACATCGCCGCCACCAATCTGCGCCTGTGTTTTCCCGAGCTCAGTCCTGCCGAATGCCGACAACTGCTAAAACGCAATTTTGCCGCCACCAGCACCGCCGTGTTCGAGGGGGCGCTGAGCTGGTGGGGCAGCGATACGCGCCTGCGCAGGCACTATCGTATCGAAGGACTGGAGCACCTGGAGACGGCCCGCGCCCAGGGCAAGGGGGTGATCCTGCTGGGTGGCCACTACACCACCCTGGAGATCAGCGGGCGTTTTCTGGCCTTTCACGTGGCCGGGCTACAGCCCATTTACAAGCCGGCGCGCAATCCCCTGTTCGAGGCGGTGATGGCCGCCAGCCGCAAGCGCCTGTTCGATGACCTGTTGCCCAGCAGCGAGATGCGCCGCATCGTGCGCCAGCTGAAACATGGCAAGGTGGTGTGGTATGCGCCGGACCAGGACTTCGGCCGCAAGCAGGCGGTGTTCGCCCCCTTCTTTGGCGTAGCCACCGCCACCCTGATCAGCACCGCGCGCCTGGCGCGCCTCTCCGGCGCACCGGTGGTGCCCTATTATTCGGAGCGCCTGCCCGGTAGCCAGGGCTTTGTGATCCGCCTGCTGCCCGCGCTTGAGGCCTTTCCCAGCGGCGATGATGTACAGGATGCCAGCCGGGTGAATGCCATCATCGAAGAGCAGGTACGGCGCGTGCCCGAACAGTATCTATGGACTCACAAGCGCTTCAAGACCCGCCCGGAGGGAGAGGCCGGTGTCTACTGAGCTGCTGGCATGGGCTACAGCTAGGGCCTGTCGGTGGATGCGCTACGCTTATCCACCCTACCCTGATGGTGGATTATGCTGATCGGCTCATACCGCCTGCTGATGTGGCTGATGGCGCCGCTGGTGCTGGCCCATAGCTGGCGTCATGGGCGACGGGAAGGCGAGTGGGGCTACCTGCGCCGACGCCTGGGACATGGGGAACTTGGCCAGAGCGAGGCGATCTGGTTGCACGCCGCCTCGGTGGGTGAGGTGAATGCGGCCCTCCCCCTGTTGGCGGCAATGGGCCGGGCCTGGCCAGACAGACCGCTATTACTGACCACCACCACCGCCAGCGGGGCGCGCATCGCCCGACAAACACTGCCCGCCGGGATACAGCATGATTTCCTGCCACTGGATTATTCGGGCGCGGTGGCCCGTTTTCTCGACCGTCACCGACCGCGCTGTGCGCTGATCCTGGAGACCGAACTATGGCCCCTGCTCTATCGGGCCTGTGCTGCACGGCAGATCCCGCTGTTGATCATCAATGGGCGTCTCTCCTCCCGTACGCTACGCGCTGGTGGCTGGCTGCGCCGCCTCTATCGCACCACACTGGCGCATACCCGTGTGGTACTGGCTCGCTCCGAGGCCGATGCCTCCGCCTTCAGAGCACTGGGGGCCGAGCGGGTGGAGGTGATCGGTAACATCAAATTTGCCGCCGCACCCCGCGCCGAAACGATCACCCCACTGGCACTGGGACGCCCCTATGTGCTGGCCGCCTCCACCCGCGAGGGTGAAGAGGCCCTGCTGCTTGGCGCATGGCAGCAACTTCGCACGGCAGGTGTGGCCCTGCCCCTGCTGGTGATCGCCCCACGCCATCCCCAGCGGCGCGAGATCATCCTGCGGGATCTGGCCGGGGAGGCGATTGCGGTGCGCAGCCGGGGCGAGGCCGTGCAGTCCAATACCAGCATCTATCTGGCCGACACCTTCGGCGAACTGCCCGCGCTAATGGCCGGGGCCGAATGGGTATTCATGGGCGGCTCGCTGGTGGACAAGGGCGGGCAGAACATCCTGGAACCGGCCGCACTGGGCAAGGCGGTGGTATTTGGCCCCCACATGGAAAACTTCCGCGACGAGGCGAGGATCCTGCTGGAAGCCGATGCGGCGATACAGCTGACCAACCCCGAGGAGCTGGCCAGCACGCTGAGCGAACTGCTCAAAGACCCGCAGCGCTGCGCAGCCATCGGCCAGCGGGCGCAACAGGTGGTCGATGCCCGACGGGGGATGGCTCAGCGATATTTGCAGGCGGTGGGGACATATTGCCGTGACTGATGGTGGATGCGCAGCGCATCCACCACGCATTGGTCACTCGTGCTGCATCCCGAAAATGGAATCTGGCTCACTACGCCCCCAGGAAGCTTCATACATCCCCTGCTGAACGGCACGGTGAAAAGAAGACCATCGCCACTGCGCAGGCGAGTTCACATAACCGTGCTTCACCGGGTTGTAGTGCACATAATCCATGTGACGACGCCAATCTTCCTCATCTCGGATCAAATGCTCCCAAAACCGCCGTTGCCATACCATGCCTTCGCCTCGGTGATTACGCCGTACGTCCAGATAGTTGGTGACGTATTTTTTGATCTCGCGCCAACGCCCTGAAAAATCGCTATCACCCTCAGGTAGGCGCAAGATGCAGTGAAGGTGGTCGGGAAGCACCACCATCGCGTCGATAGCAAAGGGGCTCTTGCGCCTGACTTGGGCGAATGCCTCACGAAGAACCTAGATGTTCGGGGGTTCCTTAAACCATGGGTGACGCTGATACGTCACGACCGTGAAAAACCAGCAACCGCCTGGTTGATGTATACGTCGATAGTTGCTCATGCAGACCTCCTTGTTTGCTTGGCTTCATGGTGGATGCGCTGCGCGCATCCACCAGCAGATTACCCCGCCAGGCCCTTGCTGGCGACCTCGTAGACATCCGCCGAGCGTTCGCCGCTGTCGAGCACGCCTTGCAGGACGGCACGCATGGCCTGCTGACGGGCGGCATCATAGCGTCGCCATTGGGTCAGCGGATTCACCAGGCGTGCTGCGATCTGCGGGTTGAGCGCATCCAGCGCGATCACCTGCTCGGCCAGCCAGGCATAGGCACCATCCGCGCCGTGAAAAGCGGCCGGATTACGCATCGCAAAGCTGCCGATCACCGCACGCACCCGGTTGGGGTTGGTGAGGCTGAAGTCCGGATGCCCCATCAGGACCTTTACCTCGGCAAAACAGGCCGCATCCGGCACGCTGGCCTGCAATGCAAACCACTTGTCCATCACCAGGCGATCACCCTGCCAGCGCTGTGCAAAATCGGCCAGGGCGGCGGCGGCCTGGGGATGGCGCTGGCGACTCAGTGCCGCCAGCGCAGCGAGGCTGTCGGTCATGTTGTCCGCCTGCCGGTATTGCGCGGCGGCCAGCTCGCCACCCTCGGGCAACAGCGCCAGGTAAGCCAGGCACTGGTTCCTGAACTGGCGACGGGCCACCGCCTTGGCATCGGCGGCATAGCCGCTGTCGCGGTGTGCCTCAAAACCGGCCAGTAGCGCCGCACGATGAGCCAGCGCCAGCGCCCTTTGCAAGCCTTGATGCAGGCGATGCAGGCGCAGCGGGTCGAGCGCCTCGATGAATTCGCCCACATAGTCCAGTGGTGGCAGGGCCATGGCCTCGGCACGCAAGGCCGGATCGGTCTCCGTATCCGCCAGCAGACGGGCAAAGGCGGCATTCAAATGAACAGGCAACTCGGCCTCTGAACGTCCTTCCCGATATTGCTGCAACAGGACCCGCAGCATCAGCTGCTGGCCTGACTCCCAGCGGGCAAAGGGATCGTCGTCATGGGCCATCAGCGCGGCCAGCTCCTGATCGTCCAGGTCGTGCTCCAATTTCACCGGCGCGGAAAAGCCGCGCAGCAGGGAGGGGACGGCCCCTTCACTCACACCCTCGAAACGAAAACATTGTTCAGCCCCCTCCAGCAACAACACCTGCTCGGCCAGCAGTGTTGCACCCGTCTCCCGATCCAGCAGGGCGATACGCAGCGGAACCCACAACGGCTGCTTGTCGGGCTGGCCGGGGGTCGCAGGGGTTTGCTGACTCAGATGCAGGCTCAGGGTCTGGCTGGTCGGATCATACTCGCGGCGCAGCGTGAGTCGGGGGGTACCGGCCTGGTGGTACCAGCGCATGAAGCCGGCGAGATCGCGTTGATTGGCCGCTGCCATCGCGGCGATAAAATCCTCGCAGGTGACCGCCTGGCCATCGTGACGGCGGAAGTATTCGTCGCTGCCACGGCGAAAGCCCTGCTCGCCGAGCAGGGTATGCAACATGCGGATCAGCTCGGCGCCCTTTTCATACACCGTCATGGTGTAGAAATTATTGATCTCCACATAGCTCTCGGGACGCACCGGATGGGCCATCGGTCCGGCGTCTTCCGCGAATTGCAGGCTGCGCAGCTGACGTACCTGATCGATACGTACCACCGCCGGGCTGTGGTGGTCCGCCGAGAATTGCTGATCGCGGAACACCGTAAAGCCTTCCTTGAGCGAAAGCTGGAACCAATCGCGGCAGGTGACCCGGTTGCCCGACCAGTTGTGAAAATATTCATGGGCGATCACCGATTCGATATGAAAATAATCGCTGTCGGTGGCAGTGTCGGGACGGGCCAGCACAAAGCGGGAGTTGAACACGTTCAGGCCCTTGTTTTCCATCGCCCCCATGTTGAAGTCGTCGACCGCGACGATCATGTAGATGTCCAGGTCGTACTCGCGACCATAGCGCTGTTCGTCCCAGCGCATCGCCCGCTTGAGCGAGGCCATGGCGTGGGCGGTCTTGTCCTCATTGCCATGTTGGACGTAGATCTCCAGCGCCAACTCACGACCGGAGACGGTGGTATAACGATCACGCACACAGGCCAGATCGCCGGCCACCAGGGCAAACAGGTAACAGGGTTTGGGAAAGGGGTCGTGCCAGGTCACGCTGTGGCGGCCATCGGCCAGCTGCTCGCGGGCGATGGGATTGCCATTGGACAACAGCACCGGGTAGCGCTTTGCATCGGCGACAATGGTGGTGGTGAATACCGCCATCACATCGGGACGATCCGGATACCAGCTGATCTTGCGAAAGCCCTCCGCCTCGCACTGGGTGCAGAAATTGCCGCCCGAGACATACAGGCCTTCCAGCGCGGTGTTGGCGGCCGGATGGATGCGGCTGGTGAGCGTGAGGCTGAATCGTTGCGGCGGGCGGTGCAGGCTCAGACCGTGTGCATCCAGTGAGTATTCCCCCTCACTCAACGGCTCACCATCTAAGGTAATCGCCAGCAGCGCCAATTGTTGTCCGTGCAGAAACAGCGGACCATCAGCCAGCATGGTGATCGCCAGGGTGTTTCGTACCGTCGTGGCCGTTTCGTCCAACTCGAAACGTAGATCCACCGAATCGATGCGGCAGTTCGGTGGGGTGTAATCCTGCAGATGGATCGCTTGCGGGGTATTTGACATGGTTCACTCTCAAGAATAATTCACCGCAGAGACGCAGAGTACGCCGAGAAAACAAGGCACGGAGATGGATGAG
>JACUTZ010000067.1 GCA_014859545.1 Gammaproteobacteria bacterium
TCAGCACTCAGCACTCAGCACTCACTAACGCCTCGCCCCTTTGAACAGGCTAAGGAAAAACAGCAAGGCGGCACTCAGGGCGATGGCGGGGCCAGCCGGCAGGTCCCACTGCAATGAGCCATACAGGCCGCTGCCCACGGCGATCAGCCCCAGCAGTCCGGCCAATAGGGCCATTTGTTCCGGGGTATGGGCAAAGCGCCGCGCGGTGGCGGCGGGGATGATCAATAGTGAGGTGATCAGCAGGATCCCCACCACCTTGATCGCCGCAGCGATCACCAAGGCCAGCAACAGCACGAACAGCAGCCGGCTGCGCCCGGTATTGACCCCTTCGACCTGGGCCAATTCCTCATGCACGGTGGTGGCCAGTAGTGGACGCCACAGCCACAACAGTGCCAGCAGGGCCGAAAGCGAGACCCCGCCGATCCAGGCCAGTTCGCCCCAGCCCACCGCGAGGATGTCGCCAAACAGATAGCCCATCAGATCGATGCGCACCGTCTCAGCCAGGGAGATCGCCACCAGGCCCAGGGCCAGGGCGCTATGGGAGAGGATCCCAAGCAGGGTGTCGGTGGCCAGCTGGCGCTGGCGCTGCATCATTACCAGGCCCAGCGCCAGCAATACGCAGACCAGGGCGATGGCCAGGTTCATGTTCAGCTGCAACAAGACCCCAAAGCTGACCCCTAGCAGGGCCGAATGGGCCAGGGTGTCGCCGAAATAGGCCATCCTTCGCCACACCACGAAAGTGCCCAGGGGGCCGGTGATCAATGCCACCGCCAGTCCGGCCAGCAGGGCGCGCAGCATGAAGTCATCCATGTGAACCTCTCAGCGTGCATACCTCGCAGCCCTTGCGGGGTTCGCTGCCGTGTTGGTGATGCTGGTGGCTATAGGGGGCCAGGCGCGAATCGGGGCTAATCAATTGCTGGTAGCCGGGCAGCGCGTCGGTGCGTTCGGGTTTGCCACTGCAGCAGATCTGTTGATCCAGACAGAACACCCGGTTGCTGCGGGCCATTACCAGGTGCAGGTCATGGGAAACCATCAGGATCCCGCATCGGGTGGTATCACGCAGCCGGGCGACCAGGTCGTAGAGTTCGCCCTGACTATTCACATCCACCCCCTGAGTGGGCTCGTCGAGGAATAGTAGTTGGGGACGACGCAGCAGCGCACGCGCCAGCAGCACGCGTTGGGTCTCGCCGCCGGAGAGGGTGCTGAGTTGGGCCTCCAGCAGGCCAGTGGCGCCGACCTCGGCCAGGCTGGCGTTTAATTGTGCGCTGTCAAAACCCTCGGTCAGGGTCAGGAAGCGTCGCACCGTTAGCGGCAGCACCGGGTCCACATGCAGGCGTTGCGGCACATAGCCGACCCGCAGCCCGGGGCGGCGTACCACCTTGCCGTGACTGGGGGCCTGCAGGCCGAGCATAATCCGCACCAGGGAAGATTTACCTGCACCATTGGGGCCGATCAGAGTAATGATCTCTCCTTCATGCAGGCTCAGATTGACCTTGTCGAGGATCACCCGTGGGCCATAGTGCAGGGTCAGATCCTGTACCGAAACCAGGGCTTCAGACATGGAAGTGCCTCAGACACTCGGCGCAGGTGCCGCGGATCTCCACGGTTTGGTGCGCACTGGCAAAACCGGCGCGACGGGCCTGTTCACTCAATTGTTCGGCGATCTGCTCGCTGCCCAGCTCGGCGACCCGCTGGCATTGCTGGCAGACCAGAAATTGGCTGGCGTGAGGCTCGCTGGGGTGGCTGCAGCCGGTGTAGGCATTGAGGCTTTCGATGCGATGGATCAGGCCGTTTTCCTGTAGGAACTCCAGAGCGCGGTAGACCGTGGGTGGGGCAGCCTTGAGACCTTCTTCGCGCAGTTTGTCCAGCAGCTCATAGGCGCCGATGGGACGGTGTTCCTGCCAGATCAGGCGCAATACCTGTTCCCGTTGTGGGGTCAGGCGGCTGTGCTTGCGCTGGCAGATCGCCCGAGCCTCAGCCAGCGCGGCGTCGATGCAGCGCTGATGATTGTGATCGTGCGGCAGAAATGCGGGCTTGCTCATGAGCACCCTCCAGTGAAATAATCGAAACATTATAACATTTCTTTCGGGGGATAAAGTATGTCTTACCATGCTCGTTGCATTTCACCCGCGCAGATATATGCGCGCACCCGGCTGACAGTTGTCGGCATGCTGATGCTGGGCCTGTTGTTCGGCACCGCACAGGCAGAAGCCTCGCCACGGGTGGTGGTCAGTATTGCCCCGATCCACTCCTTGGTGGCCGGGGTAATGGACGGGGTGGCCGAGCCCCAGTTACTGATCGCCGCCAATGCCTCGCCCCATGCCTATAGCCTGCGTCCCTCGGATGCGCGCAGCCTCAGTCAGGCCGAGTTGGTGATCTGGGTAGGTGAGGAGCTGGAAAGCATGCTGGTAAAGCCACTGGAGAACCTGGCAGGCAGGGCGCGGATCATCAGCCTGGCCGAGGCTGAGGGGATCTGGCGTCTACCCCTGCGCAGCGGCGGGGTGTGGGAGACGGAACACCAGCATGGGGAAAGGGATACCCATCAACACGATCACCAGCATGACCACAAGCACGTCGAGCTCCAGACGCAGGCAGCCGGGCAGCATGCCCATGGGGAGCATGGTGAATGGGACAGTCATCTGTGGCTGGCCCCACGCAATGCCCGCGCCATCGTCGAATTGCTCGCCGAGGCCCTGACTGAGCTGGACCCGGCCAATCAGGCCCGTTACCAGGAAAATGCGCTGCAAATGCTGGCACGTATCACGAGCCTGGAACAGGAACTGAGCCGACAACTGACCCCCTTGCAGGACCGCCCCTACATCGTCTTTCACGATGCCTATCGCTATTTCGAAGAGAGTTTTTCACTCAGTCCGGTCGGTTCGGTTACTGTCAGTCCGGAGCAAAGCCCGGGTGCCCGACGCATTACCGAGATCCGCCAGACTATCCAGCAGCGCGGCGCGGTGTGTGTATTCAGTGAGCCACAATTTCGTCCGGCGGTGGTCAAGGTGGTGCTGGAGGGCAGCGGCGCCCGTGCGGGGGTGCTGGATCCGCTGGGGGCCGCACTGGCCCCGGGTGTGGATCTCTGGTTTGGGCTGATGCAAGGTTTGGCAGGCAGCCTGCAGGGCTGCCTCGGTGAGCAAAATTAGAAGGGTTTAATGACCACCAGAATGGTGATGGCGATCAGCAGCAATACCGGCAGCTCATTGAAGAAACGGTAGAACACATGGCTGCGGGCATTATTGCCCTGGGCAAAGACCTTGACCAGGTGGCCGCAATAGAGGTGATAGCCGACCAGTACCGCGACCAGCAGCAGTTTGGCATGCAGCCAGCCACCGCCAAAGCCGTAGGCCAGCCACAGCCAGATCCCCAGGGCCAGGGCGAGGATCCCCAGTGGAGTCATGAAGCGATAGAGCTTGCGTGCCATCAGCTGCAGACGGGCCTGTTCGGCCGCCTCGGTGGCCATCGCCTGATTGACGAAGATCCGTGGCAGGTAGAACAGCCCGGCGAACCAGGAAACGACGAAGATGATATGAAAGGCCTTGAGCCACATCATGAGGCAGTTGCCTTGGCCGGTGGCAACATCGGTACGATGCGTTCCCGCAGGGCATCCATATCCACTTCGCCCAGGCGGTGCATCACGATGCGGCCATTGGGGGCGATCAGAAAGGTGGTCGGGGTCAGCTTGATATCGCCAAAGGCCAGCGCGGCGCGGCCGCTGACATCGTGCGCAATGGGGTAATTGACTTCACGCAAACGCACCAGCTCGCGTACGGCCTGTTCCTGGTCGTAGGACATGGCGATACCGATGATCTCCAGGCCGCGCCCGCTGTAATCGTTATATAGATCGATTAGGTGCGGCATTTCCTTGATACAACCGGGACAGGTGGTGGCCCAGAAGGTTACCAGCACCGGACGGCCGCGTTTATTGGCCAGATTCAGCTGCTGGCCGTCCAGGGTGCTTAGCTGGATATCCGGAGCGGGCTTGGCACCGCTGGGGCTGAGCCATAACCAGCTGAGGGTGGCGATCAGAGCTACGACGATCAGGGTAAAGGCAATATCTTTCACTTTCATATACGGGATCCACCTGGCTTGTAATCTGAAACTAAGTGTAACGGCATCGTTGGCTACTGTCGCTGTTTGTCCACAATGGGGGGGCGATTGTTCCCCCAATTTGGCCGCGGGGGTTTCGCTTTGTGGTGGCAGGTTTTATCATCCTACTCCTCTTCATTGCTGATATAGGTAGCAAATCCGATGATCAAGGTGGGCATTGTTGGTGGGACGGGTTATACCGGGGTGGAACTGCTGCGCCTGTTGGCGGGCCATCCACAGGTGGAACTGCGCGTGATCACCTCCCGCTCGGAGGACGGTCTGGCAGTGGCCGAGATGTTTCCCAACCTGCGTGGTCATGTGGATTTGTCTTTCAGCGCCCCGGACCCGCAGGCGCTGGCCGCCTGTGATGTGGTCTTTTTTGCCACCCCCAACGGGATTGCGATGACCCAGGTGGCCGAATTGCTGGCTGCCGGGGTCAAGGTGATCGACCTGGCGGCGGATTTCCGTATCAAGGATATCGCGGTGTGGGAAAAGTGGTATGGGATGAAGCATGCCTGTCCCGAGCTGGTCGAGGAGGCGGTATATGGTTTGCCCGAGGTGAACCGCGCAGCAATCCGTGAGGCACGCCTGGTCGCCAATCCCGGCTGTTACCCCACTGCGGTCACGCTGGGTTTCCTGCCCTTGCTGGAGGTAGGGCTGATCGATACCGCCAGCCTGATCGCCGATGCCAAGTCTGGTGCCAGTGGTGCCGGGCGCGGTGCCAATGCCGCAATGTTACTCAGCGAGGTGGACAGCAGCTTCAAGGCCTATGCCGCTGCGGGACACCGCCATCTGCCGGAGATCAGTGAAAAACTGGGCCTGTTGGCCGGCGGCAAGGTGGGGCTGACCTTTGTGCCGCATCTGTTGCCGATGATCCGGGGTATCCATGCCACCCTGTATGGCCGACTGCGCGGCCAGGCCGAGGACCTGCAGGCCCTGTATGAGCAACGCTATGCGGACGAGGCCTTTGTGGATGTGTTGCCCGCAGGTGCCCATCCGGAGACCCGTACTGTGCGCGGCGGAAACATGTGCCGTATCGCGGTTCATCGCCCCCAGGGCGCAGATACGGTGGTAGTTCTTTCCGTAATTGATAACCTGGTCAAAGGCGCCGCCGGTCAGGCGGTGCAGAATATGAACATCATGTGTGGTTTGGATGAGCGGGCTGGCCTGAATATGATTGCGGTTATGCCATGAGTCATTTGGTCGTTCGTGCCCGCCCGCTTTGGCAACAGTGGCTGATCCGTATTGGGGGTGGGCTGGGGCTGGTACTGCTGGCCTGGGGCTTGTTTGAATTCGGGCGTTATCAGGGGGGCTTCAGGCTGCTTGATAGCCTGGCGATGGAGGCCCAACTGCATGAACAGCTGGCGAGCCTGGGACGTGACAATATCGAACTTCGCGAGCAAACCGCGATTCTGAGGCGCAGTAATGACATTGACCGTGAGGCCTACCGGCAGCTGGAAGGCACGGTGAATGGCCTGCAGGATGAGCTGATGGAACTCAAGCGGGAGCTGGATTTCTATCGCGGTATCGTTTCCCCCAGTGATGCCACGCGAGGCCTGGAGGTACAACGGTTTGAGTTGCAGGCCCAGTCAGGCGAGGTGATCCGCTATAACCTGGTACTGACGCAGGTGTTGGATAACAGTACCGTGGTGCAGGGGACGGTTGAGTTCCGTATTGAAGGCAATGAGAACGGTGAAGCCAAGACCTATACCTTGGCGCAGCTTAGCGATCAGCCGGGTGAACTGGCGTTTCGCTACCGGTATTTTCAGTCGTTTGAAGGTGAATTGCGCATGCCGGAGGGCTTTGTCGCACAGCGGGTCCACCTTCATATCAAGCCCAGGGGCCGAACACATAAACCATTTTCCCAGTCTTTCGACTGGTTGGTGAGGGAGAGTTAAGTATGTTTAGTAAGGGCAACAAGAACCGTTCGGCGGCTAAAATTACCAAGATCGATACGCTGATTGGTCACAATTCCGAGATTACGGGCGATGTGAGCTTTAGTGGTGGCTTGCATGTGGATGGGGTGGTCAAGGGCAATATCTATGCGGATCCGGATAGCGGCTCGGTGTTGAGTGTTAGTGAGCGAGGCCTCATTGAAGGTGAGGTACGCGTCCCCAATATCATGCTCAATGGCACTGTTCGGGGTGATGTGCATGCTGCAGAGCATATCGAACTGGCAGAAAAGGCCAAAGTGATAGGAAACGTCTATTATACCCTTATCGAAATGATGCGAGGAGCCGAAGTCAACGGCAGTCTGGTGCATCAGGCGCGTGACGCCAAGCAGGATTTCCTGCCCGCCCCTAAAAAAGCCGAGGCCAAGGAAACAGGGGAATAATCTTGACTATTTGAGTAAGGATTGAAATACTTGTCGGCACTGAGCCAAACCTGAATCTGGAGAGATGTGATGAGTGAAGCAGAAAGTCCTTTGATTTTTACCGATAGCGCTGCCATCAAGGTCAAGGCGCTGATCGACGAAGAGGGTAACAGCAACCTGAAGTTGCGTGTTTACGTGACCGGTGGCGGCTGCTCTGGCTTCCAGTATGGTTTTACCTTTGACGAGAGCATCAATGATGGTGACACCTCGGTTGAAAAGAATGGGGTAACCCTGCTGATTGATCCCATGAGCTATCAGTACATGGTGGGTGCCGAGATCGACTACAAGGAAGATCTCGAAGGTGCGCAGTTTGTGATTCGTAACCCCAATGCCACCACCACCTGTGGCTGCGGCTCCTCTTTCTCTGCCTAATATTGTCCTGGCCCGAACCGGTATGCCTGCCGGTTCGGGTATCGTTTTGAACAGGGCATGCCTCCTGAGTTATTCCTCTTAGTAACAAATAGTTAGTAAGGTGTTTATGGTCTTGCGGGGTTCTGCCTGCGGGGATCTGCTGCGTGTTAATGTGGCAAGCGGGCGCGCATGCGCATAGAATGCTTGCCATTGTTTGGACGCTGAATGAGGTTTTTTGTATGAGCGGCTATCTGCCCGGTCTTGAAGGGGTGCCTGCCACCCGCTCGAATATTTCCTTTATCGATGGGGAAAAGGGCATCCTGGCCTACCGTGGCTATCCCATCGAGCAGCTCGCAGAGCACAGCACCTTTGAAGAAACGACCCTGTTGCTGCTGGATGGGCAGTTGCCCACAGCGGCGGCCTTGGCCGAGTTTGATGCCTTGCTGCGGCGTAATCGGCGGGTCAAGTTCAACATCCGCGAGATGATGAAGAGTCTGCCTACCAGCGGCCATCCGATGGAACTGCTGCAAACCGCGGTAGCGAGTCTGGGAATGTTCTATCCGGGCAACGAATGTCTGACCGGATCCACGGTCTGTGAAGACCTCGACTACATCCATCGCATGACGGTGAAGATCATCGCCCGTATCCCGGTGATTGTGGCGATGTGGCAGCACATCCGTCAGGGATATGATCCGATCGCCCCCCGCCAGGATCTCACCACGGCAGAGAATTTCCTTTACATGTTGCAGGGGCGAGAACCCGATCCCTATCATGCCAAGATCATGGATACCTGTCTGGTGTTGCATGCCGAGCACACCATCAATGCCTCGACCTTCGCCGCACTGGTGGCCGGTTCCACCCTGGCCAGCCCCTACGGGGTGGTGGCCTCGGCAATCGGTACCCTCTCCGGTCCCCTGCATGGTGGTGCCAATGAAAAGGTGGTCGATATGCTGCGCGAGATTGGCAGCCCGGAAAACGTTCCGGCCTGGCTGGACAAACAGCTCAAGAACAAGGCCAAGATCTGGGGCTTTGGTCATCGCGAGTATTCGGTCAAGGACCCACGTGCCAACATCCTGCAAAAGATGATGGAAAATCTCGCCGAGCAGCCTGGCAGCAAGGTCAGTTCCTTGTTTGAAACCGCTCTGGCGCTGGAGCACGCAGCCTCGGATCGTCTTGGTGCCAAGGGTGTCTACCCCAACGTGGACTACTACTCCGGGATCCTCTACACCGAGATGGGCATTCCCACCGATCAATTTACCCCGATCTTTGCCATCTCCCGTGCCGCGGGCTGGCTGGCCCACTGGCGCGAACAGTTGGCCGACAACCGTATCTTCCGTCCCACCCAGGTCTATAGCGGTGAACCGGTGCGCGAATACGTGGCTATCGAACAGCGTAAGTAAAATTCAGCCACAGAGAGCACAGAGGTACCGAGGCTGAGGAGTGTTGAGTTGGCCGCATCGCCCTCGGTGTCCTCTGTGGCAAGTAATTTTGTGATGATTACCCCGCAGGGTAGACCCCGCCCAGGATCACCGGGCGGCGGGCGCCAGTCACGCTGGGCAGGTTGCCACTTTGCCCTGACAGGGTCTGCCTTGCCAGCCAGGCAAAGGCCATGGCCTCCATCCAGCGTGGATCGACCGATGGTTCGGCCGCTGCGCTATCGATAAGCCGGCGCGGTGCCAGCTTCGTCTGCAAGCCGTGCATCAGCAGCGGGTTGAAGGCGCCTCCCCCACATACCACAACTTCTTCGCAATCTGCCGCATAACGGGATACCGCCTCGCTGATGCTGCGTACGCTTAGGGCGTAGAGCGTCGCCATTACCTCCTCATCTTGGCACTGTAGCGCTTGCAGATGGGATTGCAGCCAGGACAAGTTGAAGTGTTCCCGCCCCGTACTTTTGGGTGCTGGCTGCTGGAAGTAGTTGTCACTCAGCAGGCGGTCGAGTAGCTGGGGATTCGCCTTACCTGTTCCGCCCCACTGGCCATCGCGGTCCATCGGCAGGCCATGACAGTGCTGTATCCAGCTATCCAGCAGAATATTTCCGGGACCGGTATCAAATCCACTGACAAGCGGAGTCGTGCCTGCGGGCAGGATGGTGATATTGGCCATGCCGCCGATGTTGAGTACCACACGGCTGATCTCGCATCGCTGATAGAGCCAGGCATGGAAGGGCGGTACCAGAGGCGCACCCTGTCCGCCCTCGGCCATATCGCGACGACGAAAGTCTGCGACGGTGGTAATTCCGGTTTGCGCGGCCAGGGTGTTGGGGTCACCGATCTGCAGGGTGAAAGCCGGAGAGGCTGTTGGAGCGTGGCGAATGGTTTGGCCGTGGCTGCCGATCGCCGCTATGGCAGAGGCGCTCAATTGGGCCTCTGCCAAGAGTTGCCTGACCAGCTCGGCCGAGAACATGGCCAGCTCGACATCGGCCTGCCCCATGCGGGCAATCTCGTTGTCCCCCGGCCGACTCAGGGCCAGCAATTGCTGACGTAGCAGTGCCGGCAATGGCAGGCTCAGTGCGGCCAGCAACTGTGGTTGCGGGGAGGAAAAATCGAGTAGCACCCCGTCCAGCGCATCCATGCTGGTGCCACTCATCAGGCCGATGAAGTACTCGCTAGCGGGCAGAGGAAGCCACCTGCACGCGATTAAGCTGGTTCAGCTGGGCCAGCAGGGGCTGGCTTTGCTGTTTGAACTGTTCCCGATACTTGGCTGGAATGGGATCGGCATCCGGCAGCGTGACTGTGAGCGGGTTGTGATGCAGCCCGTTGACGCGGAATTCGTAGTGAAGATGTGGCCCAGTGGCCAGACCGGTCATGCCCACATAGCCAATGGTCTGTCCCTGGCGTACCCGGCTGCCATTGGTCACACCCTGTTGGAAGCGTGACATGTGTGCGTACAGGGTGGTGATGTTGTTACCGTGCTGGATGATCACGGTATTGCCATAGCCACCCTGCACCCCGCGAAAGATCACTCTGCCATCTCCAGCAGCCTTGATCGGTGTGCCAGTGGCCGCAGCGTAGTCGACACCACGGTGGGGGCGGCGTTCACCCAGAACCGGGTGGAAGCGCTCACGCTGAAAAGTCGAGGAGATGCGGCGAAAATCCACCGGTGAGCGCAGAAATGCCTTGCGCATGCTCTTGCCATCGGGCGAATAATACTGACTGCGACCTGCTGTATCAGTAAACAGTACGGCCTGGAAGTTTCTGCCTCGGTTGTAGAATTCGGCAGCGAGGATGCGCCCGTCACGCAATTTTTCGCCATCCAGATAATGCTCCTCGAAGAGCAGGGAGAAACTGTCACCGCTGCGAATATCCAGAGCAAAGTCCACATCCCAACCAAAGATGTTGGCCAATTCCATGATGATATTGTCGGAGAGACCGGCCTGCTGTCCAGCCAGGAAAAGTGAATTGGATATTTCACCATGCACATGGCTGGTACGTACTTCAATGGGGTGTTCGATGAACTGGCTGCTAAAGCCTTCTTCACTACGGGAAACCAGCAGGCTCTTTTCCGATGAAATATCGAAACGGATCGCCTGTAGCTGCTGGTCGTTGATTTGGAATTGCAATACCTGTCCAGGACGCAGGCGGGTGAGGATCTTGTTTTTCTGATCGGCATTGACCACGGCCAGCAATTGCTGGGGGCTGAGCTTGAGGCGGTCGAAGATCACCGAGAGGCTGTCACCGGCGCGAACTGTGACGCTTTCCCAGGGCAGCTCGGCCTGGCTTGGCAGTTCCGCGATCCCGATCCCAGACACCTTAGTTGCCTCGTCAAAATCCGGGAGAGCGAGATCCAGGGTTTGAATGCCGGGCAGTACCGGCTCTCGTGTGGCAGAGGCTTCGTGGCTGGGGGCCAGCAGCGCAAGCAGGCCGATAATCAGCGAAACAACCGCCAGAGCGTGGATGTGTTTGCGGTGGCGCTTATGTAGCGGTGCGCCCGCAGTCGCCGCGCCAGTTTTGTGGTCTCGGTTGAAGTTATTGCTGTAATTCACGGAAAAATCTCACAAAATTTTTCCTAAAAATACCCCCATGAGCGTCCGGGGTCAATGCCTTGGAAGGGAAATTGGGACATATTGCGGATAGTTCTCGGTGTTTTAGCCAATGATGCCCAGCCTGCGGCGGCTGTGGTAATCTTATCGGCTTTTGATACTGGTGAGATACAGGCATGGCATCCCTCGACGAAGCAATCGAACTGATCAAGCGCGGCGCTAACGAGCTGCTGCTGGAAGATGAGCTGAAGAGCAAGCTCAAGGAAGGTCGTCCCCTGCGGATCAAGGCTGGGTTTGACCCGACTGCCCCGGATCTGCATCTAGGCCATACTGTCTTGATAAACAAGCTGCGCCAGTTTCAGGAGCTTGGCCACGAGGTCATGTTCCTGATCGGCGACTTCACTGCGATGATCGGTGATCCTACCGGCAAGAGCAGCACGCGACCACCACTGACCCGCGATCAGGTGATCGAAAACGCCCAGACCTACGAACATCAGATTTACAAAATCCTCGACCCGGAGAAAACCCTGGTGATGTTCAACTCCAGCTGGATGAATGGCATGAGTGCCGCTGATTTGATCCAGCTGGCCTCCCGCCATACCGTGGCGCGGATGTTGGAGCGAGACGATTTTTCAAAACGCTATGGCTCTGGGCAGCCGATTGCCATCCATGAGTTCCTCTATCCCCTGATCCAGGGCTACGACTCGGTGGCAATGAAGGCGGACGTGGAACTTGGCGGTACCGACCAGAAATTCAACCTGCTGGTCGGTCGCCAGTTACAGGAGAGCTATGGGCAGCGTCCCCAGACCGTGTTGACCATGCCGATCCTGGAAGGTCTGGACGGGGTGCAGAAAATGTCCAAGTCCCTGGGTAACTATATAGGTATCACGGATGCACCGAATGAGATGTTCGGTAAGATCATGTCCGTCTCCGACGAACTGATGTGGCGTTATTTCGAATTACTGAGCTTCCGCCCGATGGGCGAGATTGAGGCCATGAAGGTGTCGGTGGCGGATGGCACCAACCCTCGCGACATTAAATTTGCCCTGGCCGATGAGCTGATCAGCCGTTTTCATAGTCCGGTAGCAGCCAAGGCAGCCCTGGAAGACTTTATTACCCGCTTCCAAAAGGGTGCCATCCCAGATGATATCGAGGAACTGACGCTGGACAGTGATGGTGCCGGCCTGCCACTGGCCAACCTGCTGCAACAGGCCGGTCTGGTCGGCAGTACCTCGGAGGCGCTGCGCATGGTCCAGCAGGGAGCGGTCAAGATCGACGGCGAACGAGTCGAAGACAAAAAATGTTTTGTGGCCACCGGTGGTACGCATGTCTATCAGGTCGGCAAGCGGAAATTCGCAAAAGTCAGTCTGAACTAGTTCATGTCACCCTGCTAAGTGATTGATAAAAAAGATGTGATTAAAATATTTTATAATTTAGCAAAGTTTTTGTTGATTCATGAAAAACGCTGCGTATAATGCGCAGCTCTTCCGGGGCAAACGGCGACAACAAACGGCGCTGAACACTTCCGGGAGTGCTCGAAATTGGGCAGAAGCAGACGGGCAGAACGGCTCAGAAGCAGAAAGATTTAGGTTGACACCCACCGAAAACTCGGTAGAATGTCGGCCTCTTCGCTAGGAAGCTAGC
>JACUTZ010000223.1 GCA_014859545.1 Gammaproteobacteria bacterium
CTGCGTGATGGCCTGGATATTGAGAAAGGCGGGGATATCGCCGCAAATCTGGATAATCTCTACGAATACATGGGTCGTCGCCTGCTGGAGGCCAATCTGCGCAGCGACATGGCGATGCTGGATGAGGTGATCGCCCTGCTGCGCGAGATCAAGAGCGCCTGGGATGCGGTGCCCGGCCAGCTGCAGGCACCGAACGGGGCCGCCTGATCCCATGCCAGATTCCATGCCAGATCCGATGATCGATGCCCAGCGCCAGCAACAGTGGCAGGCGATCCTCACTCTCTCCGCACAGCTCCACGCCCTGGCCGAGGCCGGTGACTGGGATGACCTGCTGACGCTCTATCCCCAACGTGATGAATTATTACAAGCCTTCTTTGCCCAGCCGGTGGCCGAACATGAAGCGGCATTTCTGCGTGAGGCCATTCCAGCCCTGCAGGCACAGGATCAGGCCCTGATGGCGCGCTGCGCTGCCTCCCGTGATGAGGCCGCGCAGCAACTGGGTCGCTTGAGCCAGGGACGCAAGGCCGAGGCGGCCTATCATCAGTTTAGGTAACAGTTGGCCAGTCCTTCGTCCTTCAGCAGGAGGACGGTACAACAATCCCAATTACGATTCTCCCTGACTTATTGACGACTTGTAATCGTTCGATTACGATTCCTTTCATGTATACGGTCAAATATACCAAGACATTTGCCATTTGGTTGGATGGCTTGAAAGATCACATGACGCGATTGCGCCTGGCACGCCGTCTGGACAAGGTTAAACGGGGGAACTTAGGTGATGTAAAGGCGCTTGGCGAAGGGGTATTTGAAATGCGTGAATTCTTCGGACCGGGCTGGCGCATGTACTATTTGCAGCGCGGTGAAACCTTGATCGTGATGCTGGCTGGCGGGGACAAGTCGAGCCAGTCTGCCGATATTGCCAAGGCCATGGAGCAGGCCAGGAAACTGGAGGAATAGCCGATGAGCAACAAGATTAACATCGCGGATCTACCGGACTTTGACATGGCCGATTATCTCAGGAGCCCGGCGGATATCGCTGCATATTTAAGCATGGTGATCGACGAGGGTGATGATGCAGAACTGGCCCATGCGCTGGGCGTGGCGGCGCGTGCACGCGGAATGACCGAGGTAGCCCGTGCTGCCGGGATGACCCGCGAGGCGCTGTACAAGGCGCTGCGCCAGGACGCACATCCGCGTTTTGAGACGGTTAGACGGGTGTGTCAGGCCTTGGGTGTTCATCTCCATGCTGTGGTGAATGACGATGGTTCGGCCGCCGCGTAGCGCACTCCTTTCTTACGGGAATATTCTTGATGTCTGAAAAATCTGCGGTGGTGTTGCTTTCTGGTGGTCTGGATTCTGCCACCACCCTCGCCATGGCCCGTGCCCAGGGCTATCGCTGTTATGCCCTGAGTTTTGACTATGGTCAGCGCCATCGCTGCGAGCTGACCGCGGCCAATGCGGTCGCTGCACAGCTGGGGGCGGCGCAGCATCGTACCGTCAGCCTGGATATGAACCAGTTTGGTGGCTCGGCACTGACCGATGCCAGTATCGCCGTGCCGGATGCCGGTGGGGAGGGGATCCCGGTTACCTATGTACCGGCGCGCAATACCGTGTTTCTGTCGCTGGCCCTGGCCTGGGCCGAGGTGTTGGCGGCGCGGGATATCTTCATTGGGGTGAATGCGGTGGATTATTCCGGCTACCCGGATTGTCGTCCCGAGTTCATCCAGGCCTTCGAGACGCTGGCGACCCTGGCCACCAAGGCCGGGGTAGAGGGGCATGGCATGTATATCCACGCCCCGCTGATCGATATGAGCAAGGCGGAGATCATCCAGACCGGTACCGCTCTGGGAGTGGACTATGGCCTGACGGTGTCCTGCTACAACCCCGACTGCGAGGCTGGCGGCTATGGACTGGCCTGTGGTCGCTGCGACTCCTGCCGTCTGCGCGCCGAAGGCTTTGCAGCGGCGGGCGTGGCGGACCCAACGCGATATCAGTGAAAAATCAGGAGCAAGGGAGCAAGGGAGCAAGGGAGCAAGGGAGCAAGGGAGCAAGGGAGC
>JACUTZ010000224.1 GCA_014859545.1 Gammaproteobacteria bacterium
ATTCATGGCGAGGTACGCTATCCCGGCACCTATCCGGTCAATCCCGAGGCCAGCGTGCGGGATTTGATCCAGGCCGCTGGCGGCCTGCATTATCAGGCCCTGGCCACCGAGGCCGACCTGATCCGCTACGAGATTGCTCAGGGCGAGGAACAGCGCTCGAATCGCATCAGCCTGAACATCCCCGGCATCATGGCCGGACAGCCGGAACACAATATCCCGGTGCAGGCCTTTGACGAGGTCATCATCAAACGCATCTCCAACTGGCGTGACACCACTCGCCGTGTCACCCTGCAGGGCGAGGTGCGTTTCCCCGGCACCTATACCATCCAGGTTGGCGAAACCCTGGAAGAGTTGTTGCTGCGCGCCGGTGGTTTCACCCCATATGCCGAACCCAAAAACGCTATCTTTACCCGCGAATCAGTGCGCGTCCATGAAGAGCGCGAGATGGAAAACCTGGCCGACGAGCTGGAAAAAAACCTGCTGATGGCGATGAAGAGCGACGCGGGTCTGACCAATTATGATACCAACGGCATGCTTGCATTGGGCCAGTCATTGATTGCTCGGGTCAGAAGCACCCCGGCGATTGGTCGGGTAGTAATCAGTCTTGATCCTGCACGGCCAGTGCTGTATCGCAACACCATGTCAATGGAGCTGCGTGATGGTGATTTGATCTTTGTCCCGGAAAAATCCAACGAGGTCTTGGTCACTGGTGAGGTGGTGCGTTCGGTATCGATGATCTACCGATCAGATCTGAGCATCCATCACTATATCGACCAAACCGGTGGCATCACCCAACGTGCAGATCGGCGCGCCATCTATGTGGTACGCGGCGATGGCAGCGTGGTACAGCATCGCAATGGTTTCTTCAGCGCCTCCAATACCCAAATCCTGCCAGGTGATACCATCGTGGTGCCGCTGGATGTGGAACGTGTCAACCCGCTGATCAAGTGGACCAATATCACCTCCATCCTGGCCAATTTCGCGGTCACCGCCGCGACCCTGAAAACCCTGGGGGTCATTAAATAATGGAACAGCAGAATCCCACCAGGTCGGGCGCCAACCGAATGCAGCCCATGCCCGATGGCTACCCGCCACAGGCCTATGCCGACGATGAGATCGATCTGCTCGAGCTTTGGCGGGCGATCATGAAACGCAAGTGGCTAGTGGCCGGTTTGGCCATTGGCCTGGCAGTGCTGGCTGCAGGCTATTCATTGATGCTGCCCAATAAATTCAAGGCCGACGTGATCTTGGTCTCTGCCCAGGCACCTAGCCCCGGTAGTAGCCTGGCGGCGCAATACGGCGGCCTGGCCTCGCTGGCGGGTATCTCTCTGCCATCTGGCGACAGCGATACCAAGGAAGCCCTGTCGGTATTGCGCTCGCGGCAGTTCCTGTCCGATTTTATCCGCCAGCACAATCTCAAACCGGTACTGTTTGCCGATAACTGGGATGCACAAAAACAGCAATGGATCGAAGACAACGGTTCTGATCTGCGCGAATTGCTGCGGGGGCCAGCCAGCAAACCGGACTATGAAGGCATGGAGGAACTGGCAGCCGGTGAGCCGAGCATGCTGAAAGCCGTGCAAATCTTCCGTGAGGCTATGAGCGTCTCCCAGGACAAGGACGGCATCATCACCCTCTCGATTGAATGGCTAAATCCTGTGCAATCGCGCGACTGGGCCAACCAGTTGGTCTATGAACTGAACGAACGCCTGCGCCAGGAAAGCATCAGCCGATCCCAGCGCACCATTGCCTATCTGGAAAATCAGATCGCCCAAATCGACCTGCTGGAGCTGCGCCAGATCACCTTCAAACTGATCGAGGAAAATGTCAAAAACATGACCCTTGCCAACACCCGCCAGGATTACGCCTTCAAGGTCATTGACCCGGCGGTGGTGCCCGAACTCAAGTCCAGCCCCAATCGAAAATTGATGGTCGCCGTCGCGCTGGTGCTGGGCCTGATGCTGGGGCTCTTCATCGCTCTGGTGATGAACTGGCGGGAAAATTTCGCCAAGGCGGAAGGATAGGAGCAAGGGGCTAGGGG
>JACUTZ010000068.1 GCA_014859545.1 Gammaproteobacteria bacterium
TAGGGATTAGGGATTAGGGATTAGGGATTAGGGATACCATGTCACTCGCCACTATATATAGTCGTGCCACCATTGGCATCGAGGCCCCCCAGGTCACCGTCGAGGTGCACCTGGCCAATGGGCTGCCGGGGATGTCCATCGTCGGTCTGCCCGAGACTGCGGTCAAGGAGAGCAAGGACCGGGTACGTGCGGCCCTGCTGAATGCCCGCTTTGAGTTCCCCGCACGGCGCATCACCATCAGCCTGGCCCCGGCCGACCTGCCCAAGGATGGGGGACGTTTCGACCTGCCGATTGCCCTGGGGATCCTTGCCGCCTCGGGACAGATCCCGCTGCATGCCCTGGAGCAATACGAGTTTATCGCCGAGCTGGCACTAAGCGGTCAGCTACGCCCGGTGCGCGGGGTTCTGCCGGTGGCAATGGCCAGCCGCCAGGCCGGTCGCAAACTGGTGGTGCCGCGGGAAAATGCCGACGAGGCGGCACTGATCAGCGCCGCAGCGATCCTGCCCGCCACGGACCTGCTCAGCGTGGTGGCCCACCTGCATGGCCAGCAGGCACTGTTTCCCCACAACCCCAGCATCCCGCCTGAAACCGACCATACCGCTGCCGATCTCTGCGAGGTCTATGGTCAGTCCCACGCCCGCCGTGCGCTGGAAATCGCCGCCGCCGGTCAACACAGCCTGCTGATGTACGGCCCCCCCGGTACCGGCAAGACCATGCTGGCCAGCCGCCTGCCCGGGATCCTGCCGACGATGGATGAACAGGAGGCCACCGAGGCGGCGGCGCTGGCCTCGATCAGCGACAGCGGTTTTGACTTTGCCCAGTGGCGGCGCCGCCCCTTTCGTGCCCCGCACCACACCGCCTCGGCGGTGGCCCTGGTCGGCGGTGGTTCACACCCGCGTCCCGGTGAGATCTCCCTGGCCCACTGCGGGGTGCTGTTTCTGGATGAACTGCCGGAGTTTGATCGCAAGGTGCTGGAGGTGCTGCGCGAACCCTTGGAATCCGGGCACATCACCATCTCCCGCGCCGCAAGACAGGCACGCTTTCCGGCCCGCTTTCAGCTGGTCACCGCGATGAATCCCTGCCCCTGTGGTTACCACGGCCACCCTTCAGGACGCTGCCGCTGCACCAGCGAGCAGATCCAGCGCTACCGGGCCAAGCTCTCCGGTCCGCTGCTGGATCGGATCGACATGCACATTGAAGTACCACCGCTACCCAAGGGCATGCTCAGCCAACAGGGCGAGCCGGGGGAAGACAGCGCCACGGTACGTCGGCGGGTCGAGGCGCTGCGGCAACGGCAGCTGGCGCGCAGTGGCAAGGCCAATGGCCAACTGAGCAATCCGGAGATCCGCCAGTTCTGCCTCCTCGGCCCGCAACAACAGGCCCTGCTGGAACAGGCCACCGAGCAGCTTGGCCTCTCCGCCCGTGCCCATCAACGCATCCTCAAGGTGGCCCGCACCATCGCCGACATGGCCGACAGCCCCCGCATCGAGCTTCCCCATCTGGGTGAAGCGATCAGCTACCGCAAGCTGGATCGCCACTAGCAAGGCATTGAGCCAAGCGCTGAATTAAGCCTGTTGGCCTCACTCATCCACCCTTTTTCCGTCAGACCCTGCCCGTTTTTGTTAAATAGTGTGAACAATTGCACAGAACATTTACTTGCCAGCACAGTGAGAATAGAATCCGTGAACTGGCTCACGTTAAGTAAGTTACCTTACAACTCAGCCAGACATGGAAGTTTTCTCTACAGGCATCCTGAACACTTCCAAGATTGCAAGGATAAAACCTCACGAGTCGCACGTGATCGTGCAGGCAATGGCTTGTGCCAGAGACGAATTCAAGGATTAGAGTATGACTGGCTTCAATCAATACCACTTCACCCCTGAGCACCGCTGGCAGACGCTCTTGCAACAATATTGCGATTGCCAGAAGGCTCAGCGCCGTCTATTGCAATTTCGTGCACTCTCGCATGGTGTCCTGCTGTTTTCCATCGCCCTGCTGCTATTCCTGCTGGATGCCAACGCCCAGTACTACGGAGAACTGCTGTTCATCGCCATGCTGGGTATATTGCTCAGCCTGCCCCTGGCCCTGTATAGCCGGTGGGCACTAGGTCAAGCCATCCGACAACACAAGCAGATCGCCCAGGCCATGTTCAGTGCCGGTCTGCGTGTGGACGATGACAAGCAACTGGTCACCAACACCGCCCACGCCAAGTTGATCGCCAGACTGGGGAATCCGGTACTGGAACAATGAAACAACTGCTTGCCCGCCTGCAAGGCCCGGCAGCGAACTGGCTTCTGGTTCCGTTCATCCCGGTCTTTCTGTTCCTGGTCTTTTTCCCTGCCGATGCCTCCGCCCAACTGCTGGTGGCAAGCAGTCTGTTGCTGCTGATGTGGTATGGGATGACCGCAACAGAGGGCCCTCGCGGTCAGCTGTTTCGCATCCTGGTCTTGATCATCGGCGCCTATATCACGCTGCGCTATATTGCCTGGCGCGGCATGTACACCATCAGTGCCGCCGAATGGAGCGTGTTGCTGATGGCGCTGGCCCTGTACCTGGCCGAGATCTATTCCAGCACCATTCACTTGCTCGGCTGCCTGGTCAATGTCTCCCCACTTAAGCGACGCCTGCTCAGCCTGGCGGATCTGCCGAGCGACACCGTACTCCCCAGTGTCGATGTGCTGGTGCCCTCCTATAACGAGGACCCAGAGATGCTGGAGATCACCCTGCGCGCCGCGCTGCAGCTGAACTATCCCCGGGAAAAACTCGCGGTCTATCTGCTGGACGATGGCGGCACCGATCAAAAGCTGTCCAACCCCGACCCCCGCCTGGCCGAACAGGCCCGGCAACGCCGGATTAGCCTGCAGGCACTGTGTGAGCGCGTCGGTGCCCACTATCTCACCCGCCCGCGCAATGAACACGCCAAGGCCGGCAATCTCAATCATGCCCTGCAATTCGTTCATGGGGATTTAATTGCGGTGCTGGACGCCGACCATGTACCCACCGTCGACTTCCTTAATCATACCGTGCCCTGGATGGTCAGGGACGAGGATGTGTTCCTGGTACAGACCCCGCACTTCATGATCAACCCCGATCCGATCGATCGCAATCTGCTGCGTTCCTTCCGGCGCATGCCCTCGGAAAACGAGATGTTCTACAGCACCATCCAGCGCGGTCTGGACTTCTGGTCGGCTTCCTTTTTCTGTGGCTCGGCCGCGTTGCTGCGCCGTCGCCATCTGGATGAGGTCGGCGGCATTAGTGGCGATTCGATCACCGAAGATGCCGAAACCGCCTATCAGTTACACAGCAAGGGTTATCGTTCCATCTACGTGGACAAGCCCATGGTAGCCGGGCTGGCGCCGGAAACCTTCACCGCCTTTGTTACCCAGCGGATGCGCTGGGCACAGGGGATGATCCAGATCCTGCTGCTCAAGCGCCCCTTCTTTGACAATGGCCTGAACTGGCACCAGCGCCTGGGCTATATGAGCACTATTCTGTTCTGGCTGTTTCCCTTTGCCCGCACGGTATTTTTGCTCGCACCACTGGCCTATCTGTATTTCGGAGCGCAGATCTATAACGCCACCCTGCCCGAGATCATCGCCTATACCCTGCCCCATCTGATTGCCAGCTACATGGTCTCATCGATGCTGTTTGGGCGTACCCGTTGGCCGCTGATCTCGGAGCTGTACGAACTGATGCAGTCTCTGTTCTCGCTGATGGCGATCATTCAGGTCTTCATCAACCCACGCAAGCCCTCATTCATGGTGACCCCCAAGGGCGACACCATGGAAGACGATTTTATCTCGCCGCTCTCCAAGCCGTTTTATATCTTGTTCGTGCTGATGAGCCTGGGTTTTCTGTTCGGGCTGGAAAAGCTGATCAACGATCCCATGACCCGTGAAATGACCATGATCGTCCTGCTCTGGAATGCCTTCAATTTTGTCACCGTGGTGGCAGCCCTGGGCGCGCTATTCGAGCGGCGACAAACCCGCGAGGCACCACGCATCCCGGTCAACGAAACCGGCTACATCCTCCATGACGAGCAACAACTCCCCTGCGAGATTACCGATCTTTCAGCCCATGGCTGTCGTCTGTTGTGCAAAGACGCCAGCGTGTTGCCCGTCGGACAAAACCTGCAGCTCCAATCCTATTCCCAGGCACTGGGTCACAAGGTGATCCTGCCAGCAATGATACGTGCCGTCCGCCAAAAGTCCTACGGTTGCGAATATGGTTTGCAATTTCAATTGGACAGCGAGGCCCTGCGCAATCAGGCGGTGGCCTTTGCCTTTGGTGATACCAAGCGCTGGGAATTTTTCCAGATGCGCCGCAGTCGCCCAATGCCATTTGGCAAGGCCGCACGGATCATCCTCAGTCTGATTTGGTACCCGATTACCCTGCACACCCGTTTTGTTTATCAAACACTGATGGAGCGCGTTGCGCGATCCGGTCTCAAGGAGAGTACCCATGCCTAACACCCCACCGACCCTGCGCCGCCCCCTGGTCGGCGTACTGATACTGCTGGCCCTGCTGATCTCGCCACTGGCAGATGCCGGGTTTGTCGACAAAAGTAGCCGCCTATCTGAATTCACACCACATAGCGGCCCGATACGGCTGCATGGAGTGGCCGAGAATTTTGACCTCTATATTCCCTTGGCCGATACCTCGGAGATCAAGGATGGTTGGCTGGATCTCTCGCTAAGCCGCTCGATCGCCCTGCAGGCAGAGCGCTCCTCATTCCGGATTATGTTCAACGAAACCACCCTGGCACAGATCCCCTTCAATCCGGATCAGCCGATGGCCCATGCGCGCCTGCGTATCCCGGATGCCCTCTGGCGCAAGGGCTTTAACAAGCTCACCCTGTCGGTGATCCAGCATTATGTCTATCGCTATGAGGATCCCAATGCCCCCGAGTTGTGGACCGAGATTGATCTCTACAACTCATCGCTCAGCTACAAGCTGGCCGCCGCCGATCAGGGGCTGCGCCTGCAGGACCTGGGCGGGATCTTTTCACCCGGCATCGGCGGCCAGGCAACGGTCCTGATGCTGAGTTCTGCTGCGGCAGATTTCAGCAGCGCCGACGCACATCTGCCCACCTCCCTGCCACTGCTGGCACAGGCCCTGGCCCTGCACCGCAACTATGCACCGCTGAACATCCAGCATGCCGCCTGGCAGGCCAACACCGCCGATGACCGGACGGCCTTTGAGGCTGGCGCCTACCATGCGGAAGCGGCAGACACCGCCCATCTGCTGATCGGCACCCGTGCCGAGCTATCCAGCGTATTGCCCAACGGCCTGCTGGAACGGATTCAGGGTCCCTTCCTGCAGCTGGCCTATACCAAACCACCCAAGGCCAGTGCAGAGCAGCCACAACAAGTGCCGGCGGCCCGGTTGATCGTTTCAGGCAATACCCCGGAGGAGGTGATTCAGGCCGCACAGATGTTGCTGGATACCACCGAAGGACACAGCACGCCTGCGCTGCCCGGACATTTTTTGCAGCCGCAGGGGCGCTACAGTTTCGCCGAGCTGGGGCGCAACACCGTGACCCTGGGCGGTGCCGGCAATAAGCGTGTCGGGGTCAAGCTACCGATTAGCGGCGAATTCCATACCCACGAATCCGCTCAGGCCGAATTGCTGCTGGACTTTGCCTATGGCGCAGGCGTCGGGATGGGCTCGGTGATGAGCGTTTTCCTGAACGGCGAATTCGTACATGGCCTCAAGCTGGGCCAGGAGCACGGTGCCGCCTTCCGCAACTATCGCATCGAACTGCCGGCGCGAAAATTGCTGCCCGGCATCAATACCCTGGACTTCGATTTCACCATGCGCCCGGAGACCTTCCCCGGCGAATACCCGACCATGCCCGGCTCCCATCTGCTGGTACAGATCCTGGACAGCTCCAGTATCCGTATGCCTAAGGCCAGCCCGCTCGCGGTGCTGCCGGACCTGGCCTCGTTCTCCGCCACCGGTTTCCCCTATATCGCCCAGAGCAATCATGCCGCTGCCCGTCTCGTCGTGACCGACCAGGCGCTGATGGGTGCGGCGCTCAGCCTGAGCGGCAAGCTGGCCCAACAGGCCCAGCGTGCCAACACCGAGCTGCGCGTGCTTGACCAGCTAGCGAATCCAGGCGGCAACATGATCCTGCTCAGCACCCCAGCCGCGATGCCGGAGGAACTGTTCAGCGAATGGTCCGCCGCACTGCAGCGCAGCAAGCGCTGGTCCCTCCGCGCCCTGAACCAGATCCGCACAGAGGGGCTGCTGAGCCTGGCCAATGCAAGCGAGAGTGGCATCATCCACGAGCAGGGCCTGGACAAACAGGCGGTGATGCTGGCGATGCGCTATCCCGGCCAAATGGACACGCATACCCTGACCATCCTCAGCGCCGACAGCCATGCCTTGCTGACACAGCGGGTACAAAGCTTGCTGCAACCACAGCTGTGGAACCAGCTGCACGGCGACCTGGTAAGCTGGGAAGGATTGGGTAAGCCGCTGCTGGGAATGCGCGTCAATAATTTCTATGAAGTGGGCGAACAGGCCCGCTGGGATCGCATCATGCTCAGCCTGTCCAATAATCCCTGGTACTGGATCCTGGCCCTGTTACTGAGCGCGGTGCTGATGGCCTTGCTGGCACGCCGCTACCTGCGTCGCCATGAGGCGGCGAAACTGGCCGAATAATGCAGACCAGCGCCGTGTTACGCACCGCCACCCTGGCTGCGGCAGTGTTGTCGCTGGGTCTGGCCTGTCAGCCCAAGGGCAGCCCCGATGCGGCCAGTGCATCCCTGGCTCCCGAGCTCTGGCAGGCATATCAGTCCCGTTTTATCGCGGATGGCCGGGTCATCGATGATGTCAATGGCGGGATCAGTCACAGTGAAGGTCAGGCCTATGGCATGTTACTGGCCGAGGCCGCCGCCGATCGCCAACAGTTCGATCAGCTCTGGGCCTGGACCCAGCGGGTTCTGCAACGCCCCGATGGCCTGTTTGCCTGGCGTTATGAACCCTGCCCCAGCAAGGATGCAGCCTGCGTCACCGACCAGAACAATGCCAGCGACGGGGAAATCCTGCTGGCCTGGGCCTTGCTGCGTGCCCATCAGCGCTGGCAGCAGCCAGAACATCTCCAGGCCGCCCAGTCGATCAGCACCGCCGTGCAGGAACAGCTGCTGGTAGAACGACAGGGGCAGCTGTTCATCCTCCCCGGCCTGCAGGGTTTCGAGGATCAGAAAGGGCTAACCCTGAATGGCTCCTATTGGGTCTTTCCGGCACTGGAAAGCTTTGCCAGCGCCTTTCCTAATCAGCCCTGGCCAAGGGTGATCGCAGCCGGACAGTGGTTATTGGCCGAGGGACGATTCGGCCAGCACGGCCTCCCCGCCGACTGGTTGCTGCTGACCGACCAGGGCGTGCAGATCTCCGATAAATACCCACCCCGCTACGGCTTTGATGCGGTTCGCATCCCGCTGCACCTGGCCTGGTCCCGGCAGGGGATTAGTGCCAGCCAGCTGGCCGCGTTTGAGGCCTTCTGGCAGCAGCAGAGCCCTCCCCCGGCCTGGGTCGATCTCGACACTAACCAAACGGCAGAATACGCCTGGCCCAGCGGTATGGCCGCCATCGCAGCCCTGGCAAGGGGCAACACAGCCATACCCATTCCATCGCAGGATGACGGTTATTTTTCCTGGAGTCTGAGCCTGCTCAGCCAGATCGCCGCCAGGGAGACGCAGCGATGAAGCGCCAGCTGCCCTGCCTCGGCCTTGGCATCCTGCTCGCCTGCAGTAGCTATAGCACTATCGCCTCTGCGCAGCTGCAGGTGGAAACCCGCGCCAATCCGCTCGAATCGCTGCGCACCCAGGCCGACTACCATGAACGCCTGCCGATCCCTGGACGCGACGACCAACCCGAGGTCGATGTGGATATCACGGGGGTGCTCTATCATCGCCAACAGGGCAATCACCAGGCCGCCCAAAATGAACTGACCCGCCTGCAGGCGGAACACCCGCGCTGGCAGCCCCCCAAGGCGCTCAGCCGTATCTTGCAACAGGCCCGCATCAGCGATCCGGAGCAGCGCTATTTGAGTCTGATGGCCGAACTGGCCAACACCCCAGAAGATGCGGTCGGCACCCTGGCAGAAACACGGCTGAGGGAGGCGACAATAGGTGTTCGGCAGCGCAAGGATGCTTATCACGCCATGATATTGGGCTGGCTGTATTTTCAGCGCCGGGATTACCCACAGGCAGAGAGTCTGTTCCTTGCTGCCGGTGACTGGGGCGAGGTCCCGGCCAGTCGCCGGGCCCTGGGACTGCTTGCTGAACGGCAAGCCCAACAGGCTGCCCGGGCGGATGACTATCTGCTTGCCCAGCACTATGCCGGGCAAGCCGTCGCGCTGGGTAATAACGACAGCTTTATCAATACCGCATGGTTGCTCTACGAGGCGGAAAAATACCAGGCTGCCGCAGAAATTTTTGCCATGCACCACCCCCGCAACGAGGCCGCACTGTTTGGTGAAACCCTGGCGCGTCGCAGCGCCGGAGAGCCCCTGCGCGCCCGTCAGCTAGCCTGCGAGTATGAAACAGGCTCCGCACGGTTACTGGAGATCTGCATCGATCTGATCGCTGCCGAAATGGTGCACAGCTATCAGTCTGGTCAGCATACAGCCCTGAGCGAACAAGCCGCGGTACTGCAACAGATGAATGCCCTGCCGCCGGATCTACTGGCTCTGCTGGCCTGGTCGACACTGCAAGCCGGACAACACCAGGCTGCTGCAGAACACTTTCAACAACTACTGCGACTACAAGCGGATAATCACTCCCATGCCCATGGCCTGATCGAAAGCCTGCTTCGTAGTGACGATCCCGCCGCACTGGCAATTGCCCGCACACAACATCCCAGAGTCGAGGAGATCCTGGCACAGCGCGAGGCCATACAAGCTGGCCATCTCGATCCCGATGGCAGCTTGCCGAATGACAATGGCCGACAACTGGCCCATGCGGTGGCGCTGTATCAGAATGGCGACTACGAAAAGGCATGGATGATTCTGGACCAACAGCGCGAGCTGATACAGCGCGATCGTGACAGCGACATGCTGGTCCTAACGGGCTGGGCCGCCTTCCATAGTGAACGTCCACTACAGGCCCGCGACAGCTTCCTGCTGGCGATGCAGTGGTCGGACGATCCGGCCGTTCCGCTGATGCTGGCCGAGGCCGAGATCGCCCTGGGCAATCTGCAGCAAGCAAACGAACTCCTGGCAATTCAGGTTCCCTCCGCGCAACGGGAGGCGATGCAGGATCGGATCCTGCTACTGATGGCAGGTGCTGCCAGCGAGGACGGGGATCCGGCCCGGGCCGAGGCACTGCTGTTGTCCAGTGAGCGCCCACTGAATCCCCCAGCGATGGAATTGCTCGGCTGGAGCCAGTACCAGCAAGGAAAATATCGCCAGGCCAGTACACAATTTGAATCTGCCTACCGTCTTGCGCCAAGCGAATCGCGGGCCAGAGGTCTGGTTTTCAGCTACATGCAAGGATCAGATCCACGCCCACTCATAAACCTCGCATCCGAGCTGCAAGGCCCGCTGCTGGGGCTGACCAATGATCCACAGGTCCATCAGGAACTGGCCGCTGGCCGCGACAACTGGATTAGCGTCAGTAGCGATGGCGAATTGATCGTGGTCGAGCCGGAACCTCAACGAAGCGAATTTGCCCAGGCACTGCAACAGTTTATCGCCCTGCCTGGCTCCACCTGGGGCAGTGTCGATCACAATCTCCGGGATCAGGAAACCTATGTCTCGCTACTGATCAACCAGGGCATCGACTGGACAGTGCTGCCCGGTGAGATTACCGTCAATACCTTTTTTGAATACCGCGCGATCCACAATGACTGGCAAGCGATCTATGACGATGATGAGGTGGTATTCGGTGCCGAGCTGCAGCGAGCCCCATTCAAGCTGGGTATTGAATATGCACCGGCACGCTGGCGTGGCACCGAGGGTGCACCCAGCACCACCAATGCCTACCTGGGCTGGTATCACAGCTGGTATCACTTCCTGCGTCGACGTGGCAGCACCAGCTGGAATCCACTGGATGTGGATGCCTACGATGGGGCCGTCTACGGCAGGGTGATCCACAATCTGGACGAGGACATCACCACCGCGCGTGGCTTCGTACGACAGGGCATGGACTGGTTCACCGCCGATACCTGGGCGGGCGAGATCACCCTCAATACCTATGCCGCCTATCGCTATCGATTACGGACCAGGGATGCCTTTTGGTATAACGCCCATGGCCCGGCCATCGGCGTTGAGCTTAACCGCTCACCGTTCTCCCTGGGAATAGATTACATGCGCCAGTACAACCCGCGCCGCAGCACTGCAGAGCATCGTTATGGTATCTATCTGACCTGGTATTACGACTGGAATCTGCGTCCGGAGTAAGCGCACTACGGCTTGGTACAAACAAGCCCACCGTCAAAATCCATCAGCAAGCAAAGAACATCATGAAATACGTACAAACATTACTAGCGAAAATACAAATCAATCGCCGTCAGTTTGCATTCTGGAATTTCTTTTTTCTGCTGAGCATTTTGCTCCAGCAGGCGGGCGTGATTCGGCTGAATCTGATGCTGAACCTGCTGCTCCTGCTCTGGCTGCTGCTACCGACACCAGCAAGCTGGCAGACCGTGCGTGGGCTGGGCCATGCCCGCTTCGGGCTTAGTCTGCTGCTGGCGATATGGCTGCTCTGGCAACAGACCTGGCTCCCCACACCTTCTCAGGTTTTTTCCTTAATCGAGGCGTATGGCCTCCCATCATGGGATTATATGATGACATTTGTGACAGGATTATTAACGATGAGTGTATTATTTTCGCTTGCCGCGCTGGCCCTGCTCGGCTTTCTGCTTAGCCGCAAGAAACTGATCAATCTGGCGGTACTGCCGCTGCTGCTGATCGCCTCGCCCCATCTCTCACTGATCTCCGACGACGCTGAGGAATCCTACACACTAGTCGGGATTGCCACTGCCGAGGCCGCCGAGATGGATCCGGAACGCTATCTGCAGGCCTTTTACGCGGCCGAGGCCGAACAGTCCGTTTCATTCAGCCAGGCTAAACCCGATGATGCGCCATTCGATATTGTGGTGGTGCATGTCTGTTCATTGTCCTGGGATGACATGAAGCAGATCGACCTTTCATACGACAGCCCCTTCTTCCAGCAATTCGACTATCTGTTCACCAACTTCAATACCGCGACTGGATATAGCACCCCGGCGGTTCGACGTCTGTTACAGGCCAGCTGTGGCCAGCGCTCCCATCAGGACATCCACAATGACAAACAGGACGAAGCCTGTCTGCTGTTCAGTGGCCTGAGCAGCGCAGGCTATAAAAGCTTTGTCGGCATGAGCCATGACGGAATCTACGGCAATTTTCTGAATACCATCAAACAACAAACCCCGGCCGACACCGTGATACTGCCACTGCGTGACTTGCAACAACAGGCCATCTTTTTCGATGGGAGAACGCAGCTTTTCAACGACCATGAGGTCTTGCAGCGCTGGGTCAATGCACGGGAATCTTCCAGCCAGGAGCGTGCCGCGCTGTATTACAACAGCGTGCTGTTGCATGCGGGGATCCGCTGGGTGGGTGAACGGCGCAGTCGCAACGACAAGGCCCAGTTCCTCGATGTCACCACGGCACTCCTCGAGGATATGCAGACCTTCATCGACAGCCTGCAAGCCAGTAATCGCAACACCGTGCTACTGTTTGTTCCGGAACACGGACGCGCCCTGACCGGCAGCCGCTTTCAGCCTGCCGATGTACGCGATATTCCCCTGCCCAAGATCACCAAGGTACCGGTTGGGGTAAAACTGATCGGTCCCGGGTTCACGCAACAACAAACTCGGCAAAACATCGTCTCCAAGCCCACCAGTTATCTGGCGCTATCCTGGCTGTTATCGCGCTATGTGGAAAACAGCCCCTTCGGCGATGCGCCACCCTCGGCAGATGCACTGGCCTTTCGTATCCCCCGAACCGAGTTTGTCGCCGAGCATGAGGGCAGAGTGGTGATGGAAATGGATGGCAAGTTTGTCTACCGTCATACCGACGGCAAGTGGATGACACTGACCGCGGGCCAGTTACAATAGGGAAAAGCTAACGACTCGCCCCCCCTCCTCAGTGGCGCATCAAGGCGAAAATAAGATGATCTCGCCAAGATGCCAAGCACGCCAAGAAAGGATTTATGTCCAGGGATGGACGGTATTTGGCTCGGTCACTCCTGCGCATCCCTGCGCCCGTGACATAC
>JACUTZ010000069.1 GCA_014859545.1 Gammaproteobacteria bacterium
TATAGGTATTAAACCGATGTTTAGTGAATGGTGTGTCCATTAACCCTTTGCGTCTTTGCGCCTTTTGCGGTGAAATTTTTTTCAAAAGGTGCGAGTAGATACTCTTTATGAATGATTGCCCCAGTGGAAAAGCACGACTTGTCGGCATCGGTTCTCCCTTTGGTGAGGATCGTCTCGGTTGGCAGGCCGTCGAGGCCTTGCAGGCGGCGGGATGGGTGGCGGAGCACCCGAAGTGGCAGTGGCAGCTAACTGTCCTGGACCGCCCCGGTACCAGCCTGCTTGAGCAGTTACAGGGCATGGATCTGGTTATTCTTGTGGATGCCTTGCAATCATCGGAGTCTGGACCACGCCTGCTGGCCATTGATGAACTGGCGGCTGAGGTGGCACCGCTGTCCGGTCATGGCCTGGGACTGGCCGAGAGTCTGCTGCTGGGTCGGCAGTTGGGGATCCTGCCAGAGGCTCTGTTCATCATTGGTCTGCCGATGGGTGCTGCGCTGGATTCGATAGTTTTTGGCGAGTATCTGAATGGTTTGCTCTCCCAGTACGAGGATGACGATTGCTAGCAACATAGATGTCATGTATTCGTCTGGCAAAAAAAACGCCATGGCATGCCATGGCGTTTTTTTTTACGAACAATGCGATCGCTTAGTTATCAATGGAGAGCAGCTCGATCTCGAAGATCAGGGTTTCGTTCGGCCCGATCGGACCCCCGCTACCCTGTTCGCCATAGGCCAGCTCCGGTGGGATGACCACGCGCCACTTGGCACCGATCTGCATCATCGGCAGCACTTCTTGCCAGCCCGGGATCACCCGGTTGAGTGGAAAGGTAGCCGGTTCATTGCGGGCTACCGAACTGTCGAAGACCTCGCCGTTGATCAGGGTTCCATGATAGTGCACGGTGATGGTGTCGCTCAGCTTCGGTTTCTGACCCTTGCCGGCGTTCATCTCCTGATACTGAATCCCGTTGGGTAGTTCTTTGACACCTTTTTTCTTTTTGTTGTCGGCGCGAAATTTATCACCGGCGGCCTTGGCCTTGCTGGCCATTTCAGCCTGGGCTGCTGCCTGTTTCTTGCCGTACCATTCGTAGGCGGCCTGCATCTCCTCATAGGAATATTTCAGTTCCTTGTCGCCGAGGATGTCGGCAATGCCCTGGCTCATGGCCTTGATCTCGATGTCGTCCATGCCGCGTTGCTTGATGCTGTCGGCCATGCTGACGCCCAGGGCATAGCTAAAGGTGTCGAGGTTTTTGCTGTCCTGCTTGGCAATAGCGCTGAGGCTGATACCGGCACATAAAAAAAGTACTGCAACTTTACTGGAATGTTTGAACACGTG
Source organism: Gammaproteobacteria bacterium (assembly GCA_014859545.1). GTDB lineage: Bacteria > Pseudomonadota > Gammaproteobacteria > Thiohalomonadales > Thiohalomonadaceae > SLDE01. The sequence continues at coordinate 1,333 of JACUTZ010000069.1, forward strand.
TTGTTTTCCTCACTCGATGGTAGAAATGACCATGGGATAATAACCGATTCGGCATTATGCAGGTAGCGAAGGCCCATAAAGTGAGATTGCGATCATGGTGTTACCAGCAGGATAATGCATTTTGTTTTTGAGTCGTCGCGCACTGAGCGCTGGCTGTACTGGGTTTGAACGAGCGGGAATGCCATGAGTAAGGGGTTGGTGTATATCGGACTGATCAATCCCAAGAGTCCGGATAATGTCGGTGCGGTGCTGCGCGCCGCCGGTTGTTTTAGCGTCGACAAGGTTTTGTATACCGGGCAGCGCTATGCCACCGCAGCGGCCTTTCGCACTGACACCAAAGACATCGTACGGCAGATCCCCCTGCTGGGTGTCGATACGCTGCCCGAGCAGTTGATGCCCGGGATGCAGCTGGTGTGCGTGGAGTTGGTGGAGGGGGCGATCCCCTTGCCAGCCTTTGTGCACCCGGCCCAGGCCATGTATGTGTTTGGTCCGGAGGACGGTAGCATCGATCAGGCGCTCATCGACCGTGCCGATGCGGTGGTTTACCTGCCGACGAGAGGCTGTTTGAATCTGGCGGCCACGGTCAATGTGGCCTTGTATGACCGTTTGGCCAAGACCGCGGGGAGCACGGGTGGTGATGCACTGATCCGCCAGAGTCGTGACAGGAATAACCGGCTGCGCTGGCGTGGCGAGGCCTGATGCCAAGCAGAGTTATACCATTCCCCCATGCCCTCATGTACTATTAGGCGCTGTATGCTCGGTCGTGGCGGCGTTGCCGCCGCTTGGCGCCAGCTCGGATTAGCCCAATCGGAAAGGACATGCAATGAATGACGTTAAAGAAAATATCAAGGACACCAGTATTTGGCTGCGCGGTCTGTATATGCTGTTGTTTGCGGTCTTTTTCAGTGTCGGCCGCATCGTTCTGACCGTCGTGGTGGTGATCCAATTTCTGATCCGCCTGCTTAGTGGTGAGCTGAATCAGCAGCTATTGGGTTTTGGCAGTAGCCTGTCTCACTACCTGCATGGGGTGATGCTCTACTTGACCTTTAATACCGAGCAGCGCCCCTTCCCGTTCAGTGATTGGCCAGAGGCTACCCCGCCTGCCGAGGAGCCGGAGGGTGCAAGGCCCGCATCCAGCGCTAAAAAGCGTCCCTCCCGCAAGAAGCGTTCACGTCCCAAGGCCCGTACCGCAGCCAAAAAGACGGAGATGGCGGCTGCCGAGACCGCAGCTGAATCAGACAAGCCAGTCGCAAAGCCAACGCCCGATCAGCCCCCCCGGGACTATGCCCCCGGCGACAAGGCCGACTAGTTGAGCCGGGGCACGGCAGGCTGTGCGGCCTGCCAGACTTTGTTTGACTATGCTCAGTGCGTTCATCGCCCTAGCTGACTGGGCGTGATGACTCTCCCGCACTTTTTCCAACAACTATGACAACGGGACCCGAAATGAGTGATTTACCTCCCTGCCCACAATGTGGCTCTGTATATACCTATCCGGATGGCAGTCAGTATCTCTGTCCTGAATGTGGCAATGAATGGTCACCCGAAGACACTGCTGAGGGGCTTGAGGCCAAGCAGGTGCATGACGCCAACGGCAATCTGCTACAGGATGGGGACACGGTGACGGTGATCAAGGACCTTAAGGTCAAGGGATCATCACTGGTGGTCAAGGTGGGCACCAAGGTAAAAAATATCCGCCTGGTGGATGGTGATCATGATATCGATTGCCGCATCGATGGTATCGGCGCGATGCAGCTGAAGTCCGAATTCGTCAAAAAAGCCTAGCTTTCAGAAGCCAATACCTGAATCAATGGTCTGTTTTGTTGTCCGATGGGACACTAGCGATCCAGAAAGGAGTGTCCGATGAAGTTTCTTGTTTTGTTTGCGATGCTGTTCAGCGCCTCGGCCTGGGCCATCGATACCACCCATAACCGGGTGCAAAGCACCAAGGGCAGCTTTGCCGAGGTGCGCGAGTTTGCCGAAACCGCGATCGTTTCACGCGGCATGGTGATCAATAACGTAGCCCATATTGGCAATATGCTGGAGCGTACCGCAGCCGATGTGGTCGGCGCCAAACCCATCTATCTGCACGCCGAGGCGCTGGAGTTTTGTTCTGCGCTGGTCTCGCGTGCGATGATGGAGGCCGATCCGCACAGCATCACCTATTGCCCCTATGTGCTGGCTATCTATGAACTGGTGGACGAGCCAGGCACCATCTATGTGGGTTATCGTCGGCCCCATGTTCCGGAAGGTAGCTCGCCGGAAATCATCAAGGCAATGCAGGGGGTTGAAGCCTTGTTTGCCGAGATTGTCGCGGACAGCCTCTAACAGGCTGTTGTTGTCTACTCATGCGGCGCGATAGTGCGTTCTGTTAGGGCAGTTCCAGTTTTTTTTAACCTTACTTGAAAGCAGGCCCGGCATTGCCGGGCCTGTGTGTGTCGAGAGCGATGAATTCCAAATCTGAGTCCCCCATCCTTACTGGTCGAGATGTGCAGTGTGGTGAGGTGAGTTACCAGCTGTGTGGTATTTCCCATACCGATCCAACGGCCCTTGCCCGCTTGCGCGAGCAGCTTGCCTCGGGCCAGTTTGATGCGGTGGCGGTGGAGTTATGCCCTTCTCGCCATGCGGCGCTGGTACAGCCCGAGGTATGGGGCGAGACGGATCTGTTCCGTATCATGCGCGAGGGCAAGGCCGGGATGCTGGCCGCCACCCTGGCCCTGGCCGGTTGGCAGCAACGTTTGGCCGAACAATCCGGGCTTGAGCCGGGCGAAGAATTGCGCCTGGCCGTCGAGTCGGCCCTGGCACAGGGCCTGCCGGTATTGCTGATTGACCGGGATTTGGGCATTAGCCTTAAGCGTCTCTCCCAGCGTCTGCCGCGAGGCCAGCGTTTTCAACTATTCGGTGGCCTGCTCGAGGGGATCCTCTCCAACGATCCGATCGAAGAAGGGACCTTGCAATACCTGCGTGAAGGCGATCTGCTGGAAACGGCCCTGGCGCCCTATGTGAGCCATTCAGAGACCCTGCGGACGGTGCTGATCGATGAGCGGGATCGCTATATGGCGGCGCGGCTATGTCAGGACACCGCCGCCGATGGCTACCGTCGGGTATTGGTGCTGGCCGGGCAGGGGCATCTCGCTGGGATCGCAGCGCAGCTGCAAAGCTCGCAGACCTGTGAGCAGGCCCAGGTGATCACCGCTGAACTGGAGGCCAGTCTGCCGCGTTCGCGCCGTTGGCGTTACCTACCCTGGCTGATCGTGGCGATCATCCTGGCTGGCTTTGCCTTTGGTTTTTCCCGGGGTGGCGCGGATCTGGGCGGGATGATGATACTGGACTGGATCCTGATCAACGGCATCCTGTCCGGCCTGGGCGCCTTGATTGCCGGCGCCCATCCCCTGACCATCCTGGCGGCCTTCCTGGCCGCCCCTTGGACCTCACTCAACCCAATGATCGGCGCCAGTATGGTGGCCGGGGCGGTGGAGGTTTATCTGCGCAAGCCGCGTGTCAGCGACTTTGACTCGCTGCGTGAAGATCTGGGACATTTACGTGGTTGGTGGCGTAACCGGGTCTCGCGCACCCTGATGGTGTTCTTCCTGGCCGGGATGGGCTCCAGTATTGGCACCTATGTGGCGGGTTTTCGGATCTATGATCGCCTGATGGGGGGCTGATTATTTCGCCAGTGGCAGCTTTTCTTCATTCGGTGGCAGCTGAATGTGGAAGCCCTGTTGCTTGATATTGTGTAATACATCGCTGGGCTTGCTGTAGGCCAGCTTGCTGTCCGCGTCGATCTCCAGCTCCATGGCCTTTTCCAGTTTGCCCAGGCTTTTGAGCAGGGTCTCGGGCAGGGCGTCGAAACCCTCTTCCTTGTCCAGGAACAGATAGACCCCGTCCTTGCGCAGGCTGCGATAGATGTAGCAAAGGGTGGTGGACATGATGTCTCCTCAAGGTTGTGGGTCGTGATTATCACCGTCTCTGCCCAGAATCAGCAAGTCCTGTCCCTGCCAGTGATGGGCCGGGATGGGGATGTTGCGGGTCGAGCTGCCACCATAGGCGCGCCCGGCCGCGTCATACCAAGTATTTTGACAGATCTCGCGAAAACCGCCGGGCCAGGGTTGATGCGGGGGCAGGCGATGACCAGGCGGCAGCCATTCCAGTGGACAGGCCATCTCGCCACCCCGATCGAACAGCACCAGGTGGCTGGCCCGTCTGGCGCGATGTGCCGGCAGGCCCGCGGGTTGTTGGACCCTTTGGGAATCGGGATCGCTGAGTCGTGGATTGGTCGCTTCAAGCTGGGCCAGTTGTTTGCTGTCCCGATAGAGTACCAACACATTGCCTTCCGACCAGCTAATGCGCTGCAGGGCCTGCTGGCTATTGGCCTGGATCTGTTCCGTCTGGGTGCTGAGTGGTCGTTCCGGATCACCGCTGCAACGCAGGTTCAACAGCAGGATACTGGCGAAGAACAACAGCGCGATCATAGCCATCAGCTTGGTGGCGACCCGGAGCAACAGGCGTCGTGGATGTTCGGTCATGATGTGGTCTCATCGTTCGTTGCGGCATTGTATAGGGGAAAGTTGTGGATATTGACCCTTATTTTATGTGGTAGTATTAGGGTTTACCCGATATGGATGCCAGTGCCCTAATGCCTTACAATCGTCCGAGTGGTAATTTCCTGGCATCTTGCCTTGGGTGATTTTCCTAACTAAGTGATTGTTTATTCGTAGTTAAGCATCGCCATAAAATTGATAATGAGTCAAAACTTCAGGAGTCCGTAATGTCTTTTTCTCGTCGACAGTTTATTCATCTTATGGGTCTTGCCGGTGCCGCCGGTGTCCTGCCTGGCTGTAGCTCCGGTACTGACAGCACCAATGGTGCGGCGGCGGTTTCCTCGCGCAAGGCACCCTCGGACCTGTATGAGATCCCCAAGTTCGGTAATGTCACGCTGATGCACATCACCGACTGCCATGCCCAGTTGAACCCCGTCTATTTCCGTGAACCCAATGTGAATCTGGGTCTGGGCGGTCATTATGGCAAGGCCCCGCATCTGGTTGGTCACAAGTTGCTGGATCACTTCGGTATCAAACCGAACACCATCGAGGCCCATGCCTTTACCTATCTGAACTTCGCCGAGGCAGCCGAGACCTACGGCAAGGTCGGGGGCTTTGCCCACCTGTCCACCTTGGTTAAGCGTATTCGCGCCGAACGTGGCGACGGCAATAGCCTGTTGATGGATGGCGGTGATACCTGGCAGGGTTCCTATACCGCGCTGCAGACCCGCGGCATGGACATGGTGGGCGCCAGTAACCTGCTGGGTGTGGACATCATGACCGGTCACTGGGAATTCACCTACCGGGATCACGAGGTTCTGAAAAACCTTGATGCCTTCAATGGCGAATTCGTGGCGCAGAACATCCGCGTACGTGACGAGGCCATGTTCGATTACAAATTTGAGGACTATGCCGGTTTCAACGACAACACCGGCCATGCCTTCAATCCGTACACCATTAAAGAGGTTGGTGGAGTGCGTGTGGCGGTGATCGGCCAGGCCTTCCCATATACGCCGATTGCCAACCCGCAGCGCTTCATTCCGGACTGGACCTTCGGTATCCGCGAACGCGAGATGCAGGATATGGTCGACATGGTACGCGAGAAGGAGCGTCCCGATGCAGTAGTGGTGATCTCCCATAACGGCATGGACGTGGACCTCAAGATGGCCGCCAATGTCACCGGCATCGATGCCATCTTCGGTGGTCACACCCACGATGGCATGCCGGCTCCCAGCATTGTCAGCAATGCCGGTGGCAAGACCCTGGTCACCAATGCCGGTTCCAACGGCAAGTTCCTGGGCGTGATGGATCTGGATGTCCGTGGTGGCAAGGTGCAGGATTTCCGTTATCGACTGCTGCCGGTATTCTCCAACCTGATCGAAGCCGATCGCGAGATGCAGAGCTATGTTGACGAAGTTCGCCGTCCGCACCTCAACGTGCTCAGCAAAGAGCTGGCGGTGGCCGATGAGTTGATGTATCGCCGTGGCAACTTCAACGGTACCTTTGACCAGCTCATCTGTGATGCGCAGCGCGCAGTGGGTGATGCCCAGATCTCCCTGTCACCGGGTGTGCGTTGGGGTACCACGGTGCTGCCGGGGCAGGCCATCACCATGGAACACGTCTATGACATGACCGGTCTGACCTATCCGGAGACCTATGTCACCGAGATGTCCGGTGCCGATATCAAGATGATCTTCGAGGACGTGGCCGACAACATCTTCCATGAAGACCCCTATCGTCAGCAGGGTGGTGATATGGTGCGTGTCGGTGGTCTGGACTACGTCTGTGACCCGACCGCAGCGATGGGCAATCGAATTCAGGACATGCAGCTGGATGATGGTACCCGCATCGAGGCCAACAAGACCTATAAGGTTGCCGGTTGGGCCACCGTAAACGACGAGGCCCCTGGTCGACCGATCTGGGATATTGTTGCCGAGTATCTGCGTGACGAAAAGGTTGCCAAGATCACCAAGCTCAATACCCCCAAGCTGAAGAATGTGGATGGCAACCCCGGGCTTGCCGACTACATAGCGTAAGCTGCTTTAGCCCCTCCCAAACAAGGGCCGCGTAAGCGGCCCTTGTTTTTTGTTATCCTCACCACGACCTCATGGCTAATGCCGGTCGATCTGTCCTGTTCGGGCAGAGTCGTGCCCCAGGCAGCCCATTCACCCTGACCTGCAGGATCGTCCCATGTCCCGTGCCACCCAGCAGCAACACCAGCAATTCAGTGACTTATTGGAATTTGACCAGGCCAATCGGCCGCGTGTCCTTCCCCATGTACACCACCTGGCCGAGTTGCTGGAGATGGATGCCGAGGCGGTGCTGGCGCGCTTCAAGCATGACCAGGTCGAGGATTTTCGCCGCGTGGTGGCCGAACTCAAGGACCCGAATAACCCGCTTTATGCCCAGTTTGCCGATCTGCGCGCCATCGCCGAACAACAGGGGGACAACCCCTTCCTGGATACTGCGCTGTTCAAGCCAGAGCGCCTGGAAGCCATGTTCATGGCCTTGCACGAGCATGTGATGGCCCATCCGGTCTGGCGTCATCCCTTTTTCCTGCGGGTCTTCAAGGGTGAGATCACCCAGGCGCAGCTGACCCGCTTCGCCCTGCATTACTTCAATCAGGTGAAAAATACCCGCCAGTGTGTGGCGCTGGCCCTGGGGCGGTTTTCCGGGGTGATGGATCTACCCTATGGCCAGCTCAATGAGCGGGTCTCCGAGCTGACCCAGATCGTGCTGGCCCAGCTGGTGGCCGATGAATACGGGGTCGGCAACCATGAGCTGGAGGAATACCCGACCCTGGGTGGGCTGTTTGCCTCGCGCACCCATATCGTGATGTATCGCCAGCTGTTTGAGGGCTTGGGGGTGCCCTTTGCCGAGCAGGACGTACCGATGCTGCACGGGGTGGCTGACAACGTGCTGATCCAGCGCCTGGTGGCCGGCAATGAGCAATTCACCACCCTGGAGGCGCTGGCCTCTGTCGGGTTGGGGATGGAGTGGGGGGTGCCGGAATTTTTCACCCTGCTGCTGGGCGGGATGGTGCGTTTTGCCTGGCAGAATGATGTACCACTGACCCGTGAACAGCTGCAGGTGTTTGTCGCCCACGTCCAATACGACGTGCTGCATGCCATCTCGGTGATGCTGGTGACCAGCTTCTATGCCCGTGACGAGCAGGCTATCGAATCGATTAAACAGGCGACCAATATGCTGATGTCGGGGCGCTACGGGATGATGACCGAGCTGTACCAGCATGTCTTTGACGAAAGCTGCCCCAGCCTGCACCAGTTGGACCTGCCCGAGCAATACAAGCTCACTGACCGCCGTATCGAGCAAGCCCTGCGCCAGGCCCGCGCCCAGGTGGCCGATGGGCGGGTGGTCGATGCCGAGGCCTACCGACAAAAGTCCGACATGCCGTTTGTATTTGTCTAGTTGCTGGTTACTGGGGGTAGGTTGCAATATCCAAGCCCCCAGCCCCCAGCCCCCAGCCCCCATCCCCAGGCGTGACATTTACCAGCTTCTTGCTATGTTCTATAGATGAGCACAGGGGAGGCACATATGTTACACAGACTCGTACCCGAGGTAGGGCAATGGTATCGCAATGACAGCGGGACACTGTTTGAGGTGGTCGCTTATGATCTTGGGGATCCGGTGGTCGAGATCCAGTATTTCGATGGCACCCTGGAAGAATTGGAGATGGATGCCTGGTATGCCCAGATGCTACAGGCCGAGGCCGAACCCGAGGACTGGTCCGGCCCCTTCGATGATCTGATGAGCGATGATTTTGGTGATACCGACTTGGTGCGCCACGGTGGGGATGAATGGCTGAATCCGCTGGATGTCCTGGATTGGGAAGAATAGGGGACTAGGGACTAGGGACTAGGGAAATCGTAAATCAAAACCCGGCTAACGCAGTGACGCAAAGGCGCAGAACGAGAAAACAAGTACCGTGACTACCCGGGAATGCCGGCGCTGTTCTGGCTTCTAACTAGCCCCTATCCCTAGCCCTAGCCCTAGCCCCTAGTCCTTAGCCCCTAGCCCCTAGTCCCTTGCCCCTTGTGCCCCTCAATCCCCGTCTTTGTCCTTGTGCCCATCAGCAAAATTCTGCTTGATTAGCGCCATTTCGTGCAGCCGTGTCTGGACCCGTCCATTGACGGAGTCTTGCGGATATTCTCCCTCATCATCCAGCTCGCCGGTCGGCATGCCAGTGAGCAGACTCAGTGCCTGATCCACATGGTTAATGCTGTAGAGGTGAAACTGGCCAGCGGCCACTGCTTCGACGATCTCGCGGCGCAGCATCAGATTGCGGCGATTGCTGGCAGGGATGATCACCCCCTGTTCGCCGCTGAGGCCACGTGCCTTGCAGACAGCGAAGAACCCCTCGATCTTTTCGTTTACGCCACCGATGGGCTGGGACTGGCCGTGCTGATTGACCGATCCGGTCATGGCCAGGGATTGCTTAATCGGTAGTTCGGCGATGGATGAGAGCAGGGCGCAGAGTTCTGCCATCGAGGCGCTGTCGCCCTCGACCCCGCCATAGTTTTGTTCGAACACCAGGCTGGCGGAGAGGGAGAGGGGGTGTTGATGGGCATAACGGGCGGCAAGGAAGGAGGAGAGGATCAATACTCCCTTGGAATGGATGGGGCCACCCATTTCCACTTCACGCTCGATATCGATGACCTGACCCTCGCCGATGTGTACCGTGGCGGTGATGCGTGAGGGCTGACCGAAACTGTAATTGCCCAGACTGAGTACCGATAGGGCGTTGACCTGTCCAATCTGGCTGCCGCTGGTATCGATCAGGATATGCCCGTTATGAATCTCTTCGTGCAAGTGTTCCTGAACCCGTGAGGCGCGACGGGTCTGCGCATCAATACTGCGCTGGATGTCAGCGGCATTAATTCGTGTATGGCTTGACTGACGGGCCCAGTAATCGGCCTCACGCAACAGGTCGGCGACACTGCGCATGTGGGTGGTCAGCCGGTGTGCATCCTCCACATGGCGCGCGGCAAAGTCGATCACCTGCGCGACGGCATCACGGCTCAGTGGCAGGAGTTCTTCCTTGCGTACCAGGGTGGCGATCAGTCGCGCCATTAGGGCGATGTTTTCCGGGCTGCGGTCGATGTGGTCTTCAAAATCCGCCTGTACCTTGAACAGCTCACCAAAGTCCGGGTCGTATTCATGCAGTAGATAATAGAGGCTGCGATCCCCCAGGATCACCACCTTGATGTCCAGTGGGATGGGTTCCGGTTCCAGCGACACGGTGCTGGCCAGGCTGAGCATCTTCTCCAGCGGCTCGATGGTGATCTGGCCGCTGTACAGGGCACGCTTGAGTCCTTCCCAGGCATAGGGGTGGGTCAGTAGTTTGTGTGCATCCAGCAACAGATAGCCGCCATTGGCTTCGTGCAGGGCGCCGGGCTTGATGAGGGTAAAGTCGGTGACCAGGGTACCGAACTGGGCAATGTGTTCGGCGCGCCCCACCAGGTTCATGTAGGTGGGATTATCCAGGTAGACCACCGGTGCCCCCTCGGGGCGGTGGTTGAGGATCAGGTTATTGACCTTGTAGCGATGCAGGGCGCGGGCGTCATTGGGCTGGCCCTCGCTGTCTTCGCCCTTGATGAACACCGGGACGTGGTTGATTACATCGTTTTCCAGGGCATCCAGGTAGTCCAGTACGGCCGCTTGCCCCTGATAGCTGTCCCGTAGCGCCTCAATGGGATGGGCCACCGCCAGCTGGGCGGTGTGGGTGTTCAGCTCCTTGACCTTTTCACGGGTCTCGCGGCGCCACTGGGGGATATGCTTGAGGATGTCTTGCAATTGTTCCTGCAATTCGGCGACCACCTTCTCCAGCGCCTGTTGCTCCTGTTTGGGTAGTTTTTCAAATTCTTCCGGAGAGATGACTTCCTCGCCACGCAGTGGCGCGAAGGCAAAGCCATTGGGGGTGCGAAACAGTTTGATGTGCTGGGCGATTGCCGCATCGGCCAGAGCGCCAAAGGCTTTCTCCTGACGGTTCTTGAGTTCCTCTTCCAGGGCCTGGATCTGACTGCGGTAGTTCTCGCTTTCAAAGGCGGATGGCAGTGAGCTGGCGAGGTCATCGATCAATGCCTCCATCTGATTGGCCAGTTGCTCACCCTGTCCATGGGGCAGGCGCAGTGCACGCGGTTTATGGAGATGGTCGAAATTATTGACGTAACACCAATCGGCAGGGGTTGGCTGTTCGCTGGCCTTTTGCTGCAGAAACTCGCGCACCATGGTGTGCTTGCCCATCCCGGATGGACCCATCACATAGAGATTGAAGCCCTCGCGGCGAATCCCGATCCCGAAGTGCACCGCTTCCACCGCACGGGTCTGGCCGATGATCTCACCCAGATCCGCCAGTTCATCGGTG
>JACUTZ010000070.1 GCA_014859545.1 Gammaproteobacteria bacterium
ATTAACCCTTTGCGCCTTTGCGGTGAAATTATTTTCAAAATGTGCGAGTAGATACAAATTTTCAACACAGAGAGCACGGAGTACACAGAGGTATTACTCTGTCAGGATTCCGGCTACCGGCAGGAATTCAACAAATGATTTTCTCCGTGTACTCTGTGGCCCCTGTGGTGAGTTGTTTATCTAATTTTAGGCGTAGGACCTTGTCTGGCTTTCCCCCGATTGTTGTTTCCACCCTCGACATGGAGCGCATCGATGCCCTGTTGGATCAGTATCCCGACCCGGGTCCGGCTGAGGTAGAGGCCTTGCGTGCCGAGTTGGACCGTGCCGACGTGCGCGAGCCCCGGCAGATGCCCGACAACGTGGTAACGATGCATTCAGCGGTGCATTTTCGCATGCTCGACAACGGCAAGGAGTTTGAGCGTAGCCTGGTCTATCCGCGCGAGATCGACGGCAGCGAGGGCAAGCTCTCGATCTTCACTCCGGTGGGTAGCGCATTGCTGGGTTTGGCCGTTGGCGCGCATATTGATTGGCCAGCCCCAGGTGGCAAGATGACTCGCGTGGAGATCGTTGAGATCCTCTATCAGCCCGAGCGGGCAGGTGACTTCACCCGCTGAGCACTTGGCACCTCAGTGCCGGGCTGGATCCCGATCCCCGATGTACTGCCCGGCCCGGCAAGCTGTTACTTTTTTCCGCTAGCCAATTCATCCTGCTAGACTGCGCTCCATCTCCCTCCAGCCAGGATGCATCGATGAGCCAGCCACAGATCCTGCTTAGTATCATTTTGTTGTTGACGGTGGTGATGTTCCTGTGGGGCCGCTGGCGTCATGATTTTGTCGCGCTGGGCGCACTGGTGTTGTGTGTGTTCCTTGGCGTGGTGCCCGAGCAACAGGCTTTTGCCGGTTTTGCCCACCCGGCGGTGATCACGGTCGCCTTTGTCTTAATCCTCAGTGGGGTTTTGCAACAGACCGGTGCGGCCGATCGGCTATTGCAGGTGGTGATGCCCAGGAACGCCGGTCGTCTGATGAGTATGGCGGTGCTGGTGATCACGGCTGCGGTGCTGTCGGGCTTCATGAATAACGTCGGCGCACTGGCGATCCTGATGCCGGTGGCCTTGCAGATTGCCGCACGTCATCAAATTCCGCCGGGTCAATTGTTGATGCCACTGGCCTTTGGCTCGATCCTCGGTGGGATGACCACCATGATCGGTACACCGCCCAACCTGATCGTTGCCGGTTTTCGCGCCGAGACCGGTGTCGGCAGTTTTGCCATGTTTGATTTTGCCCCGGTAGGTGTGGCGGTGATGCTGGCCGGGGTGGCCTTTATTATTCTGATTGGCTGGCGTCTGGTGCCGGTGCGCGAACGGGGCGATGTGGAGAGCTTCGAAACCGGTGCCTACCTGGCCGAGGTGCGTGTTGATGAGGGCAGTAAGGCGGCAGGGATCAGTCTGCATGAGATCGAAGAGGCGCTGGATGACGTACAGATTATCGGCTTGATCCACGCCGATGTGCGCATTCCCGCACCGCATCCCAGGCGCAAGATCCACGCCGGGGATATCCTGGTGGTCGAGGCCGAGCCAGAGGCCCTGGCAGCGGTATTGAGTAGCATGGAGCTGGTACTGGTCGGCGAGAAGCGGTCCGAGCCGGAAGCGTTTGAGAGCGAAGGCAAAGCGGCGCTTGCGGCTGCTGGGAATTCGGATGAACAGTCTGACAAACTGCGTGCAGTTAAATCCGAGGATGTGGGGCTGATGGAGGTGACGCTATTGCCCCGTTCGCGCCTGGTGGGCCGCTCAGTGACGGATATTCATTTACGAACGCGCCATCGCATTAATCTGTTGGCCTTGTCCCGCGAGGGGCACCGCAGCCAGACACGGATGCGGCGCATGCGTCTGAAGGTTGGTGATGTGTTGCTGCTGCAAGGGGCACATGAGGACCTGATGGACTTCGTCGCCGAGTACGATGCCCTGCCCTTGGCCGAACGTGCCCTAACCCTCCCACATAAACGTGAGGCCTGGATGGCAGGCGGTCTGATGGCGATGGCGGTCGGGGCAGCGAGTTTCGGACTACTACCGGCGGCGATCGCCTTTGTGGCGGCGGCCTTGCTGGCGGTGTGGACAGGGCTAATTGCACCACGGCGCTTTTACGATGCGATCGATTGGCCGGTGATCGTGTTGCTGGGGGCCTTGATTCCGGTGGCGCAGGCGGTGGGTGATACGGGGATTGCCGAGCTGCTGGCGATTGGTCTGGTCGAACACATCGCCCAGGGCCATACGATCGCTGCGCTGGTGCTGATTCTGATTGTCACCATGACCCTGTCGGACTTCATGAATAATGCCGCTACTGCGGCGGTGATGTGTCCGATTGCCATCGGCACCGCCAATACCCTGGGGGTGAATGCCGACGCCTTGCTGATGGCGGTGGCGATTGGGGCCTCCTGTGCCTTTCTGACGCCTATCGGCCATCAGAACAATACCCTGATCCTGGGTCCTGGTGGGTTTCGTTTCAGCGACTATTGGCGTCTTGGTCTGCCGATGGAAATCCTGGTCATCAGTGTCTCCGTGCCGATGTTGCTATGGGTGTGGCCACTTTAATGAGGGTGTATATCGTCTGATTCATTGCGTCGTGAAATCACCCAAGTGGGCAAGGATAAGTTCTATACCAGATGTGGTGATCGACGCATCTAGCATGCGCAGAGACGCGAAGACGCAGCGGGAAAACCGTAATGCAATGTTTCAGGGCTGAGCGTGCGGGTGTCATGGATGAGAATTTATGGGCGCAACACACAACTTCCCGGTTGTCCCTGCGCCTTTGCGCGAGGAATGGGTTTTCAAAACCAGCCGCGGCGCTTGAAGGCGTAGAACATCCCGCCTGCGATGCTCAGCATGATCAGCCATAGCGCCGGGTATCCGTAATGCCATTCCAGTTCAGGCATGGCCCAGGGGCTGTTGCCGGCAAAATTCATCCCGTATACGCCGACGATAAAGGTCAATGGGATGAAGATGGTGGCGATGACCGTTAACACCTTCATTACCTCATTCAGCTTGTGGCTGAGACTGGTGAGGTAGACATCCAGCATGCTGGCGGCCATTTCGCGATAGGACTCGATGAGGTCGAGGATCTGAATGGTGTGGTCATAGCAGTCGCGCAGATAGGGATAGGTACTGCTGTGGATCAGGGCGTGGCCTTCGCGGCTGAGGTTGTTCATCACCTCGCGCTGCGGCCAGAGATTGCGCCGTAGCAGCAGTAGATCCCGTCTCACCTGGTGGATGCGCGCCAGGGTCGACTTGCCCGGATTGTCGAGGAGTTCTTCTTCCAGGTCCTCGATCATCTCGCCCATGGTTTCGAGCATTGGAAAGCCCTGGTCGATGATGATGTCGAGCAGGGCATACAACAGGTAATCGGCACCGCGTTCGCGGATCCGGCCACTGTGTTTGCGCAGGCGATCCACTACCGGCAGAAAGGGATGGCTGGCACCGTGATGGAAGCTAATCAGTACCTGATTGGCCAGGAACAGGCTGACCTGCTCGATGCGCAGTTCGCCATTTTCATTGAAGGTGGGCAGATTCATGGTGACGAATAATTGATCGTCATAGCTGTCGGCCTTGGGCCGCTGGCCGGTGTTGATGACATCCTCCAGGGCCAGGGGATGCAGGCCGAACAGGGTGCCCAGTTCGCGCAGAGTGTCCGGGTCGACCTGACCCTGTACATGGATCCAGGTGATGCTGTCCTGTTCCAGCCACTGGGCACAATCCACCGGGTTTTCGATCAGGTGTTCGCTAAAGGATTGCGGGGTGTAGTCCAGCAGGCTGATCTGCAGGGCCGCCATGATCTCTGGGGTATGTTCGCTCAGCGTGCCGGGCGAGGTGCCGGGTGGATGATAGCGTTTGGTGAAATAGCTCATGCTGACTCCATGGTCGGTTTCGGCAAGCATAGCATCAGAACGACAGGCGGGTGTATGGAGCTGGCTTGACGCTGGCCCGGCATGGGTAGAGACTCGTTTTATGATGGAGTACATATATTTGGGATTGCCTGCCAATGGATTTTATTCAACGTAATCGTTCGGTTTTTATCATCCTGATCGTCAGCTTGCTGCTGGTGCTGTGGATCGCCAGTGGCATGCTGTTTCGTGAGCCGCCGCAACTACCGCCACGCGCCGCGGCCACGCCGATGACGGTGGCGGTGGTACATAGCCAGGCCGAGTCGATTGCCCGCCAGTTGATCCTGCAGGGGGAGCTGGTACCGGATCAGCGGGTCAGTATTCGTGCCGAGACTGCCGGGCAGATCGAGGCCCTGCCGGTGGCGCGGGGCAGTTTTGTCGCTGCGGGCACGGTGATCGCGCGCATCGCCGAAAACGACCGTCCGGCACGGATTCGTCAGGCCGAGGCCGCGGTAAAGGGGCGCGAGGGGGATTTCCAGGCGGCACAGCGCCTCAGTGACAGTGGTTTTCAGGGGCAGCTGCAGGTGCAGCTGGCCGAGGCGAATCTGGAGGCGGCGCGCGCCGCACTGGAGACTGCCCGCCTGGACCTGGCCCGTACCCGCATTCGCGCCCCGATCGACGGGGTGGTCAATCTGCAGCCGGTCAGTCTGGGTAGTTATGTGGGGGTGGGGGATACGGTGGCAGAAATCGTGGAGAACCATCCGCTGCGTGCGGTGGTGCAGGTGCCGCAACACCAGATCCAGCATCTGCAGCACGGTGCCAGGGCCTGGGTACGCCCGGCCAGCGGTGATCAGGACGCGCAGCCTCATGAGGGCAGTATCCGCTATCTCTCGGCGGTGGCCGATACCGCCACCCGCACCTTTCGGGTGGAGATCGCCCTGCCCAATCCCGAGCGTAAGCTGCCCTCGGGGGTGAGTGCCCAGGTGGAGATCCCGCTGCAACAGGTACTGGCCCATCGCATTTCCCCGGCGCTGGTGGTGTTGGGTGAGCGGGGTGAGCTGGGGATCAAGGCGGTCGACGAGCAGGACCTGGTGGTGTTCCTGTCGATCCAGCCGGTGCGCGCCGATGTGCACGGCCTGTGGGTGGCGGGCTTGCCGGAACGGATCCGCCTGATCAGCATTGGCCATGGCTTTGTCAATCCGGGCGAACGGGTGCTGGTGGTCAATCAGGCGCAGGGACAATAGCCATGATGGGGGGGATTGTTCAGGCGGCGATTGATCGCGCCCGCACCGTGCTGATGCTGTTGCTGCTGATCCTTGGCATGGGGGCCCTGGCCTGGAGCAGCATCCCCAAGGAGGCGGCACCGGATGTACAGATCCCGATCTTCTTCGTCAATGTGGGCTATTCCGGGATCGCCCCGGAGGATAGCGAGCGCCTGCTGGTGCGCCCGCTGGAACGCGAGCTGCAGTCGCTCGCCGGGCTCAAGGACCTCTATGCCAAGGCCGGGGAGGGTTTTGCCCTCATTCGCCTGGATTTTGAGGCCGGTTACGACAACCAGCGGGCGATGAGCGAGTTGCGGGAAAAGGTCGATCAGGTCAAGGCCTCGCTTCCCGCCGGTAGTGACGAGCCGATCATTCAGGAAGTGGATCTGTCGATGTTCCCGGTGTTGACCGTGGCCCTGTCCGGGCCGATCCCCGAGCGTACCCTGATCCGCCTGGCCCGCGAGTTGCGTGATCGCATCGAGGCCCTGCCGGGGGTGCTGGAGGTCAATATCGGTGGTGATCGCATCGACGTGCTGGAGGTGATCGCCGACCCGCTGACCATGGAGAGCTACCAAATCCCTTACCATCAGCTGATCCAGGCGATCGAGCGGAATAATCGCCTGGTGGCCGCCGGGGCGATGGACACCGGTGCCGGGCGGGTGACGCTGAAGGTACCGGGGGTGATCGAGTCGCTGGAGGATGTGCTGTCGCTGCCGGTCAAGGTGGATGGCAATACGGTGGTGACCTTTGGCGATGTGGCCACCGGGCGGCGCAGCTTCATGGACCCGCAAAGCTATGCGCGCATCAATGGCCAGGCAGCGGTGGCGCTGGAGATCCGCAAGCGCGCCGGGGCCAATATCATCGATACCGTGGACCAGGCCCGGGCGGTGATCGACGCCGCAGGCCGTGATTGGCCCGAGGCGCTGCAAGTGGATGTGTTGCAGAACATGGGCGACGACATCGCCGATCTGCTTGGCGACCTGGAAAATAATGTGCTCACTGCGGTGGTGCTGGTGATGCTGACCATTGTCGCCGCACTGGGCGGACGCTCCTCTTGGCTGGTGGGGCTGGCGATCCCCGGTGCCTTTCTGGGCGGGGTGCTGGCGATCTATCTGCTGGGCTTTACCCTTAACATCGTGGTGCTGTTCTCGCTGATCCTGGTGGTGGGGATGCTGGTGGACGGGGCGATCGTGGTGGTTGAACAGGCCGACCGCTACCTGGCCGAGGGCATGGACCGGCGTGCCGCCTTTCAGGGCGCCGCGCAGCGCATGGCCTGGCCGATCATCGCCTCCACCCTGACCACCCTGGCGGTGTTCATGCCGATGCTGTTCTGGCCGGGGATCGTCGGGGAATTCATGTTCTACCTGCCGGCCACGGTATTGGTGACGCTCAGTGCCTCCCTGCTGATGGCGCTGATCTTTATCCCGGTACTGGGTTCATTGCTGGGTGCGCGCGATGCCAGCCGACCACAGCAGGTGGCGCGTATCCAGGCCGCCGAGCGCGGGGATTTTTCCCATATCGATGGCTTTACCGCCCGCTACGTGCGGCTGCTGGGGGTGCTAGTGCGTCATCCAGCACAAACCCTGGCGGTGGCGCTGCTCGCGGTCACGACCGCCTATACCCTTTACGGCCAGTTTGGCCGTGGGGTGGATTTCTTCCCCCATGTGGAACCGCGCTTCGCCCAGATCCAGGTACAGGCGCGCGGTGAGCTGTCCATCGACGAGGCCGATGCGCTGGTGCGCCGGGTCGAGCAACGCCTGCTGGGTCACGCGGGCATCGAAACCGTCTATGTGCGCACCATTGGCTCGCCCTCGGCGCGGCTGCTGGCCGATTACGCCGAGGATGTGATCGGGGTGATCCAGTTGGAGTTTGTCGACTGGCGCTTGCGCCCGCCGGCGGCGCAGATCCTCGACGAGCTGCGCCAGCGTACCGCCGACCTGCCGGGGATCGTGTTGCAGTTTCGCGAGCAGGAGGGTGGCCCGGTGGCGGGCAAGCCGATCCAGATCGAATTGGCTGGGCGAGATGAGCCCAGCCTGAATCGAGCCATGGGTATGTTGCGTGAACGGATGGTGTTGCTGGGCGGCTTTGTGGATGTGGAGGACGACCGCTCCCTGTCGGGGGTGGAGTTACGGGTCGAAGTGAATCATCGCGAGGCGGCGCGTTATGGTGCCGATATCGGCGTGCTCGGCAATGCGGTGCAGATGATCACCCATGGGATACGCCTGGGCGGTTACCGCCCCGACGATGCCGACGAGGAGGTGGATATCCGGGTGCGCTTCCCCTTCGACGAGCGCAACTTGGCGCAGCTGGTCAATCTGCGCGTGCCTACCGCCTATGGGCTGGTGCCGATCAGTAATTTTGTGGAATTTCGTCCTGCCCCCAAGACCGGTATCATCAAGCGCGTCGACGGCCTGCGTACCTATACCCTCAGCGCCGATGTGGCCCCCGGACTGCTGGTCGATACCCAGTTGCGTTTGTTGCAACAGGCCCTGCAGGCCCAGCCCCTGGATGGCGAGATCAGCATCCGTTTTCGCGGCCAGGCCGAGGAACAGGCAGAGGCAATGGGATTCCTGTTACTGGCCTTTGTCCTGGCGATCTTCCTGATGCTGCTGATCCTGGTCACCCAGTTCAACAGCATTCATCAGGCGCTGCTGGTGCTCTCGGCGATCATCTTTTCCACCGCCGGGGTGTTGCTCGGCCTGCTGCTGCGTCAGGAGGCATTCAGCATCGTGATGAGCGGGGTTGGGGTGATCGCCCTGGCCGGGGTGGTGGTGAATAACAACATCGTGCTGATCGACACCTACAACGTGTTGCGTCGGCAGGGTCTGGCAGCCATCGATGCGGCGCTGCGCACCGGTGCGCAGCGCCTGCGCCCGGTGTTACTGACCAGCATCACCACCATTCTGGGGCTGTTGCCAATGGTATTTGCCTTTACCGTCGACGTTATCGGGCGGGATTTTTACATCGGCGCCCCCTCCACCCAGTACTGGGTACAACTGGCCACCGCCATCGCCGGCGGGCTACTGGTCGCCACCCCGCTGACCCTGCTGTTGACCCCGGCGATGCTGGTGTGGGGCGAGCGACTGAAAAAGAAATGATCTCACCGCAGACGACTACATCCATGTAGTCGTTAGGAAATGTCGGGAACATATTTCCCAGACGCAGAGGGCGCAGAGCAAGGCTGTTGAGATGTGCACACCGGCTCTGGTGCCACGATGTATCCGGTATCGAGAGTAGTGGATTTGCCGATCACCAATGGGCTTTTCTCGGCGCTCTTTGCGTCTCTGCGGTAAATGCTTTTTGAGGCAAATCCTTTCTGCGGTAAATCTTTTCTCTGGGAACCTGTCCGGATGAGGGCGGTCCGATTCGCTGTTTAGCTAGAACCAACAAATCACCAGTGCAGGAGCCAACCATGTCACAACGCGATCTACCATCCCGCAGCGATACCACCGAGTCGATGCCCGCCTGGCATGCGCTCTCGGCGGAGGCGATGCTCAAGCAGCTGGATACGGATGGCGAGGGCCTGAGTGAGGGCGAGGCCGCTGCACGGCTGGAAAAATACGGTCCCAACCGCCTGCCCGAGGCCAAGCCGCGCAGTGCTCTGGTGCGTTTTTTCTCCCACTTCAATAATCTGCTGATCTATGTGTTGCTTGGCGCGGCGGTGATCACCGCGGCCCTGAATCACTGGATCGACACCGTGGTGATCATGGCGGTGGTGATACTCAATGCGGTGATCGGCTTTATTCAGGAGGGCAAGGCTGAGGATGCGCTGCGGGCGATCCGCCAGATGCTCTCGGCCAATGCGATGGTGACGCGTGATGGCAAGCGGGAGTCGATCCCGGCCGATCAACTGGTGTTGGGTGATCGGGTGTTGCTGCAATCCGGCGACAAGGTGCCGGCCGATCTGCGCCTGCTTAAGGTGAAAAACCTGCAGGTACAGGAAGCGGCCCTGACCGGCGAATCGGTGGCGGTGGAAAAGGCCAGTGGCACCGTCAAACAGGATGCGGATCTGGGCGACCGGTGCAACATGGCCTATTCCGGCACCCTGATCACCCAGGGCCAGGCCACTGGTGTCGTGGTCGCCACCGGGGTGGATACCGAGATTGGCCGGATCAGCACCATGGTCTCCCAGGTACAGACCCTAACCACCCCCTTGTTGCGTCAAATGGATCGGATGGCGCGCTGGATTACCGCCGCAGTGCTGGCCGTCGCGGCGCTGGTGTTTGTGTTGGGGATCCTGGTGCGTGGCTACGGTGCGGTAGATACCTTCATGATGGTGGTGGGTCTGGCGGTGGCGGCGATCCCCGAGGGCCTGCCGGCTATTCTCACGGTGACGCTGGCGATCGGGGTGCAACGGATGGCCTCGCGCAAGGCGATCATTCGTCGCCTGCCGGTGGTGGAAACCCTGGGCTCGGTGAGCGTGATCTGCTCAGACAAGACCGGCACCCTGACGCGCAATGAAATGACCGTGCGCAGCATGGTCACCGCCAGTGGCAGCTATGCCCTCAGTGGCACCGGCTATGACTCGCATGGTGCCTTTGAACAGGATGGTGAGAGTATCGAACCCACGGACAACCGGCTGCTGCGCCGCACCCTGCTGGGTGCCCTGCTGTGCAATGATTCCTCGCTGGAGAAACGAAACGGTGGCTGGATGGTACATGGTGACCCCATGGAAGGGGCGCTGCTGGTGGCGGCGATGAAGGCCGGCATGGACCTGGAATACGAGGGCAAACAATACCCGCGTACCGATCTCATTCCCTTCGAGTCCGAACATAAGTTCATGGCCACCCTGCACCACAGTCATGAAGGCCGTGCCTTTATCTACCTTAAAGGTGCCCCCGAGCGGGTGCTGGAGATGTGTTCGGAGCTGCTGGGTGAGGAAGGGCATCAGCCCTTGGATAAGGAATACTGGCATCAGCAGATCGAGGCGTTGGCTGCGCAGGGTCAGCGGGTCTTGGCGGTGGCCACCAAACCGGCCCAGGAAGGTCAGCAGGAACTGGACTTTACGCAGGTACAGTCCGGTCTGGCCCTGCTGGGTCTGTATGGCCTGATCGACCCGCCGCGTGATGAGGCGATCAGCGCGGTAGCCGAGTGTCGGGCGGCGGGGATTCGGGTCAAGATGATCACCGGTGACCACGCCGCCACCGCACGAGCCATCGCTGCGCAATTGAATCTGGATAATACCGCTGAGGCGATCACCGGCCGCGATCTGGAAAACATGGATGATGTGGAATTGGAAAAACGCATCAGCGAGGTGGATGTCTATGCCCGTGTCAGTCCCGAGCATAAGCTGCGTTTGGTAACGCTGTTGCAAAGTCAGGGCAAGATCGTCGCGATGACCGGCGACGGGGTCAACGATGCCCCGGCACTCAAACGTGCCGACGTGGGGATCGCGATGGGACAAAAGGGCACCGAGGCGGCCAAGGAGGCCTCGGAGATGGTAATCAGCGATGACAATTTCGCCTCCATCGCCCGTGCGGTCAAGGAGGGGCGCACCGTTTACGACAACCTGAAAAAGGCCATCGCCTTCCTGCTACCGGTCAATGGTGGCGAATCGGCCAGTATCATCCTGGCGATCCTGGTGGGCCTGTCGCTGCCGATTGCCCCCTTGCAGATCCTTTGGGTCAACATGGTCAGCTCGGTGGCACTGGCGATGGCGCTGGCCTTCGAGGCCAGTGAGAAGGACATCATGAAGCGCCCGCCGCGCCCGGCGGACGAATCGATGATCTCGCCCTTTCTGTTGTGGCGTATCCTGCTGGTTTCGACTTTGTTTGCCGCCGGGATCTTTGGTATCTACGGCTGGAGCCAGGCAATGGGGGCCAGCATCGAAGAGTCACGCACCTATGCGGTCAATGCCTTGGTGATGATGGAGATCTTCTATCTGTTAAGCGTGCGTCGGCTGCGCAGCTCCTCGCTCAACTATAGCGGTCTGTTCGGTTCCAACAAGGTCTTGATCGCCATCGGTGTGGTGGTGGTCTTGCAGGGGATCTTCACCTACGCGCCGTTTATGAGCACCTTCTTCGATACCCGCCCGGTGTCGCTGGGCATGTGGGGGGTGATCCTCGGTATCGGGGTGGTGGTGCTGCTGATCCTCGAGCTGGAAAAATGGCTGATGGGGTGCTGGCGTGCCCGCCTGGCAGTTAAATCGGCCTGATTTGTGAAGCAGACAGAAACTTTGTTGCCGCGTACTGGTATGAACCTATTCCCTGCGGCAGAATCCAAGGCAGTATATTTTCTCAGCGGAGTGAAGCACTAATGAAACGATTCGTAGCAGTACCCCTGGTGGCCGCATTGGTCCTGTCGATGAGCATAGGACTGAGTGGCTGTGCCTCGACCGGGGAAAACGGCGAGGGCAGTAGCGCCATCGGTGGCGCGATTATTGGCGGCCTGGTCGGCGGTGTGCTGGCCAACAACACCGGCAACCGCAGCCAGGGCCGCACCGCCGTAGGGGTCGTCGCCGGCGCGGCAGCCGGGGCGGCGATCGGCAATGCCATGGACGAAAAGGAACGAAAGATCCGCACCATCGCTGCCGAACGCGATGAAAAATCCATGCAGGTCGAGCGCCTGCAGGATGACTTGCTGCGGGTCAGCGTGGCCTCCGAGGCCTCGTTTGGCTTTGACAGCGCCGCACTGCGACCCGAGTTCAAACCGACCCTGAACCAGGTCGCCGCGGTGGTACGGGATGATCCCAAGTTCGGCATCCTGGTGATCGGCCACACCGACAGCATCGGTAGCCGGGAGTACAATCAGCGCCTCTCCGAGCGCCGAGCCCAATCGGTGGTCGACTACCTGCGCAGCCAGGGGGTCGCATCCCACCAGATCGGTGCCGAGGGCCGCGGCATGAGCGAGCCGCGTGCCAGCAATGCCACCGAGGAGGGGCGTGCGCAAAATCGCCGTGTCGAGATCTACATGCGTCAGTATTGATGCCTCATGGAGTCGTTATACACCAGCCCGGCTTTGCCGGGCTTTTTTATGATTCTTCG
>JACUTZ010000071.1 GCA_014859545.1 Gammaproteobacteria bacterium
AGGGGCTAGGGGCTAGGGGCTAGGGGCTAGAAATTGTCAGCCCGGCAGCATTTGTTTCGGTGCCTCTTTCAGCTTGTCCCTTGCCCCTTTTTAGCCAAACAACTCTGCCAGCTTCTCACCCGGCTCCGTCGCACGCATGAAGGCCTCCCCGACCAGGAAGCTGTGCACCGCATGTTGACGCATCAATGCCACATCCTCGGCGGTATGGATGCCGCTCTCGGTTACCACGATACGCCCCGCCGGGATCGCCGCGAGCAGATCCAGGGTGGTATGCAGCGAGGTCTCAAAGGTGCGCAGGTTGCGGTTATTGATCCCCACCAGCGGCAGCTTCAGCGGCAGGCTGCGTGCCAGCTCTTCGGCATCATGCACCTCGACCAGCACATCCATGCCCAGGCCGGTGGCCAGTTCGGCCAATTCCTGTAGCTGTGCATCGTTCAGCACCGCAGCGATCAACAGAATACAATCTGCCCCCAGCACCCGCGCCTCATAGACTTGATAGGGGTCGATGATAAAGTCCTTGCGCAATACCGGTAGTTCACAGGCGGCACGTGCCTGTTGCAGATAGGTATCGGCCCCTTGAAAGAAGTCGATATCGGTCAACACCGACAGACAGGCGGCACCACCGCGCGCATAACTGCGGGCGATCTGTGCCGGATCGAAATCCTCCCGTATCACCCCCTTGCTGGGCGAGGCCTTTTTCACCTCCGCGATCACTGCCGCCTGCCCTGCCGCCAAACGACGGCGCATCGCCTCGACAAAGCCCCGTGGGGGATCGGCCTCGGCCAGCTGCGCCTGCAGCGCACTCAGTGGCAGATGTTGACGGCGCTCTGCCACCTCCTCGGCCTTGCGCTCCACAATGCGTTGCAGGATATCGGGGGGATTGCTCATCAGGGATCTCGTCTTATAGGGATTGGGACAGCTTAACCAGGGCATCCAGTTTAGCCGCTGCCGCACCGCTGTCGATGACTTCGGCGGCGCGCAACACCCCGGCAGCCATGCTATCGGTCAGATCGGCCGCGTAGATCGCAGCACCGGCATTCAATAATACGATGTCACGGGCAGCGCCTCGCTCGCCGCCCAGCACCCTGCGCACCACCGCCAGGGAGGCCTCGGCACCATCCACCGCCAGGCTGGCGATGTCGGCACGGGCCAGACCAAAGTCCTCCGGTTGGATTTGGTAGCGGCTTATCTGCCCGTCCTTCAGCTCGGCCACCTGAGTCGGGGCACCGATACTGATCTCGTCCATACCGTCGTCGGAACGCACCACCAGCACATGCCGACTACCCAGCTGGCGCAACACCTCGGCCAGCGGTTCGACCAGTTCGCGGCTGAACACGCCCAACAGTTGATTGGGCACCCCGGCAGGATTGGTCAAGGGCCCCAGCACATTGAAGATGGTCCGCACCCCCATCTCCTTGCGTGGCCCGATGGCATGCTTCATTGCGCTATGGTGCATGGGCGCAAACATGAAGCCAACCCCAATCTCATCGACACAGCGGGCCACCTGTTCAGGACTCAGATCCAGGCGAACCCCGGCGGCCTCCAGCAAATCCGCCGCGCCCGACTTGGAGGACACGGAACGGTTACCGTGCTTGGCCACCTTGCCACCGGCGGCGGCCACCACGAAGGTGCAGGTGGTGGAGATATTGAAGGTGTTGCTGCCATCGCCACCGGTACCGACGATGTCCACCAGATGATCACCGCTGATCGACACCCCGGTGGCCAGCTCACGCATCACCGCCGCAGCAGCGGCGATCTCGTCCACCGTCTCGCCCTTCATCCGCAGCCCGATCAGAAAACCACCGATCTGTGCCGGGCTGGCCTCACCGGTCATGATCTGGTGCATCACCTGGCGCATCGCCTCACTGCTGAGATCCTGCCGCTCGGTCACGGCGCGTATTGCCTGTTGTATATCCATCTTCAAATGACCTTTTCTGTAACTGTTCGGGCCTTGCTTACAAATAACCGCTTCTCAGCGTATCCCGCCCGACATGGCCAGGAAGTTGCCCAATTGCTGATGCCCATGGCGGGTGAGGATCGATTCGGGATGATACTGCACCCCCTCGATCACGAATTCGCGATGGCGCACCCCCATGATCTCATCCCGGCTGCCATCGGCGTTTTGTGTCCAGGCCGTCACCTCCAGGCAGTCTGGCAAGCTGGCCTGCTCGATCACCAGGGAGTGGTAGCGGGTCGCCTCGAAGGGATTGCCGAGTCCCTTGAATACACCCACATCGCTGTGATGGACCATCGAGGTCTTGCCATGCATGATCTCGCGGGCATGGACAATCCTGCCACCAAATGCCTGACCAATGGACTGATGCCCCAGACACACCCCCAGGATCGGCAGCTTGCCGGCAAAGTGGCGGATCGCCGCCACCGACACCCCGGCCTCGTTCGGGGTGCAGGGACCGGGCGAGATCACCAGGTGATCCGGGGCCATGGCCTCGATCTGCTCGATGTTGATCTGATCGTTGCGATGTACCACCACCTCGGCGCCCAACTCACCGAAATACTGCACCAGGTTGTAGGTGAAGGAATCATAATTGTCGATCATCAACAGCATCGCAAACCTCGTGGCATTCATGCCTTAACATCATCTGATCATACCTGTTTCTGCCCGCCCAGGTGTAGCCATGAACGCAAACAGGCCCTGTCCCGAGTCGTTGCCACCCGAGACAGGGCCTTCACGAAACAGACGGCTCGCCGGAGTTTAGAATCCCACCCACAGGGCCGCAAACGGGCCAGAGAGTTTGAAGTCCACCTTCAGATCACCGCTTTCCAGTTTGACCTGGCGATCACGATAACCGACACGCAGCCCCATCAGGGCGAAGGGCTGGTAATCCAGGTTCAGTTCCAGATTGCGATAACTATTGCCGTCATAAGCCAGGCCGGACAGGTCGCCGTTAATCGTCAATCCGGTCAGTGGCAGGTGTATGCCCGCCGCCACCCCCAGGGTCGGGATGGGCAGGGTTGCCGAGCTTTTGGCCTCGTCGGTATCGGTTTTCAGTACAATCTCACTGTCGAAGACATTCACCCCCAAGCCCATGCCCAGATAACCCAGCGGCGTGTTGATCGGGATGAAACGGTAATCCAGGGCGTATTCGGTCAGTTTGATGCTTGACTCAACATCATCGTTCACCGTGAAATTTTCACCGCCAAAATCGACATCTCTGCTCAGCGTGTTACGCCCATCAAAGGCATAGGGCAGGTAGCGAAAGCGCAGGTGCTGGCCCAGCGCGCCGATCTGGAAACCCGCCAGGGTCTGGTTGGATTTTTCGATCCCCAGGTCATTCTTCAGGCTCAACTCATCGTTGCCATCCTGCACCGAGCCGCTGATCTTGCTCCACTCATAACCGACAATCGGCCGGAAATCCAGCGCTGCAGCAGCCTGGGTCATCCCCATCAAAATCGCCGCTGCAATAATTTGTGTCGCCTGTTTCATCGTTATCTCCCCTGGTGGTGGTATTTGGCTTTTCAGTCTAAGCCTGCTCGCGCGTAGGAACTCGACAATGCCGCACAAAATCTGATCCGATCATGTCGCAGTGAGTGACCCGAACGTCAACGCATCAATTCAGGGCCTGGTCTACTTCAGTCCGGCCGCAGCCAAGGCGGCGGCACGAAACACCGCACGACCCTTGTTCATGGTTTCGTCCCATTCCTTTTGCGGCACCGAGTCATAGACCACCCCGGCACCGGCCTGGATATGCAGTTGTCCGTCCTTGATCACCGCGGTGCGGATCGCGATCGCGGTATCCATATTCCCCTGCCAGCCCAGATAACCGACCGCTCCGGCATAGACCCCACGCTTGACCGGCTCCAATTCATCGATAATCTCCATCGCCCGAATCTTCGGCGCACCGGAGACCGTGCCCGCCGGGAAGGTGGCGCGCAACGCGTCCATGGCGGTCATCCCCTCTTTGAGCCGGCCCTGCACATTGGAGACAATATGCATCACGTGGGAATAACGCTCGACCAGCATTTTTTCGGTCAGTTCCACCGTGCCGGTCTCGGCGATTCGCCCCACATCATTGCGGCCCAGATCGATCAGCATCAGGTGTTCGGCCAGTTCCTTGGGATCGGCCAGCAGTTCACTCTCCAGCGCCTGATCCTGTTCCGCGTCCCGACCACGTGGACGGGTCCCGGCGATGGGCCGCACCGTGACCATGCCCTCCTCGTAGCGCACCAGGATCTCCGGTGAGGATCCGACGATGTGGAAGTCCGCCAGATTGAGAAAGAACATGTACGGCGAGGGGTTCAGACTTCGCAGCGCGCGATACAGATCCAGCGGCGGGGCTGCAAAGGGCAGGCTCATCCGCTGCGACAGCACCACCTGCATGATGTCCCCATCGGTGATGTAGGCGCGGGCCTTTTCCACCGCCGCCTTGAAGCCATCCTCGGTAAAACCGGAGATGAAATCGGCCTCGTTGATCGCCACCGGCGGCTGCGGCTGCGGACGCGCCAGAGGCTGATCCAGCAATGCCACCAGCGCATTCAGACGTGCTTCACCAGCCGCCACGGCATCGGCCTGGGCCGGGTCCACATGCACGATCACATAGAGCTTGCCGCTGAGATTATCGAACACCACCACCTCATCGGAAACCATCAACAGGATATCCGGGGTATCGATGAGATCGGGTTTGGCGACCCCGGCCAGGCGAGGCTCGATGTAACGCACCGTGTCGTAACCAAAATAACCCACCAGGCCACCGGTAAAACGCGGCTGTCCCGGCAGCGGTGCAACCTGGTACTGGGTCTGGTAGGTTTCGATAAAGGCCAGCGGATCGGACACCTCCCGCTGTTCCAGCAAGGCACCGTCCTGGTACACGCTGACCTGCTTGCCACGCACACTCAGGATGGTGCGCGCCGGCAGACCGATGATCGAATAACGGCCCCACTTCTCGCCGCCCTGCACCGATTCGAACAGGTAGGAATAGGGGCCATCGGCCAGCTTGAGATAGGTACTGAGGGGGGTGTCGAGATCGGCCAGTACCTCGCGCATCAGCGGCACGCGGTTATAGCCCTGCTCAAGGCGGGTCTTCAATTCATCGGCAGTCATGGCATCACCTGAAATAAATTAACCGCAGAGACGCAGAGGCGCGGAGTTAACGAAGGAGGGCATGCCCTTGTGCTGTACTTCCCCAATGCTCACAAATGGCCGAGGACAGTAATATTCCTGAGCACGTAATTCCTCTGCGCCTCTGCGTCTCTGCGGTGAAAAGCCTTTAAATCAAATTGCACAATTCGGCCATGGAATCGATCACCGCATCGGGTTTGGCGTCACGGATATCGTTACCGTGGTTGTAGCCATAGCTCATGCAAATAATCTGAAAGCCGGCGGCGCGGGCAGCCTTTACATCGCTAACCGAGTCGCCGATCATCAACGCCTTTTCCGGCGCCACACCAAAGAACTCGGCGGCATGCAACAGGGGAAGCGGGTGTGGCTTTTTCTCCGGCAGGCTATCGCCACTGACGATGATGCCAAAGCGATCATGCACGCCCAGGTCCTTGAGCAGCGGTATCGTGAACTGCGCGGCCTTATTGGTCACGCAGCCCAGCTTATAACCCTGCTGTTGCAGATAATCCAATCCATCGATCACGCCCGGATAGAGCTTGGATCGCTTGGAGGTGTTCTCTGCGTAGAGGTCGAGGAAGATCGGATAGGCGCGGGCAAACAGTTGGTCGTCCGGCTCACCGTCCAGGCTGTCGGTGAGGGCGCGGCGAACCAGACGCTCGACCCCGTTACCCACCCAGGTACGCACCCTGGCCTCGCCGCGCAAGGGCATGGCCAGGGCCTTCATCATCGCATCGACGCAGTAATGCAGATCCGGCACGCTGTCCACCAGCGTACCGTCCACATCGATCAATACCATTTCAGATTTTTTCAGCATAAATAAAGATCTCACCGCAAAGGTCGCAAAGGACGCAAAGAAAAATGTGATTGAATGTTAGCCCTCACCCCCGGGCGTAGCTGGCGGGGATCCATCATCATTCAATCCTTTCTTTGCGTCCTTTGCGTCTTTGCGGTTAATTAACTTATTTCCCGACCTTGGCCAGCTCGGCACGCATCTCGGCGATGATGCTGTTGTAGTGGTTCGGATCGCTGTCGTTGCGCTTGCCGAATACCGCAGAGCCGGCAACGAAGGTGTCCACACCGGCCTCGGCCACTTCCTTGATGTTGGCCGGACCAACCCCACCGTCGATCTCCAGGCGGCAGTTCAGGCCTCGCGCGTCAATCATCTTGCGCACCGCACGGGCCTTGTCCAGCACGTAGGGGATGAACTTCTGCCCGCCAAAACCGGGGTTGACCGACATCAGCAGCACCATATCGAGCTTGTCGATGGTGTATTCCAGCACGTCCAGCGGGGTGGCGGGGTTGAACACCAGGCCTGCCTTGCAACCGGACTCCTTGATCAGACCAATGGTGCGGTCGATGTGCTCGGAGGCCTCCGGGTGGAAGGTGATGTAGCTGGCACCGGCCTTGGCGAAATCCGGGATGATGCGATCCACCGGCTTGACCATCAGATGCACGTCGATCGGCGCGGTCACGCCGTGCTTGCGCAGGGCCTCGCAGACCAGCGGCCCAATGGTCAGGTTGGGTACGTAGTGATTGTCCATTACGTCGAAGTGAACGATATCGGCACCGGACTTCAGTACGTTATCCACTTCCTCACCCAGACGGGCAAAGTCGGCCGACAGGATGGAGGGGGCAATCTGGTAATCCGCCATGGTGTATTCCTCAAGGTTATTGTGTGGCTCGCGGCGCGCCCGGCGCGCCGCACGAAAAATCGACCGGTGATAATACCTGCAAAAACGCCGCAATGCGATATTCCCCATGGCATAACAGGGCAAGAGCATTATACGAAGTCAAGGCTAACTCATTGATATCTGGGTAAAACGAAATGAAAAAAGCGTTTCACCGCAGAGGCGCTGAGCGGATTTTAATTCAGGGCGAAGCGCTTTTTTTCATGTCCGTTAAAGGGGCTACCGTCGAGGAACAGGCACGTAGTATCCGTTATAAACAAAAATATGGTCTGTCATTTGGTGATTGAAGATCTGTATTTTCTCTGCGCCTCTGCGGTGAAAAACATCTTTCGTCCTCGGATGACAATTTATAATGCTTTTGCCCTGATGGCATAAGCCGGAACGGGGCATCCGGCCCATGTTGGCATATACTAGGCGGATGTTACGCGCATCCCTTGCCCTATTACTGTTGCTGAGCAGTCTGTCGCTGGCTGCACAGGAAGCCGATCCCGTTGCGGCAAACCAGGCTCAGACCCTGCCCGATCGCCATGCCCTGCGCCTGGCCGAACTGCGCAGCCTGAAGGTCGAGGGTGAGTATGTGGAGCTGATGCTGGCCGAGGGCAGCAGTTTTGCCCTGTACCTGCCAGACAGCAGCGGCAAACAACATGGCACCGTGTTGTTGCTGCATGACAATCACAGTCATCTTGCGGCGCAACCCATCGAGGCCCTGCGTGTCGGACTGCCCCGCTACGGCTGGGACAGCTTCTCGGTGCAACTGGCACCGCTCGGCGACGAAGCCGGGCTGGAAGCGTGGCTGGACCTCAATGCCGACCATATCAACGCCGCCCTGGCCCATCTGGAAGGTATGGGGCGCACCCAGCTCAGCCTGATCGGCCAAGGCAGTGGTGCCCGTCTGGCCATTGACTACCTGTTCAACACCCCCCGAGACCGGGTACAGGGGCTGGTGGTGATCGGACTGGACGGCAGCGCCAACGAAAACATGCGCCTGGATGCGGCCCGCAAGCTCGGCGAGGTAGGTGTACCAATCCTGGATGTATATGCCGCACGCGACCAGCACCGGGTACTACAGAGCGCCGCACGACGCGCCAGCGAGGCCCAGCGCCCCTATCAGGACGGCGAGGATCGACGGGTGCTGTATCGCAACATTGCACCGAGCTTCGATCCCGACAAGGGTGATCAGGTCCACTACCGCCAGTTGCAAATCCCCGCCACCGACCACAACTATCATCCAGACCAGCAGGCCCTGCTAAAGGTGATTCGAGGCTGGTTGCAACGCCATGCCATCGCAAACTAATACCGACAACAAACACCAAGGAGTAAAGATATGAAAGAAGCCATGGCCATTGCCATCAGCCTGCACGTATTCGCCGCCGTGATTTGGGTCGGCGGGATGTTCTTCGCCCACCAGGTGTTGCGCCCGGTTGCTGCCACACAGCTGGAACCGCCACAGCGCCAGCCACTGTGGGTCGGGGTGTTCAATCGCTTCTTCCCCTGGGTGTGGGTGGCGATCATCACCCTGCTGGCCACCGGCTACTGGATGATCTTTGCCTACTTCAAGGGCTTTGCTTCGCTGCCCCTGTACGTGCACGTGATGCACGCCCTGGCGCTGTTGATGTTCGCCATTTACCTGTATGTGTTCTTTGGCCCCTTCAAGGGACTGAAGAAGGCGGTCGCCGACAAGGCCTGGCCGACCGGCAAGGCCCATATCGACCGAATCCGTGACATGGTCGGGATCAACACCTTGCTAGGCCTGCTGACCATTGCGGTGGCGACCGGTGGCAAATATCTGATCTAAACCGCTAGCGGTTTACGCAATGAGTCAGGCTCAGTCACTTTAGCCCCAACTTCCGGGGGCATGACAATGGCAAAGCGGTGATCTCGCCAAGTCGCCAAGAACGCCAAGAGATGAAGAGCTTTGCTCGATGTCATCGTTCCAGATGGCTATCGGCATGACCGCTCAGCAACTACCGCCCACCCTTTGGCGTATAAGTTTCTTGGTGCGCCTGGCGTCTCAGCGAGAGCGATCGCACCGGGGAGAGGACTTGGCCTGCCTTGTGAAGCCCTAGCCTGGCTGCCCATCCACCCTGGGCCTGATCAGCATCGGCAGATACACCCACACAAACGCCGCAAAGGCCAGTATCCAGGCCAGCCCGGACAGCTTCAACCACCACAGATAGGCCTCGGGCCAGAATAGTGGCATCAGGCCACGCAGCAGCGCCGCCAGTACCAGCAGGGCGAAGGCCCAGCCCATTACCGGATGTGCCTGCATCGGTCGCCCGGTGTGGCCAATCGCCACCCGCGCCATCATCCCCAGGCTCAACACCCCGATCCCGCCCACGGTCAGCAGATGCAGCGACAGCAGCACCGGGATCAGCCCGAAACCCGCCAGTGCCTGCACCGCCAATCCCAGCACCACCAGGGCATAACCCAGCCATAGCACCCACAGCAGCGGTACCCGCCAGATCCCTTGCTGGTACCAGCCGCCTATCCGCCAGGCATGCAGCAAGGCCGCCGCCGCGGTCACCACCCCGGCCAGCACCGTCACCGGCCAAATCAGCTGCACCAGTACATAGAGCAGGATGCTCGGCACCGCCAGACGCTCTACCCAGGTCCACTTGCGAACCCTAGCCCCCGGTAGGCCACGCTCGATAAAGAAGGGGATCACCCGCGCGCCCATCACCAGCAGCAGGCTCAGCACCATCCCCAGACCCAGCGCCACCCCCATGGCCATCCCGCCTTGAAGATGGCCAAGCAATTCCAGATGTATCAGCAGATTGCCCAGCGCCATCGCCAGGATCAGAAACACAAAGGGGATATTATGCGGCTGGCGGCTGCGAAACAGTGGGAAGGCCAGTGCCAGCGCCAACAGGGGCAGGAACAGGCCATCGACCAGGGCGATCAACAGGCCAGGCACATCCAGCCAAGGCAACAGGCGGGCCAGCAACCACAGCAGGGCCAATCCGCCCAGCGGCCAGTAACGCAGAGTCTGGATCCCGGTCCAGTTCTTGGTCGCAGTGAGCAGAAAACCGGCGATCACCGCCGCGGCATAAGCAAACAACATTTCGTGCCCATGCCAGTGCGGGCCGTAGTAGGCAGGCACCGCCAGCTTGCCCATCAGCACCAGCAGCCATAAGCCCACTAGCAACACCGCAGCGATCCCGGCAAACAGAAAAAAGGGGCGAAAGGCCAGCGCAAGGAATGTCATACCCTGGTTGATCGGGCCATCACGGCGTTCCTGGATCTGCATGGCGGCGCTCCTGGCTTGGAAGAAGACGGTCAGCCACTATAGTCTATCCACCTGCCCGATGGGACATCCCCGATAAACAATACGGGTGTAAAAAACCCTTGAGATCAGCCAGTATCCGCGACAAGCAAATTTATTAGCGAATGCTTATTCACATCGGGAACAGCAGCCGCATGCCTTGTCAAGCGCACATCGCCATCAATCTGCCATACCATGATGTTTTTATATAACTCATTGATTTTACGATGATATAGCCATGTGTCCATTTTTTAAGCATTCCAAAGCCGGACCAGTCAGGATGCGCCCCAGCGACGCTTGTGCCCATTTCATCCACAAACTTATCCACAGCTTCTGTGGAAAAATCCAGCCGGGCTTTTTGCAACAAGCACTTAGCAGATATAAAGCTGAACGCCTTGATAATTCATGCCGATTTTGCATCAGCGATAGTGTGTTTTTTGCGATATCTGCACTAAACTTCGTTCAATCAGTTGCTTAGTCATTATCGATGCAATTACCCGCAACACCGCCACCGCTGATCCTGGGCTTCCCACCAGCCTGGATCGCCCCCAGCGAAAAAGGCGCCAACCCGCCTGAGCAGGGTGAGGAGCGCCCTGCATCCAAACAGGCAAGCGGAAGCGACCAGACAGAAAGCCAGCAGGAACAGGAGCTGCGCGCCATCGTGCGCCGCCTACAACAGCGCGAGTACGAGGTCATCGCTCATGAGAATGCCCACCGCGCAGTGGGCGGGGCGCTGGTACGCGGGGGTGGGTACGACGATGTGCAGGGCCCGGACAATCGTCGCTATATCGCCGGTGGCGATGTGCAGATCGACACCAGCCCGGTGGCCGGTGATCCCGAGGCGACCATGGCCAAGGCCGAGCACCTCATTCGCACCGCACTGGCCCCGGTCGATCCCTCTGCGCAGGACCTGCGTGTTGCCGGGCAGGCGCGCAGTATGTACCAACAGGCCAGCGTCGAGGCGCAGTTGCAAAGATATCGCGAGAATCAAGCGACCGAACAAGCACAGGCAGGACAATTACTGGATCTGGTCGCCTGAGGCAGCCTCGGCCTCCAGGATCCGTAACAAACGCTCGGCCTGCACATGCCCATAGATCACCCGCCCACCCGGGGTAACGATCGCCGGTGTCCCACGCAATCCGGCACTCATCGCCAGCTCGAACTGCTGATCCACCACCGCGCTGCGACAGCCCGCCACCGCAACCGGCTCGCTGCGCTTGGCCTGCCCCATCGCCGCCTTGCGATCGGCACTGCACCAAACCCCGTGCATCTGCTCCAGGGCATTGCCAATATTCGGGAAGGCGGCATAGCGCACCGCGATCTCGTACATCTGGTAATCCCCCAGCTGATTGTGCAGGCGTCGGCAGATCGGGCAGTTCACATCGGTAAATACCGTCACCACATGCCGGGCGTGTTCATCCTGATAAACAATAAAATCCTCCGGGACAAAGTCACCAAGGCGCTCGACCATCACCGGATTCGGCGTCGGCAGGCCACTGGCCAATACAGGGCCGGACAACAATGACAATACAGGCAAAACAAGCGTAAAAAGCGACCGCTTCAACATCGGGTACCCCCATTCGTTCAATTCAATTAATTTGCATGGTAATCCTGGTACAGGGTCACCCTCTCGTCCGGGTCAGACCACGGATGGGAAACAACGTTCCACAGCATACGCGGGGCGGGAGGATGATATCGCGCCTACCCCAGATAGCGCGTCAGTTCCACTTCATCCAGTTGTTCTGGCAACAGGTAGCGCCGGGCGTATTTCAGGTGGACACCACTGCGCAGGAACAGCTCGAAGACTTCCCGATCCACGTGCCTGTCCTGAGATATTTGCCAAAATTTAGAGACACTGCGCTCAGACGAGGAAAAAAGCCTGCGAGGCGCGCAGTTCACATGTCATAAATGAACACCGCAGCAGGCTTTTTAGCGCCGTATCCGCGTACTGGATCAATTCCAAGACCGCTTCTACTTTCACCCCTGGGATATTCATACCATAGAG
>JACUTZ010000072.1 GCA_014859545.1 Gammaproteobacteria bacterium
GTACTGTCAGCAACAAGCCCGCCCATCCCGGGTCTACTGGCCAGCAACCCCCCCTGGCCCATTCGGGCATCCGGCCACTCGAAGAAGTGGAACGGGCATATATCGAAGAGGCCATTGCACTGTGCGGTGGCAGCGTGATCGAAGCGGCACGCCAGCTGGGCGTCAGCGATTCCACCCTGTATCGCAAACGCGCCCGCTGGCAGGATGGGTGAAAAAACCTAACTCCTCGCCCCCCCGCCTCAGTGGTGCATAAACCAAAAAAGATGATCTCGCCAAGCACGCCAAGCACACCAAGAGATCAAGGGCATTGGTTGGATATCACCACCTCAAATGGCCAGCTATTATTTCCACAAGCAAATACTGTCCATCCATGGACATAATCAGTACGCTGCCTCCTGGCGTACTGAAATACCGCCCATCCCTGGGCATATGGCTACCGGCGTCCTGCCTTATGTTCATGGATGAACGGTATGTCACGGGCGCAGGGATGCGCAGGAGTGACCAAGCCAAATACCGCCCTTCCCTGGGCATAAAGCCTTTCTTGGCGTTCTTGGCGTCTTGGCGAGAGGCACCACACAAGGGGGGAGTAGTGACAAAGTAACCTCGCCCCCCCTGAACAGACATTGGCTATATTGGCTTGCTTATTGCATGGCTAATTTCTCAAACAATAAAACCAGCCGATAGCTGCATTTTAGAGGAAGTTAACCCGTGGCAGACCAGCATGATCTGAACCAGGCCATGGCCGAGTTACGCAGGCAATACATGGCGCAACTCCCCGCCAAGATGGCACTTATTGCCGAGCAGACCGCCCTTTTGGAACAGGCCGGGCCAGCAGGCATGGAACTGGATGCCCTGCGACGCATGCTACACGGACTGACCGGCAGTGCCGGCACCTTTGGCATGCACTCCCTGGGGGACGCGGCCCGCCGCGCCGAGGTCCGTCTGGATCGACTACGCAATGCCGATCCCACTGCCGACACCGAGACCCTGCGAATCGAACTGATTGCGGACCTGCAACACCTGGACAAGCTGGGTCATAGTGCCCCACAGCTACACGCCCCCAGCCTGGAGATCCCCCCCAGCTCGACAACACAACTGCCGCAGGCCGAGCCGCTGGTCTTCCTGGTCGAGGATGAGCCAGAACAGGGTGAGCAACTGTCCCGGCAGCTACAGGAAGCCGGCTACCGGGTACAGCTGTTCAACAGGCTACAGAGCTTCAGCCAGGCGATGCAATCCAGCGAAACCCCGGCAGTCGTGATCATGGACATGATCTTTCCCGAGGGCGAGCTGGCCGGTGCCGAGTACATCCACGGACTCAAGCAACAATATCAGGGGATATTTCCACCGGTACTGTTTCTCTCGGTGCGCCGTGACCTGGAAGCCCGCCTGACCGCCTACCGCAGCGGCTCGGCCTACTACCTGAACAAACCTGTCGACGCCCAACGCCTGCTACGCCAGCTTGACGAGCTAAGTTTGCGGGTACCCAAGATTCCCTATCAGGTACTAATGGTAGACGATGATCCCATGGTGCTGGGGGCACAGGCCACCCTGCTGCGCGCTGCAGGTATGGAGGTCACCACCCTAAGCGATCCACGCAAAACCCTGGAACAGATCGAGGTACTTAGACCTGAGGTACTGATCCTCGATTTCCACATGCCTGAGATAACTGGCCCGGAACTGGCTGCGCTACTACGTGAGGATGAACGCTATCATCAGCTACCGATATTGTTTCTCTCCTCCGAGGAGGATGAAAACTGGCAACAGCAGGCACTCAATCTGGGCGGCGATGATTTCCTGCTCAAGCCAGTAAACCCCAAGCTGTTGATCAGTCGTGTTTCAGCGCGAGCTCGCCGCTCACGCGAATCACGCGGCAATCAATTACAAATGCAGCAACTGCTCTACGAGCGCGAACGCGAACACCTGGCGCTCAACCAGCATGCCATTGTCAGCATCGCCGATCGTGCCGGCAACATCACCTACGTCAACGACCTGTTCTGTGAGATCAGCGGCTACGGACGCGACGAGCTACTGGGAAATAATCATCGTATGCTCAAATCCGGCCAGCATCCAGACAGTTATTATCAGGATTTATGGGCCACCATTGCCTCCGGGGAGGTGTGGTTTGGCGAGGTCTGCAATCGGCGCAAGGACGGCAGTTTCTACTGGGTGGAATCCACCATCACACCCTTTCTTGACCATACCGGAAAACCCTACCAGTACGTCTCGATCCGTACCGATATTACCCACGTCAAGGCCGCCGAGCAGGAGCTGGCGGATAGCGCCCATCGGCTGACCGCCACCCTGGAATCCACCAAGGACGGCATCCTGGCCGTCGGTGCCCAAGGTGAAGTGCTGTTCATGAACCAGCAGTTTCGCCAGATGTGGAACATGCCCGAATCCGTGGCAGACAGCGCCAATGATGAACCACTACTCGCCTATGCCCTGAGCCAACTGATCGATCCGCAGGGATTCCTGGACAAGGTCCAGACACTGTACCACTCGGACCAGGAATCCCATGACCTGATCGAACTGAACGACGGGCGCATCTTCGAGCGCCACTCACGGGCCCTGCCGGATGGCAATACGCTATCCGGCCGGGTGTGGAGTTTTCATGACATTACCAATCGTATTCGCGCCGAACAGGCCGCAGAACAGGCCAAGGAACGTCTGCGTCGTGGCCAGATCTACGCCAATATCGGCACCTGGGAGTGGAATATCGTCACCGGAAAGCTGTTCTGGACCGAACGGATCGCCCCGCTATTTGGTTATCCGCAAGGGGATCTGGAGACGACTTACGATAACTTCCTCGCCGCGGTGCACCCGGATGATCGGCAGGCCGTGATCGATGAGATCAGCGCCTGCATCGAGCACGATACCCCCTACGAGGTCGAGCACCGTGTGGTCTGGCCCGATGGCACCGTGCGCTGGTTGCTGGAACGCGGTGCGGTACAGCGTGATGCCGCGGGCAAGCCGCAGATCATGATTGGCGTGGTACAGGACATCGACGATCGCAAGCGCGCCGAACTGGCACTGGTCGAACGGGAACGCCAATTGCTCGAGGCCCAGAGCTTGGCATCCCTCGGTAACTGGAGCGCTGACCTGATCACCGGCGAGCTGGTCTGGTCTGACGAGATCTACCACATCTTCGGCCATCAGCCGGGCAGCTTTACCCCCAGTGTGGCGGCCTTCCATGCTGCCGTACATCCGGATGACCGGGCCTTGGTACACGACAGTGAAAATACGGCAAAAGAAACCGGTCGCCATGATGTGATCCACCGCATCCTGCGACCCGATGGCAGCATCCGCCACGTCCACGAACTGGCACAAATGCACCTGGACGAGACCGGCAAACCGCTGCGCCTGACCGGCACCGTACAGGATGTCACGGACCGCATCGAGGCCGAACAGCGCCTGCGCCAAACCGAGCAGCGCTTTTCCTTTGCGGTGGAAGGCGCCGGCGATGGCATCTGGGATTGGGATATCAGCTCAGGCCGAATGCTGTTCTCCGCAAACTACGAGCCAATGCTCGGCTACCAACATGGTGAACTCGAATCCAGCGTTAATGCCTGGAAATCATCCGTGCATCCGGCTGATCTGGAACATGTCCAGCAGCAGCTCATCGACTACATCGAGGGACGCAACGCCCAATATAATCTAGAGCTGCGCCTGCGTTGCAAAGACGGCAACTACAAGTGGATACTTTGCCGGGGCACCGTGGTAGAGCGCAATGAACACGGTGAACCCATGCGCCTGATCGGTATACACAGCGACATCAGCCAGCGTAAGCAGGCAGAGCAGGATCTGCTGATCTTCCGCCGTGTATTTGATACCACCCAACAGGGGATCGGCGTTACCGATGCCGATGGCTATCTTCTCTACAGCAATCCCGCCCATGACCTGCTGCATGGTTGTGAGCACCAGCAATGTCTCGGTATGCATTTCACCCAGTTCTTTTCCCCCGAGACAATGAGTTGGGCACCCGAAGCCATCATGGCCAACCTGCTCCAGAATAAGAGCTGGGCGGGCCTGCTACCCATCCTGCGCGAGGATGGTGAAGAAGTCATCACCACATCCAACATTGGTGTTATCACCGGAGAGGATGGCAAGCCACAATACCTGTTCAATATCATGAGCGACTATAGTCCAGAACTCGCCCGCCAACAGGAACTGGAAGAGGCAAGGCTGGTGGCCGAACGCGCCAATCAGGCCAAGTCCGAATTTCTTTCCAGCATGAGCCATGAACTGCGTACGCCGATGAATGCCATCCTTGGCTTTAGCCAATTGATGGAATATGACGATACACTGCAAGAAGCACATCAGGATAGTGTCAAAGAGATCCTCAAGGCCGGCAATCACCTGCTCGAATTGATCAACGAAGTACTGGATCTGGCCAAGGTCGAATCGGGCATGATCGATCTCTCCCTGGAGCCGGTAGAACTATGCCCGGTGGTGGAGGAATGCCTGTCACTGGTCAGTACCCTGGCGGACCAGCGCAATATCCGGATCACCCATTCGGGACTGGAAGAGGCCGCAGTACGCGCCGATCGCACCCGCCTAAAACAGGTGCTGCTCAACCTGCTGTCCAATGCCATCAAATACAATCGCGACGCCGGCAGCGTACGCATCGAAATGCAGCCCCATGACAGCGATCGCCTGCGCGTCATTGTTAGCGACACCGGCAAGGGCATCCCGGCTGACAAACTCACGGAATTGTTCGAGCCCTTCAATCGTCTGGATGCCGAGGGCAGCGAGATCGAGGGTACCGGCATTGGCTTGACCATCACCAGGCGCATCGTGGAGATGATGGGCGGCAACATGGATGTGCACAGCGAAGTCGGCGTCGGCAGCAGCTTCTGGATCGAGCTACCACTGGAGCATGCATTAGATAACTCTTATACACCAAAGGTGACACGCCAAATAAGCAGCGAAACAGGCAGCGATGCGACCGAAAGCCATCTCGTGCTCTATATCGAGGACAACCCGGCCAACATCAAACTGGTAACGCAAATCCTCGGGCATGTGCCGAATATACACCTGATTACCGCCCACACCCCGGATCTTGGCATCGAGCTGGCATTGGTGCGCCAACCAGAATTGATCCTGCTGGATATCAATATGCCGGGTATGGATGGCTATCAGGTGCTTGAGGTGTTCCAGGCCGAGGCCAGCCTGAAAAATACCCCGGTAGTCGCCATCACGGCCAATGCCATGCCCCGCGATATCGAGCGGGGGATCGCTGCCGGCTTTGTCGACTACCTCACCAAGCCGATCAATGTGGAGCAATTTCTGGAGACCGTGCGAAACCATATTCTGCACAAGGAAAACTAGCAGCGAACACAATACCAACGCTGCAGCAGCATCGCCAATGCACTGGTGATGTTGCCTGCTGGAATGAGCCTGATGGTCACTACCCGTCTTGGCGTGGCGATCACTGATGCTCATCCCGATGATGAGCGTATCATCCAACGTAGCGATGCCGCCCTGTACGCGGCCAAGAATACCCGGCGCAACTGTGTGGTGTTGACATAGTGCCCTACCCCAATGGGGAAGTCGGCGCAAGGCTTGGTAGTGACGAAATATATTGACCGGAGAACATGAAAATGACAGAACAACAGGCCGCCCGTGATAACGCCCGTATCCTCATCAT
Organism: Gammaproteobacteria bacterium; assembly: GCA_014859545.1. Lineage (GTDB taxonomy): Bacteria > Pseudomonadota > Gammaproteobacteria > Thiohalomonadales > Thiohalomonadaceae > SLDE01. The sequence goes on from JACUTZ010000072.1 coordinate 5,648, forward strand.
CGATGACGAACCGGCCAATCTGAAGCTGCTGGACAGGATACTGGCCTCCCAGGGCTATCAGCAACGTGTTCTGATCCAGGACCCGCGCGAGGTGTTGTCAAACTATCAGCAACATCGCCCTGACCTGATCCTGTTGGATATCAATATGCCGCATCTGGATGGCTACCAGGTGATGGCACAGCTGACCGGGCTCAATGATCCGCTGTTGCCGCCGATCGTCATCCTCACCGCCCAGCACTCCAAGGATTATCTGCTGCGCGCCCTGGCCGGTGGGGCACGGGACTTTGTCAGCAAGCCCTTTGATCGCAATGAGCTGTTGATGCGGGTGCGCAATCTGCTCGATGCCCAACTCGCCCACCGCATCTTGCACAACCAGAAGGATGTGCTCGAAGAGATGGTGCGTGCGCGCACCGAGGAGTTGCACCACACCCGTCTGCAAGTGGTACAGCGCCTGGGCAAGGCAGCGGAGTACCGGGACGAGGAGACTGGCAATCATATCCTGCGCATGAGCCATATCTGCGCCCTGCTGGCATGGGAGATCGGCTGGGACGACGCCCAGTGTGACCTCATCCTCAACGCCAGCCCGATGCACGACATCGGCAAGATCGGCATTCCCGATGCGGTGCTGCAAAAACCGGGCAAGCTCGAACCGCACGAATGGGCGATCATGAAGACCCATGCCGCGATTGGAGCAAAGCTGCTCGATGGAGACGACTCCGACTTGATGCGCATGGCCAGGGAGATCGCCATCAGCCACCATGAAAAATGGGACGGCAGCGGCTATCCCCATGGCCTGAGTGGTGAAGCCATCCCCATGGCCGGTCGAATTGCCGCACTGGCGGATGTGTTCGACGCACTGACCTCGGTACGCCCCTATAAAAAGGCCTGGACGATCGACGCCGCAGTGGATTTGATCAAGGAAAACAGCGGCAAGCACTTCGACCCCGAGCTGGTCGAGGTATTCCTCGCGCAATTACCCAACATCGTCGCCATTCGGGAAGCATTCTCGGAACCGGAGTCACCCTAATGCAAGTACCAGCCCTTCCCCATGACGAGGCGCAGCGCCTGAATGCCCTGCGTGATCTCTATCTGCTGGATACCGACGCCGAGGAACGCTTTGACCGGCTGACCCGGCTGGCCAAGCAGATGTTTGGTGTACCGATCGCGCTGGTGTCGCTGGTGGATGCGCATCGCCAGTGGTTCAAGTCTCGTCAGGGGCTGGATGTCTGCGAAACCGGACGGGATATCTCCTTCTGTGGCCACGCCATCCTGGACAGTGAGACCCTGGAGGTAAGTGATGCCCTTGCCGATCCGCGCTTTGTCGATAATCCCCTGGTGCTTGGCGAACCACATATTCGGTTTTATGCCGGAGCACCACTCAAGACTCTGGACGGCTACCGTGTCGGCACATTGTGCATCATCGACTTCGCCCCTCGCCGCCTGAGTGACAGCGAAAAACACGCCCTGCGCGACCTCGCAGACTGTGTTGAACATGAGTTCAATATAACGATTGAGCATCATTTGCGCAGCATGTTGCAAAAGAGCGAGACACGCAATGCGGCCATCCTGCGTGAACTGCCGGATATCGTTATTTTGCTGGATAAGAATGGCTGCTTTCTGGAAAGCAACGAACATCCCGACATGCTGGTGCCGCGCGAAGCATTGCTGGGGAGATGCCTGGATGATGTCTTGCCTGCACATCTTGCCCAGCGTTGCCACGAAGCCCTTGCTACGGTGTTATCCACGGGCGATCCACAATGTTTCGATTATCAGCTGGAACTTCCCCATGGCCTGGCCTCGTTTGAGGCGCGCATGCGGCATCTGGGTGAATATCAGGCCCTTTTGGTCATCCGCAATACCACTGCAGAACGGCATGCCAAGACCGAACTACTGCGCAATCAGCAGTTGACTGAAGCCATTGCCCGTGCGCAGTCCGATTTTATCCGTGAAGAAGATCGACGCAGGGCCTTCGAGCATTTGCTTAATGATATCCTCGATTTAACGCAGAGCGAGTATGGTTTCATCGGCGAGGTATTACAGAACGCCGAAGGCTTGCCCTATCTCAAAACCCACGCCATTACCAATATCGCCTGGAACGACGAAACCCTTGCATTCTATGAACACCACGCGCTACAGGGATTGGAATTCACCAATCTACAATCCCTGTTTGGAGCGGCCCTCACCAGCGGCGAGCCGGTAATCGCCAATGACCCCGCACATGATCCCCGCCGCGGTGGTCTACCCGAGGGGCATCCTGCACTGAATGCCTTTCTTGGCATCCCGATCCAACACGGCGGCAAGCTGGTTGCCATGCTCGGTATCGCCAATCGTCCCGATGGGTATGATCAGGCGATCATCCAATTCCTTAGCCCCCTACTGATAAGCCTGGGTCAGTTGGTGGTCGCGGCGCGCGTGCAACAACAGCATCTTGAAGACCAACAAATCATGCTGCGTCTGTCGCGCGTGGCCAGCCAGACCACCAACGGCGTGATCATCACCGACATCGATGGCCGGGTGGAATGGATCAATGAGGGTTTTACCCGCATCAGTGGCTATCGGCTAGACGATATGCGCGGTCGCAAACCCGGCGAGGTGTTGCAGGGCCCGGATACCGATCCCGCCACGGTGGCGGAGATCCGCTCGGCGCTGGCGCAGCAGCAAGGTTTCTCAGTCGACCTGCTGAACTACCACCACAATGGCAGACCCTACTGGATACGCATCACTTGCAACCCCCTGTTTGACGCGGATAAAAAGCTACAGGGATTTATCGCAGTCGAATCCGATATCAGCAGGGAAAAACAGGATGCCGAACGTGTGCGTGCCAGTGAACGTCGGCTTGCCTCGGTGATCGAAGGCACCAATATCGGTACCTGGGAATGGAACCTGCAGACCGGCGAAACCATTTTCAATGAACGTTGGGCCGAGATTGTCGGCTATACCCTCGAGGAACTGGCGCCCACCTCGATCACAACCTGGATGGAGCTTGCCCATCCCGATGATCTTGCCGTCTCAGACCAGCGACTGGAAAAGCATTTTGCCGGTGAGCTTCCTTTCTATGAATTTACTGCCCGTATGCGCCATAAGAAGGGCCATTGGGTGTGGGTACATGATCGCGGTCGCGTAGTGAGCTGGACTGCAGACGGTAAACCCCTGCTGATGACCGGCACACACGCCGATGTGACCGAGCAAAAGCATGCCTCCGAGTCACTAAAGACCAGCGAGGCCCGGCTACGCGCCCTGTTTGAGTTATCGCCAATCGGGATTGCACTGAATGACTATGAAACCGGCAATTTCATCGATCTGAATGAGGCACTGCTGCGTCCGTCCGGCTATAGCCGCGAGGAGTTTTTCGCCCTTAGCTATTGGGATCTCACCCCCAGGGACTACGAAGCACAAGAAGCGAAGCAGTTGGAAAGTTTACACAAAATCGGGCACTACGGCCCCTACGAGAAGGAATACATTCGCAAGGACGGCAGCCGCTACCCGGTGCTGCTTAGCGGCATGTTGGTCGATGACAGCAGTGGCCGAAAATTGATCTGGTCGATAATCGAAGACATCTCCGAGCGCAAGCGTATCGAGCGGATGAAGAATGAATTTATCTCCACGGTCAGCCATGAGCTACGCACCCCGCTCACCTCAATCTCTGGTGCCTTGGGGCTGATCGCCGGCGGTGCACTGGGCGAGCTTTCTCCACAGGCAAACTCGATGATTGCGATCGCCTACAAGAACAGCCAGCGACTTGGCTATCTTATCAACGACCTGCTCGACATGGAAAAGCTCATGGCGGGCAAGATACGCTTCGATCTGTGTGTTCAGCCACTGCAACCACTACTTGAACAGGCGATCCAGGATAATCGCGCCTATGCGGATCAGTTCAATGTACGACTGCGCCTGAGCCACGGCGCTGGCAAGGCGCAGGTTCGGGTGGATGCCCAGCGCCTGCAACAGGTGTTGGCGAATCTGTTATCCAATGCGGCCAAGTTTTCCCCTGCGGATACCGAAGTGGTGATCTATGCACAACAATTGGATGGACAGGTACGTGTCGTGGTGCGCGACCATGGGCCGGGGATCCCGACAGAATTCCATGATCACATTTTTGAAAAATTCGCCCAGGCAGATGCCTCTGATACCCGAAAAAAAGGCGGCAGCGGGCTGGGACTGGCGATCACCCGTGAGCTGGTCGAACGCATGAGCGGCACGATCGGCTTCGATTCGGTGCCGGGTGCGGGGGCAAGCTTCTGGTTCGAGCTGCCGATATCGGGTAATCAGGCTGAGGAATCGGCCTGTGCCTAAGGGAAAATCAATCAGCTGGCCCCGCCTGCCGTTTCTCTATTTCGCCTTCCTGCTGATCTTGGTGGTGATGGGCTCGATGGTCGTGTTTGCACTGGAACGGGTGAGCATTCTCAATGCGCGCACGGTGCTGATCCAGCAGTCTGGCGAGCGCAGCCAGGTATTACACCGCATGCGTGATGCAGTGCGGGAGCGCTTCATCCGCCTCAACCTCATCACTCTGAGCGAAGACCCCTTTCTTCTGGATGAACTGAGGATTGCGTTTGATCTGTTTGCCAGCCGCTTCATGGTGGCGCGCGAGCAGATCGATGGCTATTCATTTCGCACATCGCAGGAGATGGCCCTTTTCGAGGAGTTGCGTGGAATGACCACCCATGGGTCGCCGATTCTGCAGGCTGTTCTCGATGCTGCCCTGGCGAATGATCACATACAGGCTCGGACGCTGTTGATCGAACAAGCCATGCCAGTGCAGATGGGTGTGATGACACAAATGGATCAGATATTCGAATATTACGATGCACAGAACAGTCGTAGTATTGCCGCGATGGAACAGGAGCTGCTACAAACACAGCAAGCAATCTGGATACTTGCGTTCATCCAGGTCTTGCTGGTACTCCTGATTTCGGGCTGGGTAATTCAGCGCACCCGGCTTCAGCATAATGAAATGCGCCAGGAGATTCGCCTACGGCAACGCAGTGAACAGGCGTTGCGACGCGCCAAGGATGAACTGGAACAACGGGTTGAGGAACGTACCTCAGAGCTGAACCGTTTCAAGAGCACCCTCGATCGGACGCTGGACTGTGTATTCATGTTTGACGCCAGGGAAATGGTTTTTTTCTACGTCAATGAGGGTTCGCTGCGACAGGTAGGTTATAGCCAGGATGAGCTACTGGGCATGCATGCCTATGATATCAAACCGGATATCGATGAAACCAAGTTCCGAGCGCTTGTTGCACCACTCCTGTCCGGCGAGCGACCCTCGCTCACCTTCGAGACCGTACATCAACACAAGCAGGGACAGCTAATCCCGGTGGAGATCTTCCTGCAATACATGGCTCCCGAAGGGGAACCGGCGCGCTTTGTTGCCATTGTGCGCGATATCTCCGAACGCAAGCGTATCGAACGGATGAAAAACGAGTTCATCTCCACCGTGAGTCACGAACTGCGCACCCCGCTCACCTCAATCTCTGGTGCCTTGGGGCTGATCGCCGGCGGTGCACTGGGCGAGCTTTCTCCACAGGCAAACTCGATGATTGCGATCGCCTACAAGAACAGCCAGCGACTTGGCTATCTTATCAACGACCTGCTCGACATGGAAAAGCTCATGGCGGGCAAGATACGCTTCGATCTGTGTGTTCAGCCACTGCAACCACTACTTGAACAGGCGATCCAGGATAATCGCGCCTATGCGGATCAGTTCAATGTACGACTGCGCCTGAGCCACGGCGCTGGCAAGGCGCAGGTTCGGGTGGATGCCCAGCGCCTGCATCAGGTGCTGACCAACCTGATCTCCAACGCGGCCAAGTTTTCCCCCGAGGATGCGGAGGTTGTGATCTCAGCAAGCAGCGACAAGAACTCGGTTTGTGTTGCGGTACGTGATCGCGGCCCCGGCATCCCGGCAGAATTTCACGAGCGTATCTTTCAGAAATTTTCCCAGGCAGATGCCTCCGATACCCGACAAAAGGGTGGCAGTGGCCTGGGGCTGGCAATCAGCCGTGAGCTGATGGAGCGGATGGGGGGACGTATCGGTTTTGACTCCACCCCCGGTAAGGGGTCGATTTTTTATATTGAACTGGCATTGCACGCAGGAGATAAGCAGGGATGAGTACCTTAGATAGACCCTATCTGAGCATGCAGAACAGACTGCTTGCCACCCTGGCTCTCGCCCTGCTGGCGTTACTCGGCAATTATCTTAGCCTGCCGCTATTCTTGGGCGTGCACTTCATCTTTGGTTCGATTGCGGTGATGGTAGCCGTACGGCTGCTCGGTATCCTACCGGCAGTCATGGTGGCGATCAGCGGTGGACTGTACACCCTGACCCTGTGGGGACATCCCTATGCATTG
>JACUTZ010000073.1 GCA_014859545.1 Gammaproteobacteria bacterium
CGGGCTTTGTAACGCCCTATCGCGACGCATGAGTAGACAACAACAGCCTGCTAAGCTGACAAGAAAAGCCTAGCCCAAGTTCACCCTCCTCGATCACTCCCCTGTTTGCAAGCCTTTCCAACAAAACTGGCAGGGAGTTTTCTCACTGTACAGGATGCTCGAACGAAAAAAGCCAGCATACCAAGAGGCGCGCAGTCCCTGATAGCGAGACTACGATCTCGCCGAGCATCGAACAGGCGATGTCCCAGGGCCTGCAACGCGCGACGGAGATCAACACCCAGACCCGCGCAGGGTCCAACTGCGGCTCCTGTATGCCGGAGATCACCCAGATCCTCCGGCAACAAATCGAACGCCCCTGAGCGCGCTGAATTGCCTAATGAGTAAAAAAGGTCTAATTTGTACTCATGATTAGCTTCGAGTTCGATGACGACAAGAGCAGGGCAAACTTCGAAAAACACGGGATCGACTTCCATAGTGCGCAAAGGCTCTGGCTGGATCCCGAAATCCTGGAAATCCAGGCAAAATCGGAGAGTGAACCTCGCTACTTAATCATTGCCTGTATCGACGGCAAACACTGGTCTGCTGTCATCACCTACAGAGGCACGAAAATACGCCTGATCTCGGTCAGACGATCCCGCAAGAAAGAGGTAGAGCTATATGAAAGCTGAGGATTTCGACAAAAAGTTTGATGATGGAGAACAAGACATCACGGGTGATCTCGATCTCTCAACAGCACGTCGGGTCAATCAGGCACACAAGCGCATCCATGTCGACTTTCCCGCATGGGTTGTGGCGTCGCTGGATCACGAGGCCGCCCGTATCGGCGTGACACGGCAATCCATCATCAAGGTTTGGCTGGTGGAACGATTAAAGGAAGAAGCCGCCAATCGCTCCCACTGACATCTCATCGCATCGTCTTTTCGGGCACGCAGCCTGGCGCGGATTTCATGATGCGATGATTCGAAGGTGAAGCAGGGGCGAGCTTCACCGGTATCATCCCCTGCACAATCCATCACAAACGCCGCAACACCGCCAGCGGACTATGCCTGAGCACCTGGGCAGTGGCCAGGTAACCGACCAGGCCGATCAGCAGCGCGCCCAGGCCGGGCAGCCACAGCCACATCGGCCACTGCCAGTGATAGGCCAGGTCAAACACCCGCGTGTACAGCAACCAGGCGATCAATTCGGCGCCGATCGCCGCCATCAGCCCGGCCAAGCCGCCAAGCAGGCCGAATTCGGCCAGGTGGGCACTGCGCAACTGGCGGCGACTGGCACCCAGGGTGCGCAGCAGCGCGCCCTCGTGCAGGCGTTCATCCAGGCTGGCCTGTAGCGCGGCATACAGCACCGCAAAGCCGGCCAGCAACACGAACAACAACACGAATTCCACCGCCAGGGTGACCTGGCCGAGGATGCTGCGCACCTGCTCCATCAGCCGATCCAGATCGACAATGGTGATCGAGGGGAATTGGCGCAGCATGGTGGTCAATTCGCCCTTGCGCTCCAGCGGCAGGTAGAAACTGGTCATGTAGGTGGACGGCTGTCCGGCCAGGGCCTGTTCGGGAAAGATCATGAAGAAATTGGGCTGAAAGGAATCCCACTGCACGCTGCGCAGGCTGGTGACCCGCACCTGACGCTGCTCGGCACCAAAACTGAAGGTCAGCACATCACCCAGGCGCACCCCGAGGCGCTCGGCCAGGCGATCCTCCATCGACACCACCATCACATCATCCGTGGGCCCACCGGTTGGCCACCACTGCCCGGCGGTGATGCGGTTATGCGCCGGCAGGGTATCGGTCCAGGTCAGGTTCATCTCCCGATAGACCGCCCCGGCCCCCTCGTCACCGGGCTGGATGCGATTGCCCAGTGGCTCGCCCGCCACCTCGGCGAGGCGGCCACGCACCAGCGGGTAGAGTTCGCTGTGGGCGATCGCCCGCTGATCCAGCAGCGCGGCAAAGGCATCGCGCTGCTCGGGCAGGATGTTGACCACGAAGTGATTGGGGGTCTCGGGCGGCAGCTGGGTTTGCCAGCTGTCGATGAGATCGCCGCGTACCAGCACGATCAGCGCCATCGCCATAAAGGTCAGACCAAAGGCGAGGATCTGGCTGATGCTGAGCAGCGGCCGACGCCACAGATTATTCAGGCCATAGCGCCAGGCCACCCCGACGCCCCGGTGCATCAGGCGACTGAGTTGCAACAGACCGGCGGCCAGGCTGCCGAGGATCAGCAACGCCAGCGCCGCCCCGCCCATTACCGTGGCGGTCAGCAACGCACTGCCGGTATAGCGCCACATCAGCAAGGCCAGCGCCAGCAGGGCCGCGCCGTAGACCAGCCAGCCGCGCAGTGGCATCGGGCTGAGCTCGCGGCGCAACACCCGCAGCGCCGGGACCTGACGCAGGCGCAGCACCGGCGGCAGGGCAAAGCCGGCCAGCACCGTGAGGCCGCTGGCCATGCCGATCCACAGCGGCAACCAGCCCGCCGCCGGGATGTTGGTCGGCAGCAGGTCGCCCAGCAGCCAAAACAACACAAACTGCGCCAGCCAGGCCAGCGCCACCCCAATCCCTGAACCGATCAGGCCCAGCCACAGCAGCTGCGGCAGATACAGGGCCATGATGCGCCGTTGACCGGCACCCAGACAGCGCATCACTGCGGTGGTGTCAAAGTGGCGGTCCGCATAACGGCGCGCGCCCATGGCGATCGCCACCCCGGCCAGTAACACCGCCACCAGGCTGGCCAGCCCCAGGTATTGCTCGGCCCGCTCCAGTGCCGCACCAACGGTGGGCTGGCCCTCACGAATGTCCAGCAGGCGATGACTGGGTTCCAGCTGCGGGCGCAGCCAGTCCTGGAATGCCTGCAGGGCGCGGTCCTCACCGGCAAACAGGTAGTTATGGGAGATGCGGCTGCCCGGCTGCAGGACATTGGCCGCTGCCAGCACCTGCTGGTTGACCATCACCCGTGGCGCCATCGCAAAAAAGCCCCCCCCGGCACTGGGCTCAAAGGTCAGTACCCGGGTCACCTGCAGGCGGGTCTCTCCCAGTTCCAGCCAATCACCGATTTCCATCCCCAGCAGGGTCAGCAGACGCACCTCGACCCAGGCCTCCTCGACCGAGGGGATACGCGTTTCGCGGATTTCCTCGCCATAGGGACTGAGTGCCACGCGCAACTGACCGCGCAGCGGATAGCGCGCATCCACCGCCTTGACCCCGGCCAGTTGCAGGGCCTCGCCATGCAGCACCACACTGGGGAATTCCAGCACCTGAGCCTCGGCCAGGTTCAACTCGGCGGCCCGCGCCTGCCACTCGGGCAGGATCTCACGCGGGCTTTGCAGCAGCAGGTCGCCACCAAGTAGTTCGGCGGACTGCTCAACCATCGCCCGTTGCAGACGGTCGCTGAAAAAACCGATCGCGGTGGTGGCGGTAACCGCGATGATCAGTGCCAGCATCAGGATACGCAGCTCACCGGCACGCCAGTCGCGCAGCAGCATGCGCCAGGCCAGGCGCAATTCAGCCAGACTCATGGGACGATCCTGCCGGCATCCAAACGCACCGCGCGCTGACAACGCCCGGCCAGCTGATCATCATGGGTGACCAGGATCAGCGTGGTGCCCTGCTCGGCATTCAGGGAGAACAGCAGCTCGATGATGCGCTGGCCGGTGGCCGCATCCAGATTGCCGGTCGGCTCGTCGGCGAACAACACCTTGGGTTGCATCACAAAGGCACGGGCGATCGCCACCCGCTGCTGCTCGCCGCCGGAGAGCTGTTTGGGATAGTGATCCAAACGCGCCCCCAGACCAACCCGCTCCAGCAGGGCAGCGGCTGGGGTGCTGGCATCACGATGTCCGGCCAGCTCCAGCGGCAGCATCACGTTTTCCAAGGCACTCAGGCTGGGCAGCAACTGAAAGGACTGGAAGACAAACCCCACCTGCTCACCGCGCAGGCGGGCGCGCCCATCCTCGTCCAGCGCGTCCAGCCACTCCCCGGCCAGGCGAATGCGCCCGCTGCTGGCCTGGTCCAGCCCGGCCAGCAGCCCCAGCAGGGTCGACTTGCCCGAACCGGAGGCACCGACGATGGCAACCGATTCGCCAGCGGCGATGTCCAAGTGGATGTCTTCAAGAATGACCAACTGCCCGGCAGCGGTTTCGACTTGCTTGCCCAGGCCCTGGGCAGAGACAATGGCGGATACTTTTTCTGGATGTGTAGGCATGCGAGTTTTACTTATTTCCCTGTTGCTGTGGATCGTCTCACTGCCCGCTGCGGCGGGCAATATCCTGGTGGTGGGCGACAGCCTGAGTGCCGCCTATGGCCTGCCCGGCGAACAGGGCTGGGTCAGCCTGCTGGAACAACGCCTGAAAGACAAGGGGCTGGACTGGCAAGTGGTCAATGCCAGCATCAGCGGCGATACCAGTGGCGGGGGCCTGTCGCGCCTGCCGCCCCTGCTAGCGACCCACCAGCCCGCGCTGGTGATCATCGCACTGGGCTCCAATGATGGCCTGCGCGCCCTGCCACTGGCCAGCCTGCGCGACAATCTGCAGCGAATGATCGCCCTGTCCCAACAGCAGGGGGCGCAGGTGCTGCTGCCCAGCATGGCGATCCCGCCCAACTACGGCCCCCGCTACACGGAAGGCTTTGCCGCCATCTATACCGAGCTGCGCCAGCAATACGGGCTGGCCGAGGCACCGATCCTGCTTGAACAGGTGGCGCTGGACCATCGCCTGATGCTGGCGGACAATCTACACCCCAATGCCGAGGGCCAGCGCCTGATGCTGGAAACCCTCTGGCCGGTGATCCGGTCACTGCTGGATGGCCTGGCCGCCCAGTAACCTCTAGGCGACCATCAAGTGACCACATCGCCGCCTGCCAGTTCCCCAGGCATCACCATGGCACCCGTCTGGTGCCGACTGCACCACCGGTAGGCATCCAGACAAAATGCTACATCGCCAACCCACGCAGGCATGCGCCCTGGCGGCCGGCCGAGGCCATGGTCTGAAATTTGCGTATCGATAGACTCCCCCCAAGCAGGTGTTTATCCATGGATACGCCCCAGTCCCCGATCAATCGCGATTATGTACGCCTGTTGATGGTGATGCGCCGCTTCATCAAGGAAGCATTCAACCTCAGCATCCGCATCAGCGATGAGGATGCCCCCACACAGATACTGAAATACGGTGATAAATCCCGCAACCACGTGCTGCGCGAGATGGCCATCGAGCTGCGCCAGATGGTCAAGCCGATACAGAACGGCAGCTCCGCCGAACCCGGGGCAGGTAACGACAAGATCCTGCGGGTCTACCGGGGCAGGCCGGTTTACGAATAGCCACCGAACTGGTAGGCCGATTGTGCGCTGGCCATCAGGTTTTGCGCGAAGATGCGCTCGCCCGGATCCTCCAGCGCCGCCCCCGCTACCACGTGCAGGGGCATCAGGTGTTCCTCGCGCGGGTGGGCGGCGCGGGCACCGGGCGCTGCCAGCCAGTTCGTCAAACGCTGGTGTCGCTGTGCGGCGGGCAGGGCCAGGCTTTGTGTCAGCCAGGCATCGAAATCCAGTGAATCCGGATCGGCCGGCCCGCCCTGCAGGCGAAAGCGCCGCATATTGTGGTAGCTCATGCCGCTGCCGATGATCACCACCCCCTCGTGGCGCAGCGGGGCCAGCGCCTGGCCCAGGGCCAGATGGGCCTGCGGGTCGAGATCGCCATGCAGGGAGAGTTGCAGCACCGGGATATCGGCCTGTGGAAAGGCCAGCATCAGCGGGATGAACACCCCGTGATCCAGGCCACGTAATGGGGTGCTGGCGTGGGCAATGCCCTGCTGCGCCAGCAGTTCAGCGACCTGCCCGGCCAGTTCCGGGGCACCGGGTGCCGGCCAGCTGAGTTGGTAGGTCGACGGCGGAAAGCCGTAGTAATCGAACAGCAGCCCCGGACGGGGCGCCGTGTTGAGGGTAAAGACCGGCTCTTCCCAGTGGGCCGACACCACCAGCAGGGCACGGGTGCTGGCGCGCAGCCCCTCACCCAGCTCGCGCAGGCAACGGGCCAGCGACTGCCAGGTATCGGTCGGCTCCCAGTCCATGAAGAAACAGGGGCCGGCACCATGGGGCAGGAAAAAACAGGGAAGTGCCTGGGTCATGATGAACTCCTTGAGTAGTCGCCAGCCAACAACGGGGGCTCTCACCACGATCGCCAGACACGCCAGGAAAGCCGGATCTCGCCAAGCCCTGGCGGCTCGGATCAAACAATACCCTGCTTCTCTTGGCGTACTTGGCGAGATCCCGACATCGCGGCCTTTCGCCCTAGATCCGCAGACCCAGTTTGGCATCCAGCGAATAGGCACCGCCGCCACGCAGCAGGATCGCCACCGCCAGTAGACCCCACATCAGCGGGTATTCATAGCCGCCATTGTTCCAGAAAAAGCCCTGCGGGATGTGTACCGTCATCGCCACCGCCATCACGATCGCCACCCCCAGCGCCGCCGGACGGGTCAGGATCCCCAGCACCAGCGCGATCCCGGCGAAGAACTCCACCCCACCAGCCAGAGCGGCCCAGAGGATCCCGGGGCTCATGTTCAGGCTGGTCTCAAAAAACTGCCCGGTGGCGCTCAGACCATAGCCACCAAACCAGCCAAACAGCTTTTGTGCCCCGTGGGGGATCAACAGCAGGCCGGTGACAATGCGGATCAGCGGCCAGGCCAGTACCGCCAGGCGATCCAAGGGGCCAAGCAGGCTGGGGGTATCCAATTCAGTGTGATGATTCATGGTAAAGACTCCTTATTGTGTATGGATGCGTGGATAAGTAACCCACGCCCGCACTCTAGTATTGTTGCCGGGTATCGCATAGACGGCTAAAGTGGAACACATGGTTGATGAAACGGAAACACTAGGTGGGGCCATCGAGGACTTGCGTGCCTTTTGCGCGGTAATCGAGCTGGGCAGCATCTCGGCTGCGGCGCGCCAGCTGGGTGAAACCAAGGGCAGCCTGAGTCGGCGTATCAGTCGCCTGGAAGGGCGTCTGGGGGTGCGCCTGCTGAGTCGCACCCCACGTGCGGTCAGCGCCAGCGAGGAAGGCATCGCCTTTTACGGCAAGTGCCGCGATGCCCTGGTGCTGCTGGACGAGGCCGCCGAGGGGGCGCGCCAGTCGCGGGTGATACCTCGCGGCCAACTGCGCGTCACGGCACCCTATGACATCGGTCTGGAAGTACTACCCGCCCTGCTCAACGCGTTTCATCGCGAACACCCGCAGATCACCGTGGAGCTGTTGCTCAATGACGCCACCCTGGACCTGGCCGCCAACCGCATCGACCTGGCACTGCGCGCCACCACTGCTACCCTGCCCGACATGGGCTACCGCGCCAGCGCCCTGGTCGAGTTTGGTATCCGCCTGTATGCCTCACCGGCCTACCTGGCCCCCCATCCCCCCATCCAGGACCCGGCGGGGCTGGCCGGCCATGCATTGATCGCCAGTCGCGAGGACCCGCGCGGGGCGGTACAGCTGCGCCTGTACAACCATCGGGGGAAAAGGGAAACGCGGGTATTTACCCCAATCATGCATGTCAGTGATTTTGCCGCGGCCCACCGCCTGCTACTGACCGGGGCTGGGATTGGTGCCATCCCCGATCTGGTCGCCGCCCCCTCCCTGGCCAATGGCAAGCTGCTGGCGGTCTTGCCCGAATGGGAACTGGCCCGTGCCCAACTGCATGCAATCAGCGTTGGCGGACGCGAGGCACCGGCACGGGTGCGGGTGTTTCGGGAGTTTATCCGCTCACACCTGGGGCAGATGCTGCAGGCAAACCCGTCAGGGCGTCCGCATACGGTTGATGAGCAGGCGTCCCCCCCCTGATTTCTGGTCGTAGGTCGCAGGGACGCGAGCTTCGATCCCACATGGATGTCGTCACGGCGCACCAAAAATCAGGGGGGTACGCCTGCCTCGGTACGAACTTCATGTAAGTAGGCGATCACTCTGCTTGGCGATCTTGGCGGCTTGGCGGCTTGGCGAGATCATGGTTTTGCACCTTGAAGCACCCGCGGGGTGCGCGTCATGGCAAGGACGCAAGCCCCCTGGTTTCTCCGTGTCGCTGCGTCTTCGCGAGCGACGCCTTTCATGGGTGTATCTTCGCAACCGAATCAGCCCTGCACCAACCACCACTCCGGCGGTGAGACACGGGTGCCCTGCGGGCGCAGCAAGGCGGCGTGATAGCGCGCTGGCAGGGTAGTGACCCAGGCACGCACCGCGGCGGCCTCTTCGGTACCACCGGGATGGCCGGTATAGGCCATGATCGACAACAACCCACCCTCGGCCAGGAATTCCACCGCCTGCTGCAAGGCACTAATACTGGTGGCGATGCCGGTGCGACATTGTTTATCGCTACCGGGCAGATAACCCAGATTGAACATCACCACCTGCACCTGACCATGCAGCGCATGCGGCAGGTGCAGGGCCATGGTCTCGTGTCCGGCATGAAAAAGCGTCACCCGCTCGGACAGTCCTGCGCGGTCCAGGCGCTGCCAGCTGGCATCCAGGGCGGCCTGCTGCACATCAAAACCATAAACCCGCCCGCTGGGCCCGACCGCATTGGCCAGAAATGCCGTGTCATGGCCATTGCCGACGGTGGCGTCGATGGCCACATCCCCGTCCCGCAAGCGCTTGGCCAATATCGCATGGGCCTGTTGCACCAAGGTGCTCATGCGCGCCGCCAGTCCAGGCCGGTGGGCAGCGGCCTGCCCTCGCACAACAGCTCGGCCATGCGCTCGGCATGCCAGGGGATCAGCATTGCCCCGCGCGAGCCAAAGCCATTGAAGACCCCCAGCGCCGGATGCTCCGGGTGCAGACCCAGCAATGGCTGCCTGTCACGACTATTGGGCCTGACCCCGTTTTGCACCGCATGGATGCGATACGCCGGTAGCGGCGCAAACCACAACTCCAGCTGTTCCAGCAGGCTGGCGATCTCCGCTTCACCGGGTTCGGCCTCCAGGCCCTCGCGATCATAACTGGCACCAAGGCGATACTCGCCCTGACCACGCGGCAACAGCCAGCGGCCTTGATTGAGGATCACCTGGGGTAACGGCGCCTCGCTGTGCAGGGTCAGGATACAGCCGCGCGCCGGGGCCAGGGGCAGCTCGGTAAACCAGGGATTGGCCAGGGCACGCCAGCCCTCGCAGAAGATCAGCCGCCTGGCCTGCAGGTCCTGGTAGGCGATCTGCCCCTGCTGTAGCTCCAGCTGCGCATAATCAAAGGCGCACTGGCGATAGGCGCCCAGCTGCTGCAATCCTGCCCTAATCCCATCAAGCAGGGCGTTGGTATCCAGATAGCCGGTTTGGGTTTGCACAAAACCGCCCAGGGCACTGTGGGGATAGTCCATCGCGCCCAGAGGCTCGCCAAGATAGGGGGCGTAGGCCGGATCACCACAACGCTTTTCCCAGGCCTGTCTTTCCCGCTCGTTTTGAAACAACCGCCACATTGGCAGCGCGTGCAGCAAGGGACGGGCCAGCTGCCTCTCCAGGGCACGGTAACAACGCTGGGCGACCGGCAAACATAGATCCACCTCGGGCCCCTTGACCAGGCGCTGACCGGTGATCGGATTGAGCAGACCGGCGGCCACCACCGAGGCCGCACTGCGATGCCCATCGTCCAACACCATCACCCGCTGGCCACGCCCAAGCAGGGCCCAGGCCAGCAGACTGCCGGCCAGACCCTGGCCGACGATCAGGGTATCCAGGATCGTATCCGGGAGGGGTTTCAAGCGGGACAGGGGGGGGAATCCTGACGATGCAATGTCGTATTGGCCTTGCATTTATGCAGCCAGATCAACAAGCCATCGATCAGGGCAAGGAGCAGCACCAGGGCGACCACGTGATCCGGCTCGCTCAGGTAATGCCACAGGGAAAAGCCATCGTGGCCATGCAGGCCATGACCAGGGTGGGCCAGGGTACTGCCCGCCAGGGTGGCCAGGAACGACAGGCTCAGCAATCGTGTCATCGCGGACTCCTCGGGATCGGTGCGGCAGGTCAGGACAGTGTAACAGCCCCGGAATGGTTTCAGGATTCCAGTTGGCGCAGCCGCTGGCGCAGGCTATCCAGCTCATCCAGCAGATCCAGCGCCAGTGCCACCCCGGCCAGGTTGACCTCCAGATCCCGCTGCAGGCGCCGGGCACGCTGCAAGCGGAGCAGGTCCGGCCCGCTAAAGGACCATTCCTCGGGCGCCTCCCCGCGGGGCTCCAGCGCGCCCTCGTGGACCAGGGCGATCACCAGCTCCAGCTCCACGTCACAGCGCTGCACCAACTGGTCCAGATTCAGGCGCACGTGTTCATCGATAATCTCCCCAAGCGGAAGTAACTCGCGTGTCATCAGAACCCCCTGCCCTGGCGTGGATTAAAGGGCATCTCTGCAGCCATCTTTCGATACAGCTCACGGGCCGCCTCGGTATCGGCCGGTGGCGTTTCGATACGCAATACCAGGTATTGGTCACCGGCAGGTTTGCCTGGCAGACCGCGCTCCTTGAGGCGCAGCTTGCGCCCACTCTGGGAGCCGGGCGGGATCTGCATCTCCACCCGTCCCCCCAGGGTCGGCACCGGGATCTTCGCCCCCAGCGCCGCCTCCCAGGGAGTCAGTGGCAGCTCCAGAAAGATATCGCGGCCCTCGGCGCGAAACAGCGGATGCGGGGCAAAACGCACCTGCAGGTAGAGATCACCAGCCGGGGCACCGCCGATCCCCGGCCCACCCTGCCCGGCCAGACGGATCTGCTGGCCCTCGTGGATGCCGGCAGGGATCTGCACATTGAGCTGGCGCAGCCGCGGCATCGCCCGCCCCTGTTCGTCCAGGTCATGGCCTTGCAGGCTCAGGCTGCGCGCGGCCCCATGCCAGGCATCCTCCAGGCTGATCTCGATGCTGGCATGCAGGTCCTGGCCACGCATGCGAAAGCTTTGTTCGCGATGGTAGCCAGCTCCAGCCGCGCCACCACCGAAAAACTGCGCAAAAAAATCGCTGTATCCACCCAGGTCCTCGGCGCTGAAGCCCTGCGCCCGACCCTGCCAATCCGGCGGTGGACGGAATTCCTGGCCCTCGCGCCAGTGGACACCGAGTTGATCGTAGGCCTTGCGCTTGTCCGCATCCCGCAGCACCCGATAGGCCTCATTGATCGCCTTGAACTGCTGCTCGGCGTCCTTTTCCTTGCTGACATCCGGGTGGTATTTGCGCGCCAGTTTCTTATAGGCGCGCTTGATCTCCGCGGCGCTGGCGCTGCGTTCCACGCCGAGGGTCTTGTAGTAATCCTTGTATTCCATCACGGCCTCAGCGCCAGCCCACCCCGGTGCCACCCAGTCCGCAGTAACCGCCGGGGTTCTTGGCCAGATACTGCTGGTGGTATTCCTCTGCGTAGTAAAACGCTCCCGCAGACTGGATCTCGGTGGTGATAACCCCCCCACGACCTGCCGCCTCCAGCAAGGTCTGGTAATGGACCCGCGAGGCCTCGGCCTCGGCCTGCTGCGTGGGATTGAAGGTGTAGATCCCGGAACGGTACTGGGTACCGACGTCATTGCCCTGGCGCATCCCCTGGGTCGGGTCATGTTCCTGCCAGAAACCGATCAGCAATTGCTGATAGCTAATCAGCGCCGGGTCATACACCAGCTGCACCACCTCGTTGTGCCCGGTCATCCCACTGCAGACCTCGCGATAGCTCGGGTTCGGGGTGTAGCCGCCACTGTAGCCGACCATGGTGGCGTAGACACCGGGCAGGGACCAGAAACGCTTTTCCGCCCCCCAGAAACAACCCATGCCAAACATCGCCAGCACCATGCCCTCGGGAAAGGGCGGCAGGATACGGTTGCCATTCACATGGTGATACTCCGGCACCGGCATCGACTCGGCGCGACCGGGCAAGGCCTGATCGGGGTGGGGCATGGTGGGCATTTGCGTGGGGCGAAACATTGGCGTGTCATCGTAAGGGAAGAATCTCTAGAGACTATCAGATGGGTACCA
>JACUTZ010000074.1 GCA_014859545.1 Gammaproteobacteria bacterium
AGGGACTCAGCACTCCGCAGCTAGCCCCCGGCGCCCGGCATGGCTTATAGTGTTGGGCCATTTAGTGAGGAGCAGGCATGGATATCATTTATCTACGTGATCTGAAGATCGACACCGTGATCGGGATCTACGATTGGGAACGCCGTATCAAGCAAACCGTTAGTCTGGACCTGGAAATGGCTACCGATATCCGCAAGGCGGCCGCCAGCGACGCGATAGAGGACACCCTGGACTATAAGGCGGTGTCCAAGCGGCTGATCCAGTTTGTCGGCGAGAGCCAGTTTCAGTTGGTCGAGACCCTGGCCGAGCGGATTTGCGAGATCGTGATCAGTGAGTTTCAGGTGCCCTGGGTGCGCCTGTGTCTGAACAAAAAAGGTGCGGTGCGCTTTGCCGACGGGGTGGGCGTGATCATCGAGCGCCGTGCTGGTGAGGATGCCTGATGGCACGGGTTTACCTGAGCATCGGTAGTAATATCGAACCCGAGACGCATATTCGCAGCGGCGTCAGCGCGCTGCGGGCGCAGTTTGGTCAGGTTGAACTTTCCTCGGTCTACGAGAGCGCGGCGGTCGGTTTTGACGGGGATAATTTCTATAACCTGGTCGCTGCGATCCAGACCAATATGTCGCTGGCTGAGCTGGCCGAGCAGCTGCGCGCGATCGAGGATGCCCACGATCGCAGCCGCGCAGGACCGCGTTTCTCCTCACGCACCCTGGATATCGATATCCTGCTTTACGACGACCTGGTGATCAACGAGGGCAAGCTGGTGCTGCCACGGGAGGAGATCACCAAAAATGCCTTCGTGCTGTGGCCGCTGGCCGAGGTCGCGCCAACACTGCAACACCCCGTTCTCAAGCAAAGCTATGCCGAACTGTGGGCCGCCTACGACAAAGACAGCCAACCGCTGTGGCCGGTGGAGTTTGATTTCGGCTAAAAAGATGTCAAAAGAGAGTTCGCAGAGGATGCAGAGAAACCCTATTGATTGCACATCCGGACAAGTTGCTCACCCGCTCACGAAGACATGCTGAGTGAGAAGCGGCCAACAATATTTGCTCGGCGTCCTCTGCGTCCTCTGCGGTAAAAATTTCTTTAATCAGGCGTTCAACGACCGCCCGCCATCGACGGTGAGGATCTGCCCACTGGTGTAAAGCCCGTCGCGGATCAAAAACAGCGCGGCGCGGGCAATGTCTTCCGGGCAGCCCTGGCGTTTGAGGAAGGTACGCTCGACGATCCGCGTCTTGGTGGCCTCATCCATGTCGTTTTCCGGCCAGAGGATCGCCCCCGGCGCAATCCCGTTGACGCGTACCTCGGGTCCCAGTTCGCAGGCCAGGGACTTGGTCATCATCACCAGCCCGGCCTTGGCCATGGAGTAGACCGGATGGGCCTTGAGTGGCCGGTCTGCATGGATATCGACGATATTGACGATGCAACCGCGATGAGATCGCAGCAGTGGTGCGGCGGCCTGGGCCAGGAAGAAGGGGGCCTTGAGGTTGCTGCCCATCAGGTCGTCCCAGTGCTGCTCGGTGACGCTGCCGATCGGGGTGGGATAAAAGCTCGAGGCATTGTTGATCAACACATCCAGCCGCCCCCAGAACAGCGCGGCCTGTTCGACTATGCCGGCCAGACTGGCGGTATGATGCAGGTCGCCCTGCACCAATGCCACCGAATCGGCCCGTTGCTGGTGCAGTTCTTCCTGCAAGGCCTCGGCAGCGGCGCGCGAGCCGCGATAGTGCAGCACGATGCGTGCTCCGGTGGCGTGTAGCATACGGGCGGTGGTGGCACCGATGCGGTGGGCGGCGCCGGTGATCAGTACCACCTTGTTATCCAGTGTGGGTGCGTGTGTGGGCATATCCTGGTTCAAGGGCTTCTCCAATGGGGGGCTGGCTGGCAAACTGTGCTTGGGCTAACCATTCTGAGTGCGCCAGATTTGAGTGTTCCGGGCGCGTACTCATGAATCGTTCAGCTGCCATCCGTATTGTAGCGGACTTTATCGAAGTGGGCGAAACCGCCTCTAATCCCGAATCATCACGAGTTTTTATCATGCGCATCCCTCTGGACCTACCCAGCCCCCATGCCGATGAACAGGCCCATAGCGAGGCCCTGCAGCAGCAGATCCGCGCGGCCATCGCCACGGCCGGTGGGCATATCGGCTTTGATCGCTATATGGAGCTGGCACTATATGCGCCGGGCTTGGGTTATTACAGCAGTGGACATCAAAAATTCGGCGAGGGCGGGGACTTTGTCACCGCACCGGAACTCTCGCCGTTGTTTTCCCGTTGTCTGGCGCGCCAGTGCGCCGAGGTCCTGGCGGCAATCCCCGATGGCGAGATCCTGGAATTCGGTGCCGGTAGCGGCATCATGGCTGCCACCATTCTGGGTGAACTGGCGGCGCTGGGTTGTCTGCCACGACGTTACGCCATCCTCGAATTGAGCAGCGAGTTGCGCGCCCGCCAGCAACAAACCATTGCCCAACACGTCCCTGAATTACTGGCGCGGGTCGAGTGGTTGGATGCCCTGCCCGAGCAGGGATTGCGCGGGGTGATCCTCGCCAACGAGGTGCTGGATGCGATGCCGGTACAGCGTTTTTGTATCCGCCACGGCGAGCCGCATCAGCTGGTGGTCGGCTGGAATGGGCAGGATTTTGAGCTGCTGAGTGCCGCGCCCGATGCGCCGCTGTTTGCCCGTCTGGAGACACTACGTCAGCAATATCACCTGAGTGACGGCTATCACACCGAGATCAACCTGCGCGGTGAGCAGTGGATCGCCGCGCTGGGCGGGCTGCTGGAACAGGGCATTGTCCTGTTGATCGACTATGGCTTTCCCCAGTCCGAGTATTACCACCCCCAGCGCGGCGAGGGCACGCTGATGTGCCACTATCGCCATCGCGCCCATCCCGATGCGCTGATCCTCCCCGGCCTGCAGGACATCACCGCCCATGTGGATTTCACCGCCATCGGCGAGGCGGCGCTCAAGGCCGGTCTGGCAGTGCGCGGCTATACCAATCAGGCCAGTTTTTTGCTCAGCCTGGGGCTGACCGAATACCTGGTCGAGGCGGGAGAGGATGTGCGTATCCAACTGGAACTGGCCAATCAGGTCAAGCGCCTGACCATGCCGGGTGAGATGGGGGAGTTATTCAAGGTAATGGCCCTGGGCAAGGGCTGGCAGGCACCGCTGCGCGGTTTTGCCCTGCGCGATGATCGCGCCCGTTTGTGATCAGCAAAGCCGTGTCGTGGCATTAGGGTTGCTGGCCAATTCCTGGCGGCGGGCCTGTAGCAACTCCTGATAACTGCGCGCCATCTTTTTCTCGTAGGCACAATCACCGGTAAACCCCATCCCCAGCAGGCGCGCCTCCAGCCAGGCGATCTCCTCCAGCAAACGACCATGGATCTGCTCACGCTGCGGAGTCGGGGTGGTATAGCCCTGTATGAGTTCTTGCATCGTCATCTCTCATCGTTTTTTGATGGGCCCATGCTGCCCACTCTCTATGACACTGCCGTGACAGGACAGTGATGCTTTTGTGACGATCTTGGCGCGCCGACTCAGACCCTTGCCGGATCTTGTCGCGAAAAACCGGTATGATCATCTCCTTATTCTTCCTGTACGAGAGCCCCCCATGAGTGAACGATTGCAGCGCACCCTGGATATGCTGGCCAAGCACCATCGCGATGGCGAAAAATTTGTTGAGATGATGAAGCAGGGCTTTGCCGAGCGGTTTAATGACCGTTTCTGGCAGGAATGGTCTGACTGGATCGTGCCGGTGTTCGGAACGCGGCCGGTGGTGCTGGATCTGGGCACCGGGCCCGGGATGTTCCTGCATGCCCTGGCCGATCGTCATCCTGGGATCCGTGCCATCGGGGTGGAGTGTGCCCCGTATATGCTGGATGCACTGAACGATCTACCCGAGGGCTGTGAGATCATCAGTGCCGATCTGCACGAACCCAAGCTGCCGCTGGCCGATGC
Organism: Gammaproteobacteria bacterium; assembly: GCA_014859545.1. GTDB lineage: Bacteria > Pseudomonadota > Gammaproteobacteria > Thiohalomonadales > Thiohalomonadaceae > SLDE01. The sequence continues at coordinate 3,958 of JACUTZ010000074.1, forward strand.
CTCGGTGGATGCGGCCCTGGCCTCGGTGGTACTGCATGAGTTGAATCAGCCGTTGCGGGCGCTGCAGGAGATGCAGCGTTGCCTCAAGCCGGGTGGTCGCCTGTTCATTCTGGACTGGGTGCGCGCGCCGCTGGAGACCTATATCCAGGCGCAGACCGAGGAGGCGCGGGTATTTGATCATGCCACTTCGGTGGATGAACTGGACGACCTGTTCGTGCATTTTATCGAACACAACCGCTTTAGCCGCGAAGACCTGATCTACCTGCTGAACATGAGTGGTTTCTCGGTGGTTCACAGTCGCATCATGAAATCGGGGCGCTATGCGCAGATCATTGCCGAGCGACGCTAAAAGCTTGTTTACCGCAGAGGTGTGAAGCTGCGCGTTCGTGTCAATGCTAATGTGAATGATTCTCTGCGTACTGGGCGATATGTTCCAGACATCGCCAGCCGACTACATCCCTGTAGTCGTCTGCGGTGAATATTTTAGGGGTTCTTTGAATGGATTGGCTGCAAATCCTGGTGTTGTCGGTGGTGCAGGGGCTGACCGAGTTTCTGCCGATCTCCAGCTCGGCCCATTTGATCCTGGTGCCGGTACTGACCGACTGGCAGGACCAGGGTCTGGCCTTCGATGTGGCAGTACATGTGGGCACCCTGATCGCAGTGGTGAGTTATTTTCACCGCGAGCTGCGAGTAATCCTGGCTGATGGTTTCGCCTCGATCGCACAGCGTCGCCGGGTGGGTGACAGCAACTTGTTCTGGGCGGTGGGACTGGGGACCATCCCGGTTGGTCTGGCCGGGCTGTTGTTCAAGGATGTGATCGAAACCTCCTTGCGTTCGCCGCTGGTGCTGGCAGTGGCGACCATCCTGTTTGGCCTGCTGTTGTGGTGGGCCGATCGGATGGGCAAGCGCGAACGGGATGAACACAGCATTGGCTGGAAGGACATCCTGTTTATCGGCCTTGCCCAGGCGCTGGCCTTGATCCCCGGCACCTCGCGCTCGGGGATTACCATCACCGCCGGTCTGATGCTGGGATTGAGCCGACAGGCAGCGGCACGTTTTTCCTTTCTGTTGTCGATCCCGGTGATCCTGCTGGCGGGCGGCCTCTACACCATCAAGTTGGTACAGGCCGACACAGTGGTGGATTGGTCGGTGTTGATTGGCGGCGCGCTGCTGTCCGGGCTGACCGCCTATCTGTGCATCCATTACTTTCTCAAGCTGCTGGAGCGCATCGGGATGCTGCCGTTTGTGATCTACCGGCTGTTGTTGGGTGTCGTGTTGCTGGTGATCTTCTGGTGATGGCCTGGTTACAGCGTTGGCGCAAGGAGCGTGCGGCCAGGCCGGGCAGTGTCTGGCTGGACCGCGAGGACAGCGAGCGACGCGATCAATTCGTCAAGGCGGTGCGTCAGGTGCGTATCTCGCGCAGCCTGCTCAAGCTGGCCTGGACCGCCGGGCCGGTAACGGCGATCGGCCTGTATGGCGGGTATTACATCGGTTTTGGTAAACCGCCATCCACCGAGCTGCTGATCTACTTCATCAGCTTCACCATCCTCTCCGGGTTGATCGCCTTGGTGGCCAAGGTGATATACGACAGCGTCCATGGTCCTGAACTGGAACAGGCAGAGCAGGATGTGATGGATGCGATCGACAAGCTGGGTGAGCTGATTCTGGCGGTACGGGATTTGATCGTCGATAGCTTCGAGGGTGAGGCGCGCCGACAGGAGGCGGCCCTGCAACTGTTGCAACGGGTCGATCTGCCACCGGATGGGGTGGCCTTTGCCTGTGAGGAACTGACCGGGGATGCGGAGCTGGGCAAGATCATGGCGCAGATCGATATCTTTCGTCGCGCCGGGTTGTATTCGCGCATTCGCGATCTGCATCAGCAATACCAGACACGCTTTGACGAAGCCGTATCACCCTTGCAGCTACAGGCCCCGCAGGCCGCCAAGGCGCTGCGCGATAATTTCATGGGGCATGCGCCCAAGCTGAAAAATGGAACCGTGCGCAGCGATTTTTTTGTCGAGCGGGTTTTGGCGGCGATCGAGCAGGACGATCCACTGCTGATGACCATGGGTGATGTGGAGGCGATGCTGGTGCTGGCCTTTGAACTGATCAATGGCCGTGAATTGCCGATGCTGATCTTTGACTATACCGGCAAGTGGCGGCTGGCCGCTGTGCTGGATCGAATGGAGCGACGGCGCAGCCGTTATCGCATTGCCCAGGCGGCCAGCAGCAATCGCATTCGTGCCCTGGCCGCCTGGTTGGTCGAGGTGGAGGTGATCTGCTACGGCGATGCCTCGGAAGGACTGTCCACCCATATCCTCACCGAGCGGGTGCTGGATGCGATGGACGCGCTGAGCAATCGTCTTGATGACAGTCGCCAGCGCTATCAGCAGGGTGAAGTGGAAGCATTGAGGCCGCTGCGTGAGGATGCGGAATTGCTCTCCACCGCGCTGCGCCTTTATCGCACCGCCCATGATGCCTATAAGCGGGTTGGGCCAATTCATGCGGAGTTTCTGAGTGCCACCAGGGCCTGGGAACGCCTGATGACGCGCAGCAAAAATGAACAGGAGCAATTGCAGGTCGGGCCGGGCCGACGTGGTCTGCGGATTATCGAGAAGGTCATCAGTCTGGATGAGGATCAGCGCCGCGAGGTCTGTCAGCATGTGGCGCGTTACCTGCACGGAGTGGCGATGGAAAAGGCCGATCGTCGCTTTTTCATTCGTCGAGATGGACGCAAGCGCCCGCTCAGTCTGGATAGTGCACGACAGCTGGCGGTAGAGGTGGCGCTGGCGCTGGAGCCCCATGTGCAGCTCTCCCGTCCAGAGATTCAGCGCGGTATCGGTGCGACCAACGCCAGCTATCTGGGCGACTTGGAACCGGGTATGAGTGCCCAGGAAAAAAAGGATCTGGGCGAGGCGGTGGCCCAGGATGTGGAGCAGGATATGAGCCAGGCCGCCGAGCGATTGGCGCTGGCGTTGGTGCGTCACTATCGGGTCGATCTGACCGATGAGGCCTGTGAATTTCTGGCGCAGACCTATGGTGCCCGGTCGGAGGTTTTGGCGATGCTGGCCCACAACCAGACCGATGAATCCGCGCCCTATTGCCTGCTGAGTGTGCGTCCGGCTGTGGTACCGGCGCCACGCATGGAGTGGTATCGCAAATTGGTCAGGGCAAGGCGGCTGCTGACGTGATCGAATCCCTCGCCCTGGGCCAGTGGCTGCTACTGGTGTTGATCCTTGTCGGTGCCTATTTTGTGCGCGGTATTACCGGCTTTGGTTCCGGGCTGATCGCGATCCCGCTGCTGGCCTTGTTTCTGCCGCTGAGTATTGTGGTGCCGGTGGTGGGGCTGTTGGATTACATTGCCTCGGCCGGCCATGGCATGCACCATCGTCGCCAGGTGCGCTGGGCAGAGATCCTGGTGCTACTACCCTTCACCCTGCTGGGCGTGGGGCTGGCGATGTATCTGTTTCATACCGTCGACGGGGCAAGCCTCAGCAAGGCCCTGGGTGGCTTTGTGTTGCTGTACGCGCTCTACACCCTGACCGGGATGATGCCCCGGGCCAGGGGTTCACGGCTGTGGGCGGTACCGGCTGGAGGCGTAGGGGGCGTGGTGAGTGGTCTGTTCGGCACCGGCGGACCGTTTTATGTGATCTACCTGCAGTTGCGCCAGCTGGATAAAACCGCCTTTCGTGCCACCATCGCGATGGTATTCCTGATGGATGGCAGCACCCGCATCATCGCCTATTTCGCCACCGGCCTGTATCAGGCCCAAACCATGATCCTGGTGGCGATCGCCCTGCCGATCATGGTGCTGGCCATGTATCTGGGTGGCAAGGTGCATACCAACCTCAGCCCGCTGGCCTTTCAGCGCGGCATCGGGGTGTTGCTGATCGTCAGTGGGGTGGCTTTGTTGCTGCGGTAATTTGTTAAAAAGACATTTCACCGCAGGGATAAAAGGCAAAAAGAAAAAAAGCATTTCACCGCAGAGGGCGCAGAGGGCGCAGAGAAAAGCGGGGTATGTATGGCTTGAAGAAGTGTGCTATTCGGTTGGGTAAATCATGCCCACCTTTATCCCTTGAGTGGTGCGTTTGCAAGATGCCATCTGCTCTTTGGCGCGCTTGGCGAGAGAAATTTGTAAGCGCTAGTCGTTTCAGCAGCGGACAAAAAAATGCCCGGTTTCCTGTGCAGGATAACCGGGCAATTGTGCTACGGGTAAAGACTCAGCTGCAGCCCTTGGGACGCGGCAGGCCGGCAATCTTGTTGGCGGACTTGATCAGGCCGTAGGGGAACAGCGAGTAGATGTACTGCTGTGAGTTTCGGTCGGCACCGAACTTTTCCTTCATCAGTTTGGAGAATACACGCGGCTCGGCCACGCTGCCGTACTCTTCGAAGTATTCACGGGCCAGGTTGATGATGTCCCAGTGTTCCGGGGTCAGCTCAACATTTTCGTTCTTGGCGATGCCGTGGGCAACCTCTTCGGTCCACTCGCTCAGATCTTCCAGCCAGCCGGCCTCGCTTAACAAAATGGTCTTGCCGTTGATTTCCAGTTGCATAGATATTTACTCCAGATGCGTTGTTGAATCCTGATAAAGCAGTGTGGTTATTGTATAAAAGCCTATAAAAATAGTCAAGTATTGTTTTGCGATGATGTCTTGTGCTGTGGATCCGTGAACGGTATCCGCAGCTGCCACAGCAAGAATCGGCTTGCTTGCCGTGCCACGGTGGCCTGAACGCCCGCCCAGGCTCAGTCTTTCATAGTTAAACGCCCAGAGTCCAACATCCCCCTTGACTATTCCTGTCATGTATTTATTATTAGCACTCACGCGAGGGGAGTGCTAACAATCCTCAGCCACCCCAAGCGGCACGCTGTCACCCAATGATAAGGGGCGGCGACATGTCGTTTCATATCTAGTTTGTTACTGATAGGAGAGCAAAATGAACATTCGTCCACTGCATGACCGTGTGCTTGTCCGCCGCATGGAGGAAGAAACCAAGACCGCCTCCGGTATCGTGCTGCCCGGTTCTGCTGCCGAAAAGCCCAACCAGGGCGAAGTCCTGGCGGTTGGCAAGGGTCGTATCCTGGAGAACGGCGATGTGCGTCCGATGGACGTCAAGACCGGCGACAAGGTGCTGTTTGGCCAGTATGCCGGTACCGCGGTGAAGGTCAACGGCGAAGAGCTGCTGATGATGCGCGAAGAAGACATCATGGGTGTGGTCGAGGCCTAAACCTCCCCACCCTAGTGATTGATGAACAGATTTAACGAGGATATACAGCAATGAGCGCAAAAGAAGTCAAGTTTTCCGATGATGCCCGCTATTTGATGGTTCGTGGTGTCAACATCCTGGCCAATGCCGTCAAGGTTACCCTGGGTCCCAAGGGCCGTAACGTGGTTCTGGAAAGAAGTTTCGGTGCCCCGACCATCACCAAGGATGGCGTCTCCGTGGCCAAAGAAATCGAACTGGAAAACAAGTTCGAAAACATGGGTGCCCAGATGGTCAAGGAAGTCTCCTCGCAGACCTCCGACATCGCCGGCGACGGTACCACCACCGCCACCGTACTGGCCCAGGCCATCCTGCGTGAGGGCATGAAGGCCGTCACCGCCGGGATGAACCCGATGGACCTGAAGCGTGGTATCGACAAGGCGGTGATCGCCGCAGTAGCCGAGCTGAAGAAGCTGTCCAAGCCCTGCGCCGATGGCAAGTCCATCACCCAGGTAGGCACCATCTCGGCCAACTCCGATTCGACTATCGGCAACATCATTGCCGAGGCGATGGAGAAGGTTGGCAAGGAAGGCGTCATCACCGTAGAAGACGGCACCTCCCTGCAGGACGAGCTGGATGTGGTTGAAGGTATGCAGTTCGATCGTGGCTACCTGTCTCCGTATTTCGTCAACAACCAGGAAAAAATGGTCGCCGAGCTGGACGAACCCTACATCCTGTTGTTCGACAAGAAGATCACCAACATCCGTGAACTGCTGCCCATCCTGGAAGGTGTTGCCAAGTCTGGCAAGCCGCTGATGATCATTGCCGAAGACGTGGAAGGTGAGGCCCTGGCTACCCTGGTGGTCAACTCCATCCGTGGCATCGTCAAGGTGGCTGCGGTCAAGGCCCCTGGCTTTGGCGACCGTCGCAAGGCGATGCTGCAAGATATCGCCATCCTCACCGGTGGTCAGGTGATCTCCGAGGAAGTTGGCCTGTCTCTGGAAAAGGCCACCCTGGATGACCTGGGTAATGCCAAGCGCGTAGTGGTTTCCAAGGATATGACCGTGATCGTCGATGGCGCTGGCGCCCCTGCCGAGATCGAGTCCCGTGTGGCGCAGATCCGTGCCCAGATCGAAGAAACCAGTTCCGACTATGACCGCGAAAAGCTGCAGGAACGTGTTGCCAAGCTGGCCGGCGGTGTGGCGGTAATCAAGGTTGGCGCTACCACCGAGATGGAAATGAAGGAAAAGAAGGCCCGCGTTGAAGACGCCCTGCACGCTACCCGTGCCGCGGTCGAAGAAGGCGTGGTCCCTGGTGGTGGTGTGGCGCTGGTGCGCGCCCTCAACGGCATTGCCGACCTGAAGGGTGACAACCACGATCAGGATATCGGTATCGACATTGCCCGTCGTGCAATGGAAGAGCCGCTGCGCCAGATTGTCACCAATGCCGGTGAAGAGGCCTCCGTGGTCCTGAACAAGGTACGCGAAGGCAGCGGTAACTTTGGTTACAATGCCGCCACCAGTGAATACGGCGACATGATCGAGATGGGTATCCTCGACCCGACCAAGGTGACCCGCTCTGCCCTGCAGAACGCCTCCTCGGTCGCCGGTCTGATGATCACCACCGAGGCGATGATTGCCGAATTGCCGAAGAATGATGCCCCTGCCCCTGCCGGTGGCGACATGGGTGGTATGGGTGGCATGGGCATGATGTAAATGCCCGGCTATTTTTGCCACCAGGCCTGAACAAGATACCCGTATCAGGCCAGTCAAAACCCCGCCACAGTGATGTGGCGGGGTTTTGTCGTTTTGGGATTCGGGTATGGGATAAATACTTGCTAGCCTGGGATGTAGCTCATAAACTGGCCCTTCGGCAAGAACCTACAAGACACATATAATAACGGGCAGATTAGCCTGGAGGAGATTTTCATCATGCACAGCAAATCCACGCTGGCCTTGTCCTTTTCGATCCTGCTCTCAGTGCTATTGTTGTTGGGTGGCACCGCCAAGGCGAATGAACTGACCCTGTCGGTGGCCCTGGGCCTTTCGCCACAACAGGCTGAACAGGTCTATCGGCCACTGGTGAGCTACTTGAGCAATGCGGCTGGTCAACCGGTTACGCTGAAAACCAGTACCAATACACTGGCCCATTGGCAGGTGATGCGTCGTGAGGGCTACGACATCGTAATTGATGGTCCGGCCTTTACCGCCTACCGTGCTGCCAAGATGGGTTATACGGTGATTGCCAAGTTTCCGGACGTGCTCAGTTTCACCCTAATCGCCCATGCCGATCAGATGGTGTTTGACCCATCCGAGTTGATCGGTCGTCAGGTGGCCTCCCAGCCCTCGCCCTCGCTGGGGGCTTTGGGCCTGGCGCAGATCTATTCCAACCCGATGCGCCAACCGGATTTTCTGCAAGTGGACACCCACATGGATGCTGGCCGTGCGGTGGAGGATGGTCGCGCACTGGGCGCGATGGTGCCTTCACCACTGGTGCCGAGCTTTCAGAATGTGATCCCGGTTTATACCACCGAACAATTTCCTTCACCGGGGATCTCGATCAGCGGCCGGGTCAGTCCGGAGGTGCGGGATCGCATCCGTCAGGCTTTGGTGGATGCACAAAACACCCCCGCCGGACGAAGTGTGCTTGAGGCCCTGAATATTCCCTACATCGAGGCGGCAGACAATAGCGTCTACCTGGGGCATGAGACCATGCTCGAAGGTCTGTGGGGATACTGAGTGCTGAGTGCTGAGTGCTGAGTGCTGAGTGCTGAGTG
>JACUTZ010000075.1 GCA_014859545.1 Gammaproteobacteria bacterium
TCTTGGCATCATAGGCACCGACTTCTTCCTGGATAGACATAGCATGCTCCCTCTCCGACATCATAGACCAGTCTATAGACCGGTTTATTTCTATGCAAGACCTTGATGATCTGTCAGGTAAAGCTCTGCCAGCAAGCGATCCTCCGGCCGGGTGATCTTGATGTTGTCACCGTGGCCTTCCACCATCAGCGGCTGTTGCCCCGCCAACTCCATCGCCGAGGCATCGTCGGTAACATGCAGCCCCCTGTCGCGGGCCTGTTGCAGGGCCTTGCGCAGTGCGGCATAACGAAACATCTGCGGGGTCAGTGCGCGCCAGAGTCCATCGCGCGGCACGGTGGCCTCAACCTCGTTCTGCGCATTGCTACGCTTGATGGTGTCGGCGATGGGGATCCCCAGCAGGCCACCACAGGGATGCTCCCTGAGGACATCGAGCAGTAGATCCAGATCGCTACGGCGCAGGCAGGGTCGCGCCGCATCATGGACCAGTACCCAGTCCTCTGCAGCGGCTTGCCCGGCAATCGCATCAAGGGCATGGAGCACCGTATCACAGCGCTCGGCACCGCCCTCGGCCAGTTGCAATTTTGCATGCCGGATCCCCAGTGCTGGCCACCAGGGATCCCCCGCGGCGAGGGCCAACACCAAGCCGTCGATACGCGGATGATCCAGAAAGATCGCCAGGGTATGTTCCAGCACGCTCTTGCCAGCCAGTTGCAGGTATTGTTTAGGCCGATCGGCCCGCATCCGTGTACCGATCCCAGCGGCAGGGATGATCACCCAATGACGTGGACTCATTCTTCGATCACCTGAAAAAAGGTTTCACCGCGCTTGATCATGCCCAGGTCTGAGCGGGCCCGCTCCTCGATGGCCGCGATCCCTTCCTTGAGATCCATGACCTCCGCCTCAAGGGCCTGGTTGCGCTCCAGCAGGCGGGCGTTCTCGGCCTGCTGATCGGCGACCATCGCGGAGATCTGCCAGACACGCAACAACCCGCCATTACCAAACCACAGCGTGTACTGCAATATCAGCAGCAGGACCATCAGGATGCCGGCAAGCCATTTCATAGTTGCTATTTTGTATTCACTGAAAACATTTTCACCGCAGAGACGCAGAGATCGCTGAGGTAGGAAAATTCAAATATCGCTGCAAATCCTGCTGCATCACAAAGAATCAATATGGCAACTGAAAACATCACTGAAGTGACATACCTGCCACCGATGCTTGACCCATTGATTTCTTCTCTGCGTCTCTGCGTCTCTGCGTCTCTGCGATAAAATTTTGATGCCTGAAAAAAACACGGGCCCGACCAATCATGGATCGGCCGGGCCCGGTTTGTGCAAGGCGAATTACTCGCCCTTGAGATTGTAATACGCATCCATCCCAGGATAACTGCCCTTCTCGCCCAGCGCCTCGGCGATGCGGATCAGGCGGTTGTACTTGGCTACGCGATCCGAACGCGACATGGAACCGGTCTTGATCTGGCCGGCATTGGTCGCCACCGCCAAGTCAGCAATGGTGGTGTCTTCGGTCTCGCCGGATCGGTGGGAGATCACCGCGGTATAACCGGCCTCCTTGGCCATCTGGATCGCCTGCAGGGTCTCGGACAGGGTGCCAATCTGGTTGACCTTGATCAGAATCGAATTGGCGATACCCTTGTCGATCCCTTCCTTGAAGATCGTCGGATTGGTGACATAAAGGTCATCACCGACCAGCTGGATCTTCTTGCCCAGGCGTTCGGTCAGCAGCTTCCAGCCATCCCAGTCGCTTTCGTCCATGCCATCCTCGATGGAGATGATCGGATACTTCTCCACCCAATCGGCCAGCACATCGACAAACTCGGCACTGCTAAGGGTCTTGCCCTCGGAGGCCAACACATAGTTGCCATCCTTGTAGAACTCGGAGGCAGCCGCATCAATGGCGATCATGATGTCCTTGCCCGCTTGGTAACCGGCCTTCTCGATGGCCTCCAGGATCACCTGGATGGCCTCTTCGTTGGAAGACAGATCCGGTGCAAAACCACCCTCATCACCCACCGCGGTATTCATACCCTTGCTGTGCAGCACTTTCTTCAGGGAATGAAAAACCTCGGCACCATAACGGATCGCCTCATTGATGTTGGGCGCACCCACCGGCACGATCATGAATTCCTGCAGATCGACGCTGTTGTCCGCGTGCTCGCCACCATTGATGATGTTCATCATCGGCACTGGCAGGGTGAATTCCTCACCCTTGTCCACCGCCAGGTAGCGGTACAGCGGCACTTCCAGGGCAGCGGCCACGGCCTTGGCAGCAGCCATCGACACCGCCAGGATGGCATTGGCGCCCAGCTTGCTCTTGTTGTGGGTAGCATCCAGATCGATCATCGCCTGGTCGATCGCCTGCTGATTGCTGGCGTCCATCCCGATCAGGGCCTTGGCAATCGGGCCGTTCACATTGGCCACCGCATCCAGCACACCCTTGCCGCCAAAACGATCGGCATCGTTGTCACGCAGCTCAATGGCCTCGCGCGAGCCGGTGGAAGCACCTGAAGGCACTGCGGCGCGGCCCATCGCGCCACCTACCAGGATGACATCCGCTTCAACAGTCGGGTTACCGCGGGAATCGATAATCTCGCGGGCACGGATACTCAGGATATGGGTCTTGTTTTCGCTCATAGTCTCGTTATCGTCCGTTTATCTTTTTCAAGGAGGGGGGTAAGACAGTGCCTGCTGGTCACAGACTCTGTTCAATCAATCCGTCGCGCTTGACCAGTTCGTCCAGCGCCTTGAGAGTGGTCAGTAGTGTTTTCATTTTACCTAGCGGCCACATATTTGGGCCATCGGAGAGACCTTGATCCGGATCCGGATGGGTCTCCATGAACAGACCGGCGATGCCCGTGGCAACGGCGGCGCGTGCCAGCACCGGCACGAATTCGCGCTGTCCGCCGGAGCTGCCGCCACGCCCGCCCGGCTGCTGTACCGAATGGGTGGCATCGAACACCACCGGCGCGCCGGTCTCACGCATCACCGCCAGGCCGCGCATATCGGTGACCAGGGTATTGTAACCGAAAGAGACCCCACGCTCGCAGACCATGATCTGTTCATTGCCTACGGCGCGGGCCTTGTCGACCACGTTTTTCATGTCCCAGGGGGCCAGGAACTGCCCCTTCTTGATATTCACCGGGCGGCCCTGGCTGGCAACCTGTTGAATAAAATTGGTCTGGCGACAGAGAAAGGCCGGGGTCTGCAACACATCCACCACCGCCGCGACTTCCGCGAAAGGGGTGTCTTCATGCACATCGGTGAGTACCGGCACGCCGATCTGCTGTTTGACCTTTTCCAGGATCGCCAGCCCGCCTTCCAGGCCTGGGCCGCGATAGCTGCTGCCGGAGGTGCGATTGGCCTTGTCGAAGGAAGACTTGTAGATAAAGGGGATGCCGAGCTCGCGACAGATCTCGGCCAACTGACCGGCGGTATCCAGGGCCAGTTGTTCGCTTTCGATCACACAGGGGCCGGCGATCAGGAACAGCGGCTGCTCAAGTCCGGCCTCAAAACCACAAAGCTTCATCAGTGCTGTTCCTTTTCGGCCTGCTGACGTGCAGCGGCGACAAAACCGGTGAAGAGCGGATGCCCATCACGCGGGGTGGAGGTGAATTCCGGATGAAACTGACAGGCCACAAACCAGGGATGGTTCGGCAGCTCAACCACTTCGACCAGGCTGCGGTCGGCAGACAGGCCGGCAAACACCAGTCCGGCCTGGCTGAGTTTGTCGCGGTAGTTGTTGTTGAACTCGTAGCGATGACGATGGCGTTCGATGATGGTTTCCTTGCCATAGAGCGCACGTACCCGGGTCCCTTCCAGCAAATGACAGCTCTGGCCACCAAGGCGCATGGTACCGCCCAGGTCTGAGTCGGCACTGCGCTTTTCCACCCGGCCCTGCGCATCGCGCCACTCGGTGATCAGGGCGATCACCGGGTCTGGGGCTTGCGGACGAAATTCGGTGCTATGGGCCTGCTCAAGTCCGGCCACATTGCGGGCGTATTCGATCACCGCTACCTGCATGCCCAGGCAAATACCCAAATACGGTACGCCATTCTCGCGGGCATATTGCACCGTACGGATCTTGCCTTCCACACCGCGCTCACCAAAACCGCCCGGCACCAGGATCGCATCCATCCCATTCAGACAGCCAGTGCCGCTGCGTTCGACCTCTTCGGAATCGATGTAGTGGATCCTGACCTTGGTGCGAGTCTTGATCCCCGCATGTAGCAGGGATTCAGAAAGAGATTTATAGGCTTCGGTCAGGTCCACGTATTTGCCAACCATGGCGATTTGCACCGTAGCCGTGGGATTCTGCTGGGCATCGACCACCTCTTCCCACTCGGAGAGATCGGCCGGCCCCACGGTCAGGCGCAGCTTGTCGACCACGATGTCGTCCAGCCCCTGGCGGTGCAATTCCATCGGGATCTTGTAGATCGTATCCACGTCCACCGCCGAGATGACCGCGCGCTCCTCGACATTGGTAAACAGGGCGATCTTGCGTTTTTCATCCTCGGGTACCACACGATCAGCACGGCAGACCAAGATGTCCGGCTGGATCCCGATGGAGCGCAATTCCTTGACCGAATGCTGGGTGGGTTTGGTCTTGAGCTCACCGGCGGTAGGGATGTAGGGCAGCAGGGTCAGGTGCATGAACAAGACATTGTCATGTCCCATCTCCACCGCCATCTGACGGATCGCCTCCAGGAAGGGCAGTGACTCGATATCGCCGACGGTACCGCCGATCTCCACCATCGCCACATCATAGCCTTCCGCGCCGGCCTTGATGCTGCGTTTGATCTCATCGGTGATATGCGGGATCACCTGTACGGTGCCGCCCAGATAATCACCGCGGCGCTCGTTGCGGATCACATTTTCATAGATACGACCGGCCGAAAAGCTGTTGCGCCGGGTCATGGTGGTGCGCACAAAGCGTTCGTAGTGGCCCAGATCCAGATCGGTCTCGGCACCATCTTCGGTAACAAACACCTCACCATGCTGGAAGGGACTCATGGTACCCGGATCCACGTTGATATAGGGGTCGAGCTTCAGCAGGGTGACAGAGAGGCCGCGGGCTTCGAGGATGGCGGCCAGGGAGGCCGAAGCGATGCCCTTGCCCAGGGAAGAAACAACACCGCCGGTAATAAAAATATACTTGGTCATGGATTCGCCAGAGGCTAACAATAGGAAAAGGAATTACGGCGCCGGGCCGGGGTAATTGTCCTTGTTTTACCCTTTGATTTCAATCTGAAAAACCTCGTTCAACAACAATCGGTCTCGCGTAGTGACACTGCGGCGCAGCGAAATATCTGAATTCTCCCAGCGCAGCGGCCTTACTTCGATCGTTTTTTACTGCGTATCCATCCCGCGCAGCATATACCCCCTCTCCCCTTGCGCCACCGCAAAGGCCGCCTCGGTCCAGAACCCGGCCACCTGGGCCAGCACCCCATCGAGATAAAGTAATGGCACACGCGCCCGCTGCCAGGGCGGGATCCCTCGCTGCTGAAACAGGGTTTTCAGGCTGGCGTGATGGGCATGCCCAGGCAGGCGCAGCCGCTCTCCCCCACCGCGCAGGCGGATCGTCAACACCTGTCCTTGCAGGCAACTGGGGGCCAGGCCGCCTTGCTGTGGCAAGAGCCGGTAATCACCCAAACCACCAGGCAGCCGCAACACCTCCTGCCCATCCCATTCCTGTTGCCAGCCAGCCTCGGGCAGTGCGGGCAAGGGCGGCATCGCATACAGTCGATCCCGGTAACGGCGCAGCTCGGCACCAGGCCAGCTCACCCGTGGTTCGGCATCGGCGGCAGCGGGCAGGAGATCATCCAGAATCGCCTGCAAACGGCGATGATCCGGTAGGGGCAGGCCTGCCTGTCGCACGAAGAAACGCAGCAGATTGCGTTGACGCGCAGGACTTCGTCGCAACAGCGCCGGGATCATCAGCGCTTCGCCATCCGCACAGGCGGCAAGATCGACCGCCGCCAGTTCGTCGAGTAACTCGGCATTTTCGGCAAAATGCGCTGCCGATCGCGCCAGAACCTTGGCCTGCCCGGCACGGCGCTGCTCCAGCTGGGGGATCAGCCGATGGCGCAGATAGTTGCGCTCCAGACGGGTATCGAGGTTGCTGGGGTCTTCAATCCAGCGCAGACCTTGGCTTTGGGCATAGGCGAGCAGCTCGGCGCGAGCCACCCCCAACAAAGGGCGAGCCAGGTAAGCTTGGCCAAGCTGGCGCACTAGCGGCATTCCGGCCATGCCATGCACGCCACCACCACGCAGTAGTTGTAACAGCAGGGTCTCGGTCTGGTCATCCCGATGGTGGGCACTGAGCAGCATCTCTCCTGCGTCCAGGGCCTCATCAAACGCCGCATAGCGTGCCTGACGGGCACTGGCCTCCAGGCCCTGTGCCTTGCGCTCATGCAGCGTCACACGCAGGCAGTCCAGGGGGATCGCCAGGTCGGCACAAAGCGCTGCACAATGATCTCCCCATCGCGCCGAATCCGCATCAATGCCATGGTCAATATGCAGGGCGCGCAGCGGCACCGACAGGGACTCGCGCAGCACCGCCATCGCATGCAATAAGACCGTGGAATCCAGCCCACCGCTCAGCGCCACGCAATAGCCCGTGGGGGTAGGCAAATCTTGCAGCGTGGCCAACAGGGTTTCTGAAGAAAAGGACATCAAACAGCTTCACCGCAAAGGCGCAAAGAACGCAAAGGAAAAATTGCCACAGACGACCGTTATATCTTCTGGAGAGTCAGCGTCCTCTGTGCTGGAATCAGCATAAAATCTTTGCGCCCTCTGCGTCTTTGCGGTGAACGGTCTTATTTAAGCTCGAAGTTACCGAAAGACATCAAACGCTGGTAACGCTGTTTGAGCAGATCGTCGATGGACAGACGGCCCAGCTCATCAAGATTTTTCAACAGGGCATGGCGCAGATTGCTGGTCATCAATTCGGGGTCGCGGTGGGCGCCACCCAACGGTTCGCCGATGATCTGATCGATAAGCCCCAGCTCCTTGAGGCGGGCCGAGGTGATCCCCAAGGCCTCGGCCGCATCGGAGGCCCGTTCGGCGCTCTTCCACAGGATCGAGGCACAGCCCTCGGGGGAGATCACTGAATAAGTGCTGTATTGCAGCATCATCACCCGATCACCCACGCCAATCGCCAGGGCACCACCGGAACCACCCTCGCCGATCACCGTACACAGGATCGGGGTACGCAGGCTGGACATCTCCAACAGGTTGCGGGCGATGGCCTCGGACTGGCCACGCTCCTCGGCACCCACACCGGGATAGGCACCGGGGGTGTCGATGAAGGTCACTACCGGCAGCCCGAAACGCTCCGCCATATGCATCAGACGCAGCGCCTTGCGATAGCCTTCGGGGCGGGGCATGCCGAAATTGCGGTAGACTTTTTCCTTGGTGTCACGACCCTTTTGCTGGCCGATCACCATGATCGGACGACCATCAAGACGCGCCACCCCACCGATGATCGAAGGGTCATCCGCATAGGCGCGATCACCATGCAGTTCTTCAAAATCGGTAAATAGGCGATCGATGTAATCCTGGGTGTAGGGGCGCTGCGGGTGGCGCGCCAACTGCGAGACCTGCCAGGAGGTCAGACTGGCAAAGATGGATTCGGTCAGGCTCTTGCTCTTGGCCTGCAGACGGCTGATCTCCTCACCAATATTGATCTCGGCGTCATTCCCCACATAGCGCAGCTCCTCGATCTTCGCCTCCAGTTCGGCGATGGGCTGCTCAAATTCGAGAAAATTCATATTCATGGATATTGGCCACTTATGGTTTGTTCGGGGTGGTTTGGGTAGGATTATACGATAGATGGCGTCCACTTGTCGCGTGCGCCAGGTCTCAGCAATGCGCTGTTCTCTGCACAAAAACCGCCGGACAGGACCTGCCTTTAGTACTCCACCTGCACCGCCTGCTCCCCAAGTATCTGGCGCAACCGCGCCAGCAGCGCATCACTGGGACGGACCCGCCAGCTATCGCCCATCACCAGTTCGGCACGGGCGGTCTCGTTGGCGTAGGCAAAACGGATCGGACATCCGCCCTCACGAAAGGGCTCCAGGGCATGGCGCAGGGTGTTACCAAAGTCACCATTGATGCGCGGGCGCTCCAACTGCAGAAAAAGACCTTTGGCAAAATGCTCGCGGGCCCGTTCCAGGTCATAGACCTCGGCCACCCGCATCACCAGCCCCCCGGCATATTCATCATGGCGCACCTCACCCTGCACCACGATCACCTTGTCGCGGATCAACAGGTCATGAAAGCGCGCATAGACCTCGGCATACATGTTCACCTCGATGCGCCCACTGCGATCATCCAGGGTCACGGTGGCCCATTTGTCGCCACGTTTATTCGGGCGGGTACGCAGGCCGATAATCAGGCCCGCAATCGTATAGACCTTGTTGCGGGTATCCTGCAGGTCGGCGATCGGGCAACTGGTAAAGTGGCGCAACTCGGCCATGTACTGATTAATCGGATGGCCGGTCAGATACAGACCCAGGGTCTCTTTTTCCCCCAGCAGACGGCTGTCATCATCCCAGCAGGGCAGTTCCTCAAGTCCGGAGGGACTATCCGGCTGACTGGTATGTTCGCTAAAACCAAACATATCGGCCATACCCACGTCGCGATTCTTGGCATCCTGCTCTGCCAGGCGCAGGGCCATCGGCAGACTGCCCATCAGGGTAGCGCGGTCGTCACAATGTTGCCGTGGGCCCAGCTTGTCCAGCGCCCCGGCGCGCACCAGGGATTCGAGTACCCGACGGTTGGCCTTTTTGGTATCCACCCGACGGCAAAAATCGAACAGGTCGGCAAACGGCCCGTGGGCCTTGAGCTCGTTAACGATGCCCTCGATGGCCCCCTCGCCCACCCCCTTGATCGCCCCCAGGCCGTAGACGATCGCGCCCTGCTCATCGACCGTGAATTTATACACGCTGGAATTGACCGAGGGCGACACCACCTTGAGGCCCATCTGGTGGCATTCCTCGATCAGGGTCACCACCTTGTCGGTGTTGTCCATGTCGGCGGAGAGCACCGCCGCCATGAACTCGGCTGGATAATGGGTCTTCAGCCACAGTGTTTGGTAGGAAACCAGGGCGTAGGCAGCGGAGTGGGACTTGTTGAAGCCGTAACCGGCGAATTTTTCCATCAGGTCGAAGATGTAGCTGGCGGTAGCCTCCTCCACCCCGCGATCGACCGCGCCGACGGTAAAGGTCTCGCGCTGCTTGGCCATCTCCTCGGGCTTTTTCTTGCCCATCGCGCGGCGCAGCAGGTCGGCACCGCCCAGCGAGTAACCGGCCAACACCTGGGCGATACGTTGCACCTGCTCCTGATAGAGGATGATCCCGTAGGTGGGCTTGAGTACCGGCTCCAGATCCGGGTGAGGATATTCCACCTTGGCACGGCCATGCTTGCGGTTGATGAAATCATCCACCATGCCCGACTGCAGCGGGCCAGGGCGGAACAGCGCCACCAGCGCGATAATGTCTTCAAAACAGTCCGGCTGCAGACGGGTGATGAGGTCCTTCATGCCGCGTGATTCGAGCTGGAATACCGCGGTGGTGAGGGACTTTTTCAGATTAATGAAACTGGCGCGATCATCCAGCGAGATCAGGGTGATATCCGGGCAGGCCGACTCGTCCTTGCCCTGCAGGCGCAGGCTGCTGCGGATATTCTGCAAGGCCCAGTCGATGATGGTCAGGGTGCGCAGGCCGAGGAAATCGAACTTGACCAGACCCACCGATTCCACATCGTTTTTGTCGAACTGAGTGACGATACTCTGGCCACCCTCTTCACAGTACAGCGGCGAAAAATCGGTCAGTTCGGTCGGGGCGATCACCACCCCACCGGCATGTTTGCCGGCATTGCGGGTGATCCCTTCCAGCTGCAGGGCCATGTCGATCAGGCCGCGCACCTCTTCGTCATTATCGTAACGGTCCTTGAGATCGGGCTCCTGCTCCAGGGCCTTGTCCAGGGTCATGCCGATCTCGAAGGGGATCAGCTTGGCGATGGTATCGACAAAACCATAGCCATGGCCGAGCACACGCCCCACATCGCGTACCACCGCCTTGGCCGCCATGGTGCCATAGGTGATGATCTGCGAGACCTTCTCACGCCCGTAATGCTGGGCCACATAGTCGATGACCCGATCGCGTCCTTCCATGCAGAAATCGATATCGAAATCGGGCATGGAGACGCGTTCAGGATTCAGGAAGCGCTCGAACAACAGGTCATAGGCCAGCGGGTCCAGGTCGGTAATGGTCAACGCATAGGCCACCAGTGAACCGGCCCCGGAACCGCGCCCCGGCCCGACTGGGATGGCATTGTTCTTGGCCCACTGGATAAAGTCCGCGACGATCAGAAAATAACCGGGAAAACCCATCTGGATGATCACATCCAGCTCCATCTCCAGGCGTGCATCATAGGGCTTGCGGCGCTCGGCAAAATCCGGAGCCTGACGGTCCAGCAAGACATCCAGACGTTTTTCCAGGCCATCGCGGGAGAGCTGGCGAAAGTAATCATCCTTGCTCAGCCCATCCGGTACCGGAAATTCCGGCAGGAAGTATTCACCCAGGGTCAGTTCCAGATTGCAGCGTCGGGCAATCTCCACGCTGTTTTCCAGCGCCTCGGGGATGTCGGCAAACAGCTCGGCCATCTCCTCGGGACTGCGCAGGTATTGCTGTTCGCTGTAGCGATGGGCACGGCGCGGGTCATCCAGGGTGCGGCTGTCGTGGATACAAACCCGTACCTCGTGGGCATCGAACTCCTCGGCGGTCAGAAAGCGCACATCATTGCTGGCCACCACCGGCACGCCCATCGCCCCGGCCAGCGCAATCGCCTGATGCAAGTAGTTCTCTTCCTCGGCGCGCCCGGTGCGACACAGCTCCAGGTAGTAATTGTCGCCAAACAGACGCAAGCATTCGGTCAGCAACTCGGCGGCCAGATCGCGCTTGCCAGCCAGCAGCGCCTGGCCCACATCCCCGTCCCGCCCGCCGGACAGGGCGATCAGGCCACGCGTATTCTGCTGCAGCCATTCCCGGCGCACGATGGGGATGCCCCGGTGCTGGTTTTCGATATAACTGCGCGAGATCAGCCGCGCCAGATTACGATAGCCGTGCTGGTCCTTGCACAGCAGCACCAGGCGACTAGGTTGGTTGGCATCAAGGGGATTTTCCAGCCAGATATCACAGCCGATGATCGGCTTGACCCCGGCATTGAGGGCCGCCGAGTAGAATTTGACCATCGCAAACAGATTGCTTTGATCGGTCAGCGCCACTGCCGCCATGCCCTTGGCCGCCACCGCCTTCATCAGCGGTTTGACGCGCACCAGACCATCGGTCAGGGAAAACTCGGTATGCAGGTGCAGATGGACGAATGAGCTGGACATCGCGGCAAGTTAACCCGCGCAGCCGAGCAGGACAAGTCTTGACAGCACGGACAATCCGATCCGCAGGAATCGCTTCCTCGAAGCCAGGACGAACAGGGGCGCTTTTATGAGGAAATCTCGAAGAGGACTATTTTAAAAGATAATAAAAAAGGGCTGTGATTTCTCACAACCCTTTGTTTTGTATGGGGTGGCTGAAGGGACTCGAACCCTCGACAACTGGAATCACAATCCAGGACTCTAACCAACTGAGCTACAGCCACCATTGAAACATTTTTGACAAGTCACGCTCGCCAGGATTAGCTCGGCCTTCCTGCCCTCGGCCCTTCGGGCCGCCGCGCTGCGGCGTTCGCCATCGCCATCCATGGCGCTGGCGTCGAACCTGAGGTTCTCGCCCTGCCGCTCTCGCCAAAGGA
>JACUTZ010000076.1 GCA_014859545.1 Gammaproteobacteria bacterium
TCGCGGTAGCGACACCACACCGCACACAGATTAACTTCCCGCCAAATCTCGCCGAAACAACAAAAAGCCCCTCCTTGAGGGGCTAACATCAAACATAGCGAATGCGACTACTCCGCACCATGGGCATACTGAAACCGCTTTTGGTGAATGACCTCACCCTCGGCATTGACCACCTCAACCAGCCATTCGCCACGCTGGTGGCCCATGATGCCCTTGTTGGACCAGACTCGCCAGCGTGGGCCGCCCACATTGAAGTCCACCTCGGCCTGTACCTCACCAGCATGGCTCCAGCGGTGGCTCACGCGCTGCCCGGCCATGCCGCGCAGTTCGGTGAAGAAATAGGCACGCTCGTCGCTGATGTTCAGGTGTTCCAGGTCGTCCACCGGCTCACGGTCCACCACCCCGGTGCTGATGATGGCGCGCGCCACCTCGGCCTCCGCCTCAGCCTGGGCCGCCAGGGGTAGCCACAGAATGGACAACAGGGCCAGTACGGCTATCGCTGATTTATGCATGATTCCTCTCCTTGTGTCGTGCTGATGCTCTCGTTATGACTCCCCACGCAACGCGGGCAGAACGCCTATTCTGCGGGCTTGGCCGGGTCAGAACCTTGCGCTGCTTCACATTGCCCGGACGGCAACAGACGGGCAACGACGTGGCGCAATACCGCCAACGCCTCGGCCCGTCCGCTCAGGCCGACCTGGCTGGCACAGCGCTGCCAGTCCTGCTGCTGCAGGATCTTTTGTACCAGCAGCTGCCGTTCTGACGATGCTAGTGCATCCACCCGTGCCTCGACTGCCGCCTGACACACCAATCGCTGCAAGGGGGCCAGACAGACCTCGTAGCCCCGTGCGGCATAGGCAAAGGCACAAAGGTCGCGCCAATCTTGTTCGTCCTGCCTGCCCGCGCAGATGACGGGATCGCTGCCGGACAGTAGTGCAAGTACCAACTCCGCCTCCAGCCCTTGCCAGGGCTCGCGCAACATCACCGGCAGCTGCGCCGCGAAGCGCGCCGCGATGCGGGTAAACAGGCACAGTGCCTGTGCCGAGAGAGCCTCACCCAGCATCAGCGCGTGGGCACCGCTGCTGGCCTCACGGCGCAGCCCCAGGCGCAGTGGCACAAAGCCCTCGCGCCGCCAAAAACGCAACAACTCGACACTGGCACCAAAGCTGGCACCCAGGTAATCCCAGTCGGCAAAACGCGCGCGAACCGCCTGCAGCAGCTGCCCGCCCAGGCCACGGCGCTGGCAGGCCGGATGCACCGCCAGGCGCACGATGCGCAGCCCACGCAGACAGGCGGCCTCGGCAAAGCCCGCATGGGCGGCCA
This sequence comes from Gammaproteobacteria bacterium, assembly GCA_014859545.1. Taxonomy (GTDB): domain Bacteria; phylum Pseudomonadota; class Gammaproteobacteria; order Thiohalomonadales; family Thiohalomonadaceae; genus SLDE01. Next base: position 1,324 of record JACUTZ010000076.1, read on the forward strand.
GCGACTGGGCGAGCAGGTGTCCCTGCAGACGTCGTTCGCCACGCGCCACCGCCTCGGCCAGCCCCAGCGGCAGACCACCCTCCTCGCCCAGTAGTGCGCAGGCGATGATCTGTCCCTGCCAGCGCAGTACCAGGCAGTGGCTGTCGGTACCATCCAGCAATTGGCGCAGGTCATTGGGACTGGTGCGATAGTGGGCCAACTGCAGCAATCCGAACAGTGCCGTCAAATCGGCTTCCTGAGCGGCCAGCGCATCCTGGCTCAGCCACTGCGGCTCGCAGCCCTGCGGGTCAAAGTCGAACAGCTGCTCGTCCGACAAGGCCTCGGCGTCCAGCATCAGGGCCTCCCGCGTCCAGCGATCCAGCGGGTCGCCCTCTGCCCAGCGAATCGGTTGGTGCATCTGCATGCCCTGCCAGCCCGGGGCCAAGGCATCCAGGCGTCGGGCAAAGCGCAGCAGGAAGCCGCGCCCACTGCCCTCGTAGCCATGCACGGTACTGGCCAGTACCAAGCGGGCATGACGCTGCAACAAACCCCCCAGCATCCCCAGCGGCAAGGCCGCCGCCTCGTCCACCAGCAGCAGACGGGCCGCATGGGGCTGTTGCAACAGTGCATCAGGGGCAACAAAGCGCAGCGCATGGCCTTGCCACTGCAACAGTCCACGGCTGAGCTCGGCACCGGGCAACAGGGCCTTGGCATGGGCAAAGACCTGGGATACGGCATCCAGGCTGGGGCCGCTCAGCAGGATCGGGCCTATCCCCTGTTGCAGCAGCTGGGCGGCGGCGATCCCCAGCGACGCCGATTTGCCCCGCCCCCGATCGGCGCTCAGCAGCAGCGGGCGACGCCGATGCCCATGCACCACATGCAGGATGGCTGTGACTGCCGCCGCCTGTTCGGCATGGGCGTAAGGTGCGCATCGCTTCGGCAAGTGAACGGCTGGGGCAGAATATGCCAATGAAGGCAGTGTCTGGTTTTGTGCCCAAATAAAAACTCCCTCACGCGTGCTGAGGCTATCGGCCAGGCGTTGCAGGAAGCGCCCCCCCACCTTTTCAGCTTCGTGCGGCCAGGCCGCCAGGCGGTGGTGCTGGGGATCCGCATACTGCCCCCAGCTGCCCAGTGGCGGTACCAGCAGCAATAGCAGACCACCGGCACGCAGGGTGCCGGCTAGCGCTGCCAGACCATCCGCATCCACCCCGACAAAGCCATCCACCACCAGCAGTGACAGCTCCTGTCCCAACCAGCCACGTGCCTTGCTCCAGGGCTGTACCGGCAATGACGCGTGGCTGCCCTCGCCCACCCACAAGCCGTCTGGTGTATCCCAGGCGGCAAGCACGACCTCCGCCTGGCAATGACACCAGGCGGTATCGCCGCTCAGCACCAGCAGACCGCGGTGGCCCGCCTCCTTCAGCCGGTGGCGCAGCGCCGCAAGGGCAGACTGTTCAGAGGTGGTGGGGATAGACATGGGCGCAGCATACCACTGGCACGTATTCGCACTAAAGGACACCTCTATATATTCATGAGCACGCATCTTGAACACGCAAATCTGACCCACTCAGAATAATTAGAGGTGCCCTTGGCAAATCACGCTACAATCGTCGTATACCCGCTTTGAGTCTGAGCATGTCGATCCTGTCGCTGCACCATCACAAACTGTTGCTTGTCCTGCTGGCGATCTTGCTCTGGCCAGGCCTCGCCCAGGCGCGCCATGGCGGCGTGGCCAGCGACGAGATCGTGTTACAGCTCAAGTGGCATCACCAGTTCCAGTTTGCCGGCTATTATGCTGCGCTGGCGCGTGGCTATTACCGTGAGGAAGGCCTGAGCGTTCGCATTGAGGAAGGCTCGCCCAGTACCAACCCGATCGAACGGGTACTACAGAACGAGGCACAGTTTGGCATCGGCACCTCGGAGTTATTGCTGGCTCACAGTCAGGGCGAGCCGGTGCTGGCACTGGCTGCCATCATCCAGCACTCCCCATTGGTGCTACTGGCCCGCCAGGACGGCCAATTGACAGCCCTGCGCGACCTGCGCGGCAAGCGCCTGCAGGTGGTCGAGCATGAATATGAACTGTTCGCGATGTTTCAGGCACTGGGGTTTTCCCGGCAGGATTTTCAGCTGCTGCCGCGCACCGTCGATCTCGGCCCCATGATCCGCGGCGAGGTGGATGCGATCGCCGCCTACGCCACCGATGAACCCTTCGAGCTGGCCAGGCACCAACTGCCCCTGTTGAGCATCAGCCCACGCTCAGCCGGCATCGATTTCTATGGCGACACCCTGTTTACCAGCGAATCCTTCCACCAGCGCCAGCCCGCACAGGTGGCCGCCTTTGTGCGCGCCAGCCTGCGCGGTTGGGAGTACGCGCTGCAACACCCGGAAGAGATCGTCGATCTGATCCTGCTGCGTTACCAGCCAGGCAAAAGCCGTGAACATCTCCTGTTCGAAGCCGAGGAAATGCGCCGCCTAATCCTCCCGGAACTGGTCGATCTGGGCCACATGAGCCAGAACCGCTGGCAGGCCATCGCGGATCGCTACGCGGCCCTGGGCCTGCTCGGCCCGCAGCTGGACCTGGGACGTTTTCTCTACAACCCCCGCACCGAACCACAGCATCCCTGGCTGTACGGGTTCATTGCCGCACTGCTGCTACTGGTACTGCTGGTCAGTGGCTTTGCCATCTATACCCTGCGCCTAAACCAACGCCTGCGCCACAGCGAGGAAGGCTATCGCATCCTGCACCAGGCCTCGCCCATGGCAATCCTTGCCTGCGACAGGCACCGCCGTATCACTGCCTGGAATCCACAGGCTGCGGCCACCTTTGGCTGGACGGCTGAAGAGGCCATGGGCCAGGACATCTTTGACTTCATGATCCCCAAGGACCAGATGGAGCACGTGGAGGAAAACCTTTCCCATCTACAGGACAGTTCGGTGCCGCTCAAATCCCGTAACTGGAATCTGACTCGGGAAGGCAAACGCATTCTATGTGAATGGCAAAACTCGCTGCTACGCGATGCCAGCGGCCAGCTGGCCGGTGTCATCGCCCTGGCCCGCGACATCACCGTTCAACAACGCACCGAGGCCGCACTCAAGGCCAGCGAACAGCGCTTCCGCCTGCTGGCCGAAAATGCCTTTGATGTGATCTGGATCGCCGACCTGAATGGTCGCTTCAGTTTTATCAGCCCTTCAGTGGAGCGCCTGCGCGGCTATACCGTGGCCGAAGCGATGCAGCAAAACATCCTCGAAACCCTGCAACCCGAGGCGGTCGAAGAGGTTCAGGCAGCGATAACCCACCTGCAACAAAGCGGCGAACTGCTCAAACAACACTGGGAGATCGACCAACCCTGCAAGAACGGTAGCACCGTTTCCACCGAGGTGATTGTGAATGTGATCCGTGACGAGCGGGGCCGTCCCCAAGAGATCTTCGGCATCACCCGCGACATCACCGAACGTAAACACCTCGAGGCCAGGCTGCTGAGCATGGCCCACTACGACGCACTCACGGGCTTACCGAACCGGGTATTGTTCTTTGACCGACTGGAACAGGCGGTCAAACAGGCCCAACGTGAGGGGCAACGCTTTGGATTACTGTTTATCGATCTGGATGGCTTCAAGGCCGCCAATGATCGGCATGGCCATGACTTTGGTGATCAGGTGTTGTGCGAGGTGGCCCGCCGCCTGCAGAAGCATGTGCGTCAATCCGATACCGTGGCGCGCATGGGGGGCGATGAATTCACCGTAATCCTCAATCATCTGCATGGCGGCGACAACGGGGAAACGGTGGTACGCCAGATTCTGGAAAGCCTCGCCCAGGCCTACCACCTGCAGGGCAAGGAGGCTTCACTCAGCGCAAGTATCGGGATCAGCCTCTACCCAGACCACGCCACAGACAGCGAGCAGCTGCTAAAGCTGGCCGACAGCGCCATGTATCAAGTCAAACACCGCGGCAAGAACGCCTATACCTATAGCCAGGGGTAGTTAGTCACCTGTACACGATCATAGGTTTTTCTCTTTTTGTACACGTCATGTACAATCATCATCATCCCTCCGATATATCAGGATTAGTTATGGAATATTTCAGCATTGGCAAGGTTTCCGACCTGACTGGCATTGCGCCGGTCACGCTGCGTGCCTGGGAACGCCGCTACGGCCTACCCCGCCCCCAGCGCACCGCCAGCGGCCATCGTCTGTATAGCAGCGCCGAGGTGGCGCTGATCCTGCGTGCCCAGGCCCTGCTGGCCAATGGCTATAGCATCAGCCGCGCCGTAGCACAGATCCGTCGCAGCGAAGAGCCCAACAGTGAAGTGCATCCGGCCCAGGCCCTGCCCGATCGCTGGGAGGGCTATCGCCTGCGTCTGTTCAATGCCCTGGATCGCTTCGATACCCCGGCAATGGAGGCCAGCTATAGCGAGGCCCTGAGCCTGTTCCCGGTGGACAAGGTGATCGATGAGGTGATGCTGCCGGTACTGGAACAATTGGGGGAAGAGTGGCAGCAACGCGATGACGGCATTGCCCGCGAACATTTTTTCTCGGCATTCCTGCGCAACAAGATCGGCACCCGCTTCAGCCATGAGATCAGCCGAGTACAGGGGCCTGCAATGGTGCTGGCCTGCCTGCCGGGGGAAAACCATGAAATGGGCCTGATGCTGTTCGGCCTGACCGCCACCGCCCGCAATCACCGGGTACTGTATTTTGGTGCCGACCTGCCGCTGGAACAGATCATGCCGGTGTGCCACAAGGTCAGCCCCCAGGCCGTAGTGCTCTCCGGCAGCAGTGTCGCACTCAGCGAAACCATGGCGGCACAACTGCGTGAGCTGACCTGTCAATTTTCCGGGCCGGTATATCTGGGTGGGGAGTTATCGGAGCTGGAGGCAGAGCGCCTGCAAGGCCTGGGGGTGATCCCGGTCGGCAAGCATTTTCGTCATGCAGTGGATGCGATCATCCGCAAACGCAGCGGGCATGGAGACGCGCTGGTCGCGGCAATTCGCTAGTCTTCTGGCTGGGCCACCACCCTGTCACGTCCGTCGGCCTTGGCCTGGTAGAGGGCGCGATCCGCAGCGGCCAGTAATTCCTCAGCATGCTGTCCTGGCCGTAGCATCGCCAGTCCGATGGAGATCCTCACCCCCGGCAGGTTTTGTCGGGCAAACATCAGCTGCGATTCCATTCGTATCGATCGACACAGGCGCTCCGCCACGTCACCGACACTGTGCCCGTCCAGGTTGGGCAGGATGATCACAAACTCCTCGCCGCCGTAACGCGCCGCCGAGTCATCGGCGCGGATATGCCGCAGCATGATCGCCCCGACCGCGCGCAGCGCCTCATCCCCGGCCTGATGCCCAAAGTTGTCGTTATAATCCTTGAAGTGATCCACATCCAGCATCAGCAGGCCCAGCGGCTGGCCATCGTTGTGGGCACGTTCGATCAGGCGCGGCAGCATTTCATCCAGCCAGTGACGATTGTACAGCCCGGTCAGGCTGTCCATGCGCGCGGTCTTGGCGTATTCACGCTGCAGGGCAAGAGAATCGTGCAGCACCTCGTCGTCCCAGCGGATCCGCTGCACCATCAGCACCAGCAGATTGCGGGTCACGGTATGGGAACGGGCAATCAGTTCCCACAGATCAATACGCTGGATCGCCAGCACCCGGGCCGACTCATCGGCGATCACCGTAGCGGCGGTAGGCTTGCCATCCAGCACCGAAAGTTCGCCAATGGTCTCGCCGGGGGCAATGTGGGTGACCAGATGCTGACCGGTCTCGCCGACCAGCTCGACCCGAAACAGGCCGCTGATGACGATATAGAGAAAATCATTGTGAGCATGGGCCTGGATGAGCGCCTCACCGGCCTTGAGCCGGCGCGTTGTGGCTACCCCCAGCAACCATTGCAGGTTCTGGGGTGATTCGCCCCGGAAAAAGGGCAACTCGCTGAGGGTGGAAAGGTCCATGCCTTCCTCTGGGTGCTTGTCCATGTGGCACTCGTGGATTGCGTCGCTGCAACACCCCAACACTATCCCAGCCAGGGGGCTTCAACAAGCAAAAAACGCCAAGCGGCGCTTTTCTTGATGGAAAACTTGACTTGCTTAACAATCAGATAAGGCGATGGCTGCGATGGCCCACTACCGGGTCAGGCGATACACCGTCTCATCCACCGGCAGCCCCCCTGGCCCCTCGCTGGACCACACCCCCATCCGCTCTACCTCAAACCCAGCATCATAGAGTTGATGCACCTCAGTCTCGGGCACGCTAAAGGGTGGCCCCTCGCGGCTCCCCTCCTCGTAGCTCATGCTGATCAACAGGATGTGCGCCCCGGCGGGTAGCAGATTGTACATGTGCTGGGCGTACTGCTGGCGCATCGGCGGCGGCAGAGCGATCAAGGCGGCACGGTCATAGACCGCTGCAATCCCGGCCAGATCGGCCGGTTGCAGGGCGAAGAAATCCCCGGCCAACAGCGCCAGTCCCTCAGTGCTGTGGCGCTGAAAGCGGGCATCACGGCTGATCTCGGCCTGCAGATCGTTTTCCCGAAAAAAATCCTGCACCGCCCTTTCGCTCAGCTCCACCCCCAGCACCGCATGGCCCTGCTCACGCAGCCACAGCATGTCCAGGCTCTTGCCGCATAGCGGCACGAATACCGGCGCACCAGATGCCAGGCCCAGCTCGGCCCAGTGCTTGCTCAGGTATTCATTTATCGCCTGCTGATGAAAACCGATCTGGTTTTCTTCCCAACGCTGGTGCCAGAATTGATGGTCCATGAGCTGCCTCCTTCGTATTTCTGTATCAGCGGATCAGCGCCTTGCTGACCTGCTTGAATTGCTCGGTACCGGCACGACGCAGCCATTCGAAGGCCAGCATCTCGCCCGAGACGATCTGCACCCCGTGCTGGGCCATGCGCGCCAGTGCCAGCTGCTTGTTGCGCGGCGAACGCGAGCCAACCGCCTCCTCCACCACAAACACCTGTTTGCCGGACTGCTGTAGCTCCAGTGCGGTTTGCAGTACACAGACATGGGTCTCGGCCCCGGCGATCACCACCTGCTGGCGCTGTGCCAGTACCGTGCCGGTCAGGCGGTCCTCAGCGGCGGCGGAAAAACACAGCTTTTCCAGCCGCTGTGCCTGGGCAAGATGTGCTTGCAGCGCCGCCAGGGTGCTACCCAGACCCTTGGGATATTGCTCGGTGACCAGCATCGGCACATCCAGCATTCCGGCCAGTCGACACAGCCAGGCGGTGTTTTCCACCAATGCCTCGCCCTCGTGGATGACTGGCATCAGGCGTTCCTGGATGTCGATAATCAACAGCACCGATTGGCTTTGATCCAGCAACATGGCGGCGCTTACCCCTGTGCCTGGATACGCTCCAGGGCCTCGCGCAGGTAGCCGATCGTGCGATCAACATCGCCCAGCTTGTCCAAACCAAACAGGCCGATCCGAAAGCTCTTGTAGCTGGCTGGCTCGTCACACTGCAGCGGCACCCCGGCGGCACTTTGCAGGCCCACCGCGGCAAACTTGCTGCCCTTGTGCAGGCCATCGTCCGAGGTATGGCAGACCACCACCCCCGGTGCCTCGAAGCCGGGCGCAGCCACGCTCTTGAAGCCGCGCTCGGCCAGCATTGCACGCACCCGGCGCCCCAGTTCCAGCTGCTGCGCGCGCACCGTCTCCAGGCCACGGGCCTCGGTTTCACGGATGGTATCGCGCAACCACTTCAACCCATCGGTAGGCATGGTGGCATGATAGGCATGGGCACCACCCTCGTAGGCGGCCATGATCTGCAGCCACTTGTTTAGATCACAGGCAAAGCTGCTGCTGGTGGTGGTCTCGATGCGTTCGCGCGCCAGCTTGCTGAGCATCACCAGTCCGGCACAGGGGGTAGAGCTCCAACCCTTTTGCGGCGCGCTGATCAACACATCTACCCCGCAGGCCTGCATGTCCACCCAGATCGCCCCGGAGGCCACGCAATCCAGTACCAGCAGGCCGCCCACCGCGTGCACCGCATCGGCCAGTTGGCGGATGTAGGCATCGGGCAACATGATCCCGGAGGCGGTCTCCACGTGGGGGGCAAACACCAGCTGTGGTCGGTCTGCAGCGATCCGCGCCACCACTTCCTCGATCGGGGCCGGTGCCCAGCCGGGCTGATCGCCGGCCTCGATCGGGCGGGCCTTGAGCACGATGCTCTCGGACGGGATCCCGCCCATCTCGAAGATTTGTGTCCAGCGGTAGCTGAACCAGCCATTGCGCACCACCAGGCAACGCTGGCCGGTGGCGAACTGACGGGCCACCGCCTCCATCGCATAGGAGCCACCACCGGGCACCACGATCGCCGCCTCGGCCCGATACACCGCCTTGAGCGAAGCGGAGAGATCGCGCATTACCTGTTGAAAGGCCTGCGACATATGGTTGAGCGAGCGATCGGTAAAGACCACCGAGTATTCCAGCAGACCATCGGGATCCACATCGGGCAACAGGCCGGGCATGTTCTTCTCCTCATCAATCAGGGCGGTATCAGCGCGAATCGGCCATGATACACATGCCCCCGGTGATGACAAGTTGGCGGACAGACCATGTGGCCAACTCATGCCCAGGCAAAAGTTGATTTATGCCTGCATAAACAAAGCGACTTGGATATACTGTCCGCAATTCCCTCTACCACAGTGATAAATCAAGCCACATGAGTACACACCGCATTATTATCGTCGGCGGCGGCGCCGGCGGTCTGGAACTGGCCACCAAACTGGGCCGCAGCCTGGGTCGCAAGGGCCGGGCCGAGATCATCCTGATCGACGCCAGCCGCACCCATATCTGGAAGCCACTGCTGCACGAGGTCGCCGCCGGCACCCTGGATTCCTCCGAGGACGAACTGGAATACCTGGCACAGGCGCGCTGGAATCATTTTCGCTTTCGCCTGGGTCGCATGAACGGACTGGACCGCCACAACAAAACCATCCGCCTGGCCCCCAGCTTCAACGAGGAAGGGGTGGAGATCATCCCCGAACGGCTGTTTGCCTATGACACCCTGGTGATGGCGGTGGGCAGCCTGTGCAACGACTTTGGCATCCCCGGGGTCAAGGAACACTGCCTGTTTCTGGACACCACCGCCCAGGCCGAACGCTTTCAGAAGCAATTGCTCAACTGCATGCTCAAGGCCCATACCTCGGGCAAGCCCATCGCCGAGGGCGAGTTGAATGTGGCCATTGTTGGGGCCGGTGCCACCGGGGTGGAGCTGGCCGCCCAGCTACACCACGTCACCCGCCTGCTCTCCGCCTATGGCCTGGACAGCATCGATCCGGAAAAACACATTCGCATCCATCTGGTCGAGGCCGGGCCACGCATCCTGCCGGCGCTGCCGGCGCGTCTGGCGGCTGCCGCCCAGAACGAGCTGCATCGCCTCGGTGTCACCGTGCACTCCGGCCAACGGGTAGTCTCGATCAGCGAAGCCGGCATTCACACCGCCGATGGCGGGATGATCCCCGCCGGCCTTAAGGTTTGGGCCGCCGGGATCAAGGCCCCCGCGTTCCTGCACGAACTCGACGGTCTGGAAACCAATCAGATCAATCAGTTGGTGGTCAGCGCCAGCCTGCAAACCACCCGTGATGAAGATATCTTTGCCCTGGGCGACTGCGCCGCCTGCCCGATGGATGAACAAGGCAATCTGGTACCGCCCCGCGCCCAGGCCGCCCACCAGCAGGCCAGCCTGCTGGCCAAAAGTCTGCGACGTCGCCTGCAGGGCAAGCCCCTGCTCCCCTATCGTTACCATGACTATGGTTCGCTGGTGGCAATGGGCCGCTACACCACGGTCGGCAACCTGATGGGCGGCCTGGCCGGCAGCATGATGGTATCGGGGTTCTTTGCGCGCTTTGTTTACCTGTCGCTGTACAAGATGCACCAGGCCGCGCTGTATGGCTGGCCACGGGCGCTGCTGATCAGCCTGTTGCACTTCCTGCGCAAGGGGGTCGACCCGCAGGTCAAACTGCACTAGTGGGACACGAGGGACGCTGAAAACAGCACAATGCCGATCTCGCCAAGACGCAGAGATCGCCAAGAAAGGATTTATGTTCATGGATGGACGGTATTTCAGTACGCCAGGAGGCAGCGTACTGATTATGCCCAGGGATGGGCGGT
>JACUTZ010000077.1 GCA_014859545.1 Gammaproteobacteria bacterium
CCTCTTATATCGGTATTAAACCGATGTTTGGTGCGTGGTGTGTCCATTAACCCTTCGCGTTTTTGCGCCTTTGCGGTGAAATTATTTTCAAAAGGTGCGAGTAGATACCCATTTTCTTTAGCAAAAGCTGCCTGTCTTGTTCATTTATTCGTAGGGTGGATAAGCGTAGCGCATCCACCATGGGGACGGATATTGGTGGATGCGCACGCTTATCCACCCTACGAGTAAGCGATGATTTTTCAGCGTATCTGGCTTAAGAACTAACTGATGTATCACTATTAAGGAAATTCTGAGCAAGTTCAGCGCTTCTGCGGCACACGCAAGTACCGTCATTTTCAATGACTGTAACTAATTGAAAATTAGTAACTACTTGCCCCTCCCTTGGGGTATTCATACTGTAGAGGTAACGACTTACTGCCAATAAATGCCATTTTACCGCAGCGGCGCAGAGGTATTTAATGGTGTATTTGCACCACATCCGTGCCCATACACTGTCGACCATCCATGATAGTTTCCATCATCTGAATATCGAACAGGCCTTTGACATACGGTTTGACCGTTAATCCTCTGCGCCTCTGCGGTGAGATCTTTTATAAGTGGGCGAGTAACTACAACGGATGAACGATAAACAATACAATCTGGCATCTGTGGACAGGAAAATAATTGCCACGGCATCTCGACGAGCGCTCATGACTGCGGATTCGCAGTATTTTCCTGGTCACTGGAGCAACAGGAGCGTTTTCGTGCCAGCATGGATCGAAGTGTCCGCCAGCGGGTGCAGCGGGTATTGCTCGACAGCGTACTCAACACCCAATGTTCGCTCGACGAGCTTGACACGGTTTGGAGTGATGTTCCGCTGGCGCAACTCAATCCTCTCAATTGGGCCAGTCTGCTGACTTCGGGTATAGGCGAGGATTACCTCTACCTCAATGAATCCATGGCGGAAGGAAAAAGCCTGCTGGATTTCACAACGCTTTACGATAATGACTACAACGACCACCTCTTTCAGGAAGCAGCCATGCACCGGGATTTCCCCGAGTACGAGGGTGCCGACGACTATGCCTGGCACCATCCATCCTGGGCCAGGTTTTCTGATCGATGGCCAATTTTACTATGCGACCTTCATAGCCAAGATCTTTAAACATCTTGGCTATGATTTCGTCTTAGGATGTGCAAACAATCCCTCTGCATTCTCCCAGGCCAGCATGGCGGCGATGTCATCGGGGAGCTGCGCCAGCCAGTGGCGGGTCTCGGCGGCCCATGTGCCGTAGCCCTGCCAGCGATTGAGGCTGAAGGTGTCCATGCCGAGCAGGATGCGATCCGGATGTTCCATGAATAGTTCGTACCAGTCCTCTGTCAGCCTTCCCTCGGGGGCGATGCGTTCATTGCGCATCGACAGGTCGATATAAAGTTCGGGGTAGCGGCTCAGGTAGTCCTTGAGCAGGGAAGGGTAGGGATAGGCCCCGGCGTGGGCCCAGATCACCTTCAGCCCTGGGGATACTTCATAAATGGTGTCGATCACCGCCGCATCGCCATGGATCATCACCACCAGCTGGTATTGTTCGGCCAGTTTCAGCAGTTGGTGGAAGACCAGGCGATTTCGATTGTTAGCGAAGATGTGCAACTCACCCAGGCCGCGCCAATGGCCCTGCTTGAGGCTGGCCTCGACCCGTGCGGGCAGGCTTTCGTCCAGCGGCCAGGCGATCTTGTCGCGCAGGTCGCGATAGATCCCCAGAAAGGGGACGATGCGATCCGGGGCGTGTCGATGGAGTGTCATGGCCAGCTCGCCCGGCTGGCCGATCACCACCGCACGGCTGACTCGGTGTTGATCCAGGATGGCGATGAGCTGTTCAGAGCCAAGCACTTCGGCCTCGCGGGCGTTGTAGTGCAGGTGTACGTCGAACAGTGGCTGGGCGCTTAGGGGAAATGACAGCCCCAGCCAGAGTAGGGCCAGCAGCGGCAGGATCGGGTAGACTGTGCGCTTTCTCATTTTCATGCAGACCATCATCATGCAAACAAGTTTCCAGTTTAGCAACCTGGACAAAGGCCTAGTGGCCGGGGTAGATGAGGTCGGGCGCGGCCCGCTGGCCGGTCCGGTGGTGACTGCCGCGGTGATCCTCGACCCGGCCCGGCCGATCGCCGGGCTGGCCGATTCCAAGGCCCTCAGCGAGAAGCGCCGCGAGGCGCTGTTTGATGAGATCCGGGAAAAGGCCCTGTGCTGGGCCATCGGTCGCTGCGAGGTGGCGGAGATCGACGAACTCAATATCCTCCAGGCCACCATGCTGGCGATGCAGCGGGCGGTGGCCGGGCTGGACCCGGTTCCGCGACATGTATTGATCGACGGCAATCGCTGCCCAGCCCTGCCCTGTAGCGCCGAGGCGGTGATCGGTGGCGATGGCAGCGTACCGGTAATCAGCGCCGCCTCGATCCTCGCCAAGGTGACCCGCGATCGGGAGATGGTCGAACTGGATCGCCAGTATCCGGGCTATGGCCTGGCCGGGCACAAGGGCTATCCCACCAAGGCGCATGTTCAGGCACTGACAGAGCTGGGGGTGACGCCGATCCACCGGCGCAGTTTTGGGCCGGTCAGGCGATTGCTGATAGCCTAAAATTTTCACCTGGCAGCACAAGGAGCCACCCCAGCAGGTGTGCAAGGAGGCGATCGTCAAACTGTATTACGACTATGCCAAGGGCGCGGGCAACGGGGCCTTGCTGCCGGGGCGGCAGCTTTCCTCGTTTGCCCTTGAACCCCACTGGCGCAGTCGGCCCTGGCCGCCGCAGGACAAATACGGCCAGAGTGCCAGTGATCGGGAGCTTGGTTTAGTGGGCGGGCCGGGTTGCTGATGTGGACAAATATATTGCGGCAGGATGCCCATTCTGGTTAACAATCGGGATTCCGGCATGGACAGGCCTAACAGCGTTCCCTTATAATTAACTGATTTTGCGCGGCCTTCTGCGCATTCCTTTCGATTATCCTTAGGCGGGACGGGTCTTGCAGGCCCATCCCGCTTTGCGCATCTGATACGTGGAGGTTACCTTGCGGCAACCGGCCCTGCTGGCCCTGGAAGATGGTTCTCTGTTTTGGGGGGAATCCATCGGCATCGAAGGGCAGACCATTGGTGAGGTGGTGTTCAACACCGCCATGACCGGCTACCAGGAAATTCTGACCGATCCGTCTTACGCCCGTCAGATCGTGACCCTGACCTACCCCCACATCGGCAATACCGGCACCAACGTGGAGGACAACGAATCCAACCACGCCTATGCCAGTGGCCTGGTGATACGCGACCTGCCACGTCTGGCCAGCAGCTGGCGCAACCAGCAGCCGCTGGATGAATGGATGCGCGCCAACAAGGTGGTGGGCATTGCCGATATCGACACCCGTCGCCTGACCCGTATCCTGCGCGAGAAGGGGGCCCAGAACGGTTGTATCGTTGCCGGGGAGCACATCGACGCCGAGGCGGCGCTGGCGGCGGCACGGGGCTTTCCCGGACTGAACGGCATGGACCTGGCCAAGGAAGTCAGCACCCGAACCCCCTTTGAATGGGCCCAGGGTTCCTGGACCCTGGAAGGCGGCCTGCCCGAGGCACCCAGCCCCATCGATGAGAATCTGCCGCACCATGTGGTGGCCTTTGACTATGGGGTCAAGCACAACATCCTGCGCATGCTGGTGGATCGTGGCTGCCGCATCACCGTGGTGCCCGCCCAGACCAGCGCCGAGGAAGTCTTGGCGTTGAAGCCCGATGGGGTCTTCCTTTCCAATGGCCCCGGCGACCCGGCCCCCTGCGACTATGCCATCGCGGCGATCAAGGTGCTGGCCGACAGCGGGGTACCGATGTTCGGTATTTGCCTCGGCCATCAGCTCCTTTCGCTGGCCAGCGGTGCGCGCACCCTGAAGATGAAATTCGGCCACCACGGCGCCAACCATCCGGTGCAGGATCTGGACAGCGGCGCGGTGATGATTACCTCGCAGAACCATGGCTTCGCGGTGGATGAGGCGAGCTTGCCGAGCAATCTGCGCGCCACCCATCGCTCGCTGTTCGATGGCTCGCTGCAGGGGGTACACCGCACCGACTGCCCCGCCTTCAGCTTCCAGGGACACCCGGAGGCCAGTCCCGGTCCCCACGACGTGGCCCCGCTGTTCGATCACTTCATTCAGTTGATCGAAGACAGTAAAAAGTAGGATTGTTAACCGCAAAGCCGCAAAGAAAAGCGATATTAGCCACAGAGGACACAGAGGGCACAGAGAAGATAGGATGTGGTTGGTTATTACCGACTGCGCGGGTTGGAGCGTCTTCCCGCAACATGCCTGGCCCCCGGAAACAACCTCCGTGTTCTCTGTGACCTCTGTGGCAATATGCCTTTTTGCTGTTGCGGTGAAATTAATTTAAGCATTAATCCAGTCTGGAAAAGCCATGCCAAAGCGTACCGACATTCAGAGCATCCTCATCATCGGCGCCGGTCCGATTATTATCGGCCAGGCCTGTGAATTTGATTATTCCGGGGCCCAGGCCTGCAAGGCGCTGCGTGAAGAGGGCTATCGTGTCATTCTGGTCAATTCCAATCCGGCCACCATCATGACCGACCCGGAGATGGCCGATGCCACCTATATCGAGCCGATCACCTGGCAGACGGTGGAAAAAATCATCGACAAGGAGCGCCCGACTGCATTGTTGCCGACCATGGGTGGTCAGACCGCGCTGAACTGCGCCCTGGACCTGGCCAAGCATGGGGTGCTGGAAAAGTATGGGGTGGAGATGATCGGCGCCAAGCGTGAGGCCATCGACAAGGCCGAAGACCGCGACAAGTTCCACAAGGCGATGACCAAGATCGGCCTGGACATGCCCAAGGCGGCGGTGGCCCACTCCATGGAAGAGGCCTGGCAGGTACAGGCCCAGGTGGGCTTTCCGACCATCATCCGCCCGTCCTTCACCATGGGCGGCTCCGGTGGCGGGATCGCCTACAACAAGGAAGAGTTTGTCGAGATCTGCGAGCGCGGTCTGGATCTGTCACCGACCAAGGAATTGCTGATCGAAGAATCCATTCTCGGCTGGAAAGAGTACGAGATGGAAGTGGTGCGCGATCACAAGGATAACTGCATCATCATCTGCTCGATCGAAAACTTCGATCCGATGGGGGTACATACCGGTGACTCGATCACTGTGGCCCCGGCGCAGACCCTCACCGACAAGGAATACCAGATCATGCGCAACGCCTCCCTGGCGGTGCTGCGCGAGATCGGTGTGGATACCGGCGGCTCGAATGTGCAGTTTGCCATCAATCCGGCCAATGGACGGATGACCATCATCGAGATGAATCCGCGCGTTTCCCGTTCCTCGGCGCTGGCCTCCAAGGCCACCGGTTTCCCCATCGCCAAGGTCGCCGCCAAACTGGCGGTGGGCTATACCCTGGACGAGTTGCAGAACGACATCACCGGCGGTGCGACCCCGGCTTCGTTTGAACCGGCCATCGACTACGTGGTCACCAAGATCCCGCGCTTTACCTTCGAAAAATTCCCCAAGGCCGATCCGGTGCTGACCACCCAGATGAAGTCGGTGGGCGAGGTGATGGCGATCGGTCGTACCTTCCAGGAATCGCTGCAAAAGGCCCTGCGCGGGCTGGAGATCGGGGTCGATGGTCTGGATGAATTCGTTGATCTGAACGACGAGCTGGTGCTGGATAATCTGCGCAAGTCGCTGCGCCGTCCCACCGCCGAGCGCATCTTCCATATTGGCGATGCCCTGCGCGCCGGGATGGATCTGGATGAGTTGCACGAACTGACCCACATCGATCGTTGGTTCCTGGTCCAGCTCGAGGAGCTGGTGCAGTTGGAAGGGCTGGTACGTGAAACCGGTGTTGCTGGTCTGGACAAGGCGTTCATGTTCAGCCTCAAGCGTAAGGGCTTCTCCGATCGCCGCCTGGCCCGCTTGCTGGGCCTGCGCGAGGGTGAGCTGCGCAAGCTGCGCCATGATCTGGGGGTGCGTCCGGTGTACAAGCGTGTCGATACCTGCGCCGCCGAGTTTGCCACCGCGACCGCCTACATGTATTCCACCTATGAGGAAGAGTGCGAGGCAGCGCCCTCTGCTCGTGACAAGATCATGGTACTCGGTGGTGGTCCCAACCGTATCGGCCAGGGGATCGAGTTCGACTATTGCTGTGTGCATGCGGCGCTGGCGATGCGCGAGGACGGTTACGAGACCATTATGGTCAACTGTAATCCGGAAACCGTTTCCACCGATTACGATACTTCCGATCGCCTCTACTTCGAGCCACTGACCCTGGAGGACGTGCTGGAGGTGATTCACCTGGAACAACCCAAGGGTGTGATCGTGCAATACGGCGGGCAGACTCCGCTCAAGCTGGCGCGCGATCTGGAGGCCGCCGGGGCACCGATCATCGGTACTACCCCGGATTCCATTGACCTCGCCGAAGACCGTGAACGCTTCCAGAAGATGATCGACAAGCTGGGGCTGCGTCAGCCGCCGAATCGCACCGCGCGTAATCCGGAAGATGCGGTACGCCTGGCCGAGGAGATCGGCTATCCGCTGGTGGTACGTCCCTCCTATGTGCTGGGTGGTCGGGCGATGGAGATCGTCTTCAACGAGGCCGAGTTGCGCACCTATATGCGTGATGCGGTCAAGGTCTCGCACGAATCACCGGTACTGCTGGATCGTTTCCTCGACGATGCGATCGAGGTGGATGTGGATGCGATCTGCGATGGTGAAGCGGTGGTGATCGGCGGCATCATGGAACATATCGAGCAGGCCGGGGTGCACTCCGGTGACTCGGCCTGTTCACTGCCGCCCTATAGCCTTAGCGCCGAGGTGCAGGACGAACTGCGCCGCCAGGTGATCCAGATGGCGCGTGAACTGAAGGTGATCGGCCTGATGAATACCCAGTTTGCGATCAAGGGCGATGCGGTGTACGTGCTGGAGGTCAATCCCCGTGCCTCGCGTACCGTGCCCTATGTCTCCAAGGCGACCTCGCGTCCGCTGGCCAAGATTGCCGCGCGCTGCATGGTTGGTCAGAGCCTGGCCCAGCAGGGTGTTGAGGGTGAGATCATCCCCAAGTACTTCTCGGTCAAGGAGGCGGTATTCCCCTTCATCAAGTTCCCCGGTGTGGATCCGATCCTTGGCCCCGAGATGAAATCCACCGGCGAGGTGATGGGGGTGGGTCGTACCTTTGGTGAGGCCTACCACAAGGCCCAGCTCGGTGCCGGCGTGGTATTGCCCACTGGTGGGCGCGCCTTCATCAGTGTGCGCGATCTGGAAAAGCCCGGCGTGGTGGCGGTGGCCCGCGACCTGATCGAGCTGGGTTTTGAGGTGGTTGCCACCCGTGGTACCGCCAAGGTGCTGCAGGAGGCCGGTGTGGCCTGCGAACAGGTCAACAAGGTGACCGAAGACCGTCCGCACATCGTTGATATGATCAAGAACGATGAGATCAGTTTCATCATCAATACCACCGAAGACAAGCAGGCCATCGCCGACTCCTTCCTGATCCGACGCGAGGCACTGCAACACAAGGTGACCTATACCACGACCCTGGCTGGCGCTGCCGCCACCACCCGTGCCATGAAAAAACGTGCCCAGGGCGATGTGAATCGTCTTCAGGACCTGCACCAGGAGCTGAACAATGGATAAGACCCCGATGACGGCCAAGGGCGCGGAAAAACTGCGCCTCGAGCTGACCGAACTGAAGTCCGTGGCGCGTCCGCGCGTGATCCAGGCGATCGCCGATGCCCGCGAGCACGGTGACCTGAAGGAAAATGCTGAATACCACGCCGCGCGTGAGCAGCAGAGCTTTATCGAAGGCCGGATTCAGGAGATCGAGGGCAAGCTGTCCAATGCCCAAATCATCGACCCGACCAAGCTCAATACCCAGGGCAAGGTGGTGTTTGGCGCCACGGTCGATCTGATCGATCTGGAAAGCGATAAGGAAGTGACCTATCAGATCGTCGGTGAAGACGAAGCCGAGATCAGGGATGGCAAGATCTCCGTGTCCTCACCCATCGCCCGTGCGCTGATCGGCAAGGAAGTAGACGACGTGGCCGAGGTGCAGGCACCGGGCGGGATACGCGAGTACGAAATCACCGCGATTCGTTACGAGTAGCAATTCTTCACCGCAGAGGACGCAGAGAATTCAGAAAGGATTGAATGGGAAGTGGTGCATCATGACTGATAGGCAAGCCGCGTACATGGAAGTTCTATCCCCCAGCAGCTTTGTTTTCTCTGTGTACTCTGCGCCTCTGCGGTGAATATTCAGACTTTCAACTTGGGTTCTTTGGCCGGGCGGTAGATTACCGCGATGTGGCCGACACGTTGTACCAGCTCGCAGCGGGCGGTTTTCAGGATGGCTGCGATCATCGCGTCCCGCTCTTCCCGATCCCCGGCATTGACCCGCACCTTGATCAGTTCGTGATGTTCCAGGGTTTGTTCCAGCTCATTGGCCACTGCTTCGCTATAACCGGCATTGCCGATGATGATCAGGGGCTTGAGCTCGTGGGCCAGCTTGCGTAGCTGGCGTTTTTGCGGTTCACTCAGGGGCATGTTCGATCCAGGGTTGTAAGGTTGGGTGCGCAAAGATAGCCCCGCGCGTGCGTCCCTGCAAGCTTCCGGCCGACTTTTGACGCTAATTTCATCGTAGCGCGCAGCTGGTCAGGGCTTTTTTTCTCCGCAGTCTCTGTGGTAAAGGTTGTTTCATGGCACGTAGCAAGAGCAGTCAGCGTTGGTTGAAGGAACATTTTGATGATGAATACGTCAAAAAGGCTCAGCAGCAGGGCTATCGCTCGCGGGCGGCCTTTAAATTGCTGGAAATCCAGCAAAAAGACCAGCTGCTGAAACACGGCATGATCGTGGTCGACCTGGGCGCAGCCCCTGGTGGCTGGAGTCAGATCGCCGCTGATTTGGTAGGCAAGCGGGGACAGGTTATCGCCCTGGATATCCTGCCCATGGACCCCTTGCCAGATGTGGTTGTTTTACAAGGTGATTTTCAGGAAGATGCGGTGCTTGAAGCGCTGATGCAGGCGATCGATGGCCAGCCGGTGGATCTTGTAATGTCAGACATGGCGCCCAATATGAGTGGTGTAAGGACGGTGGATCAGCCCCGTGCCATGTATCTGGCCGAGCTGACCCTGGAATTGGCCAAAACAGTGCTCAAACCCGGTGGCGATATGTTGCTCAAGGTGTTTCAGGGCGAGGGTTTCGATGCCTACCACAAGCAATGCCGTGATCACTTTGCCAAGGTGGTGATCCGTAAGCCTGATGCCTCCCGGGGCCGTTCCCGCGAGGTTTATCTGTTGGCCAGGGGCTATCAGCTGTAGTAACGTAGTCCCCCAGCGTTAATCTCAACGAGTCGAGGAAGTACCTTGAACGATGTAGCAAAAAATATCCTGCTGTGGGTGGTGATTGCCTTCATCCTGATGTCGGTGTTCAGCAATTTTGGCGAACAGCGCCAGACCGCCCAGCCCCTGGAATACTCCCAGTTTATCCGTGATGTGCAGGATGGACGGGTGCAGCGCGTCAGCATCGAGGGTAATGATATTACCGGCTGGACCACCGATGGTCAGCGCTTCACCACCTTTGCCCCGAACGATCCGGGTCTGATCCCCGACCTGCTCAATAGCGGTGTGGCGATCGATGCCAAGCCACCGGCCAAGCAGGGCCTGCTGACCCAGATCTTCATCTCCTGGTTCCCGATGCTGTTGCTGATCGGGGTGTGGATCTTCTTCATGCGCCAGATGCAGGGTGGCGGTGGCGGCAAGGGCGCGATGTCCTTCGGCAAGAGCCGCGCGCGCCTGCTGGGTGAGGATCAGGTCAAGGTCACCTTCAGTGATGTGGCCGGGGTCGAAGAGGCCAAGGATGACGTGGTCGAGCTGGTCGAATTCCTGCGTGACCCGGGCAAGTTCCAGAAGCTGGGCGGCAAGATCCCCCGTGGGGTGTTGATGGTCGGTTCGCCCGGTACCGGTAAAACCCTGCTGGCCAAGGCCATCGCTGGTGAGGCCAAGGTGCCGTTCTTTACCATCTCCGGTTCGGATTTTGTGGAAATGTTCGTCGGTGTTGGTGCCTCGCGGGTGCGTGACATGTTCGAGCAGGCCAAGAAGCATGCCCCCTGCATTATCTTTATTGATGAAATCGATGCGGTCGGTCGCCATCGTGGTGCCGGTCTGGGCGGTGGACATGATGAACGCGAGCAAACCCTCAACCAGCTGCTGGTGGAGATGGATGGCTTTGAAGGCAACGAAGGGGTGATCGTCATCGCTGCCACCAACCGTCCGGATGTACTCGACCCGGCGCTGCTGCGCCCCGGCCGATTCGACCGCCAGGTGGTGGTGCCCTTGCCGGATGTGCGTGGCCGCGAGCAGATCCTCAAGGTACACATGCGCAAGGTCCCCTGTGCCGATGATATCCAGGCCTCGGTGATCGCCCGTGGCACCCCCGGTTTCTCCGGGGCGGATCTGGCCAATCTGGTCAATGAGGCGGCGCTGTTCGCCGCCCGCTCCAACCGCAACACCGTGCGGATGGACGATTTCGAACGCGCCAAGGACAAGATCATGATGGGCGCCGAGCGCAAGTCCATGGTGATGAGCGAGGACGAAAAGCGTCTGACCGCCTACCACGAGGCCGGTCATGCCATTGTCGGTCGTCTGGTGCCCGATCACGATCCGGTTCACAAGGTGACTATTATTCCGCGTGGTCGCGCCCTGGGGGTGACCATGTTCCTGCCGGTGGCGGATCGCTATAGCTACAGCAAGCAGCGCCTGGAAAGCCAGATCTCCAGTCTGTTTGGCGGGCGCATCGCCGAGTCGCTGATCTTCGGTCCCGAGAAGGTCACCACCGGTGCCTCCAATGATATCCAGCGTGCCACCGAGCTGGCCCGCAACATGGTGACCCGTTGGGGTCTGTCCGACAAACTCGGGCCGCTGACCTATTCGGAAGAAGAGGGCGAGGTCTTCCTGGGCCATTCGGTGACTCAGCACAAGAATGTTTCGGATGAAACCGCGCATATCATCGACGAGGAGATCCGCGCCTTCATCGACCGCAATTACCAGCGTGCCGAGCAGTTGCTGACCGATAACCTGTCCAAGCTGCACATGATGGCCGATGCGCTGATGAAGTATGAAACCATCGATGCGGCGCAGATCGATGAAATCATGGAAGGCCGTGAACCCACTGCCCCGGCCGACTGGACCGAGAAAAAGCCGCCCTCCGAACCGGATAGTCCGGCCCCCGGCGAGCAGGCCAGCCAGGACAGCGACGGCAGTGATGGGCCCGTTGGCGACCCGGCCAGCCAGCACTAAGCCAACGCCCCGCATCGCGGGGCGTT
>JACUTZ010000078.1 GCA_014859545.1 Gammaproteobacteria bacterium
CTGGCAGGCTGAGCATGGCTGCGCTAATGCTGCCTCCGCTCTGCAATACCACCACGCGACGCAACAGATTTTGCAGCTCGCGCACATTGCCGGGGAAGGGATAGGCGAGCAGGGCTGCGATGGCATCTGGGCTAAAATCGTCAAATTGCTTGCCCTCCTGCCGGGCGTATTCGGCCAGGAAATGCCGCGCCAGCAACAGGATGTCCTGCTCGCGCTCGCGCAGTGCCGGCAGCTCAATCGGGACCACGTAAAGCCGGTAGTAGAGGTCTTCCCGGAAGCGTCCGGCCTGCACCTCTTGCCAGGGATCACGGTTGGTGGCGCAGATAAAGCGCACATCGGCATGTTCCTCGCGGGTGCCACCGACACGGCGGTACTGGCGGGTCTGGATGAAACGCAGCAGCTTGGTTTGCATCTCCAGGTCCATCTCGCAGACCTCATCCAGAAACAGCGTGCCGCCGTCGGCCAGGGCTGCCGCGCCCTGACGCGCCTGCAGCGCTCCGGTGAATGCGCCCTTGACGTGGCCAAATACCTCGCTTTCCAGGAGATCGCGAGGAATCGCGGCACAATTGAGGGCAATAAAGGGCTTTTCACTGCGTGGACTTTGCTGGTGGATGGCCTCGGCACAGAGTTCCTTGCCGGTGCCGCTCTCCCCCGTGACAAACACGGTGGCATTGCTTTTGGCCACGCTGTCGATGATCCGGTAGATCACCTGCATCGGCGCCGAGGCACCCACAAAACCGTGGTAGCGGCTGCGTTCGGTTTGCTCCAGCACCCGCAGGCGCTGCTCCATTTGCAGCCGCTGCAGCAGATTGCTGATGGTCACCATCAGGCGTGGCTGGTCCAGGGGCTTGAGCATGTAGTCATGGGCACCCAGGCGCATTGCCTCCACTGCCGAATCGGCACTGTTTTCGCTGGTGATGATAATGACCTTGCAGTCGGGCTGCTGCTGATGGATCTGCGCGAGGATCTCCAGACCGTGCATGTCTGGCAGGCCCAGGTCGAGCAGGACAATCTCCGGGACCAGTGTCGGCAGACGCGCCAGCGCCGCTTGGCCGGTATGCGCCAGCGTGATCTGGCACTGGGTACCGCGCAGGAATTCGGCAAAGGCCAGGGCCAGCAGTTCGTCGTCTTCTACAATCAGCAGGGAAGGTTTTCGCATCGGGCTTATTCGGTAAAAGTGTGATGCAAGTATCACCCATTTTGCAGTAAAGCTGCAAATTGCAGTAGTTGTCGCACCGGCAAGATGTGCCCGGCTTGTGGGATTTGGTGCGTTGACGTGTAAGGTAGAGCTGTATAGTATTGGTCAGTCAAACCCTGTGTAGTCAATCATGCCACTCATACTCCAGCGTCATCACCGATATCGTCGTCTCGTCAGCGCCCTGCTGA
Source organism: Gammaproteobacteria bacterium (assembly GCA_014859545.1). GTDB lineage: Bacteria > Pseudomonadota > Gammaproteobacteria > Thiohalomonadales > Thiohalomonadaceae > SLDE01. Next base: position 1,387 of record JACUTZ010000078.1, read on the forward strand.
TACACGCATTCGTGCTGATGATGCTCTTCCCGGTGCATTATCATCTGCAACACCATGGCGACAAGCATGATGATGTCGTGGTCAGCCAGAGTCACAGTAATGTTGTTGCTCACACCGTCAATATACATCCCCAGAACAGCCACCCTGCTGCGACACATCATGCCGACAGTCATGTCATCGACCCAGGTACCGAGCTGGGCAAGCCCGGTACCCTCAAGCTGCCGCCATTCGTCATTGCGCTTGTCCTGGCGCTTTTGTTACCAGTAATCGATCGCAGTTGCCGTTACCGATTGATGCGGGCCATCGCCTTATCGGTTCCTTCATTCCGCTACCACCTCCCACTTCTGCGCGCCCCTCCGCGCGTTTGCTGAACACGCTCTCGCACTGAAAACGCAGGCATCGCGATACCCTCTCGCGGTGAGTCACCTGTTGTCTATCTGTCTGACAGTCCGCTGGCCGGTCTGAGGAAGCTTATCAATGAAATATCGAATCATCACGGCACTCCTGTGCTGTGTGTTATGGGTGCCTGGCAGCCTCGCTGCCACGCCACTCACCCTGGGTGAGGCCATTGCACGTGTGCTGGAACATAATCCACGTCTGCAGGCGGCGGATTACGATGCCCGCGCTGCGGCACAGCGTATCCGCCAGCAGGAACAGGCGCCGCCCATGGATCTGGGGCTGGATGTGGGCAATATCGGCCTAGGCGGGAATCGACTCGAAACGACGCTCAGCCTGGGCCGTGTGCTGGAATTGGGTGACAAGGCCGGTAAGCGTGGCATGGTGGCGACACTGGAAGCCGGGTTGCTGCGCCATGAGCAGGATGCACAGCGGCTAGATCTGCTGGTTGAAGTGGCTCGCCGTTTTCTGGCCATCATGCGTGTACAGCACGAACGCGACCTCGCCGAACAGCGAGTCGAACTGATACAAGGCACTCTTAATGCGGTACAACGACGTCATGCGGTCGGCAAGGCAGCTGCTGCCGAAGTCAATCGCGTACAAATCGACTTGGTACGTGCCGAGTTGGGCTTGGAAGAATCCGAGCAACGCCTAAACAATGGTCGCCGCGCGCTGGCCGTATTATGGGGTGCATTCGAGCCTGATTTCGAACAGGTGCAGGCCTCACTCTTTAAGCTCGAAGCGGTGCCGGCGTTTGCCACGCTCGATGCTCGGATTGAAGCGAATCCTGATCTGGTACGCCTGGCTACCTTGCAACGCCTGGGCAAGGCACGCCAACAACTGGCACAAGCGCGTGTACGAAGCAACCTTGAGTGGCAGGCCGGGCTACGGCACTTCAACGATACGGATGATCTCGCTCTGCAATTTTCGGTGCGCGTACCACTGGGTAGCCGTCGGCGTGCCGAATCGTATATCACCGAGGCGGAGGCGCTGGCTGCACGCGAGCCGCTATTGGCCAACGAACAGCGGCTTGCATTGCGTAACACCTTGTCTTCCCTGCATCAGGAAATGCGCCATGCGCGTCAGCGCTACGCGGCCTATCAGAGCCGGATACTCCCCGCAGCTGAACAGGCGCTCACTGAATACAGCCAGGGCTATGCCAGCGGTCGATACACGCTGGTAGAGCTCAATTCAATGCAACAAACCCTGCTTGATTCCCATCATGAAATTTTGCTGGCAGCTATCGATCACCATGCGGCCCGGATCGAGATCGAACGGCTGATCGGTGGTATTCCGCATATCGGAGCAAATCAATGAACATAACATTTCTTACCAAGCTGGCGATGACCAGCATTCTGCTTGTTGCCCTGCTGTTGTTACAGGCCTGTGGTGTTGATCACCATGCCGACGAACACGGGCATGGCCCGGACATCGCTGAGGATGATGAGCAGCCCAATGGTCCCCAGGGTGGCAAGTTGTTCGAGCAGGACGATTTCGCCATCGAGCTGGTGTTGTACGAAACCGGCGTGCCTCCGGAATATCACGCCTATGCCTACCTGCAGGGTCAGGCACTGGCGCCGGACACCGTGGAACTGGAGCTGACGCTGACGCGTCTCGATGGTGAGGTAAACCGTTTTGCCTTTAAGCCGTTGGGTGATTTTTTACGCGGCCAGGGTGTCGTGGCCGAGCCACATTCATTTGATGTTGCGATCACCGCCCAGCACGGTGGCAAGCGTTATCAATGGGCCTTCTCAAGCTATGAGGGCCGTACCGCCATCCCCGAGGCATTGGCGCATGAGGCTGGGATCGTCACCGCATTGGCTGGCTCCGCCAGCATTACGGAAACCCTGGGCCTGACCGGCCGTGTGCAGATTGACCCAAGCAGGGTGACACAGCTGCGGGCGCGTTTCCCGGGGCTGGTGCAAAGGGTTGAAACCCGGCTCGGTGCGCAGGTTAGGGCCGGCACGGTACTGGCGCGGGTGCAAAGTAACGAGAGTCTACAAACCTACACCATCGAAGCACCACTGAGCGGTACCGTCCTGCGCCTTGATGCGCAACCGGGCATGGTCACCAGTGAGGCACCTCTTTTTGTTATTGCCGATCTTTCCAGGGTGTGGATCGAGCTTGATGTGTTCAGCCGTGATCTCGACCGTATTTCCCTCGGCCAGATGGCCAGCGTGCAGACGGTGGACGGTAGATCTTATCCCGGTCGTATTGATTGGATCGCCCCGTTGGCGGCGCATGCCAGCCAGAGCGTGACAGCGCGTGTGGTACTGGAGAATCCAGATGGCCAACTTCGTCCTGGCATGTTTGTTCGTGCAGATGTTGTGGTTGCAGAACACGCGGTGGATCTCGCTGTGCGGCAGTCGGCACTTCAACGGTTTCGCGACTTCCAGGTCGTATACGCCCGTGTTGGTGATACCTATGAGGTGCGCATGCTTGAACTCGGTCGCCAGAATCAGCAGTGGATTGAGGTTCTGGAAGGGCTCAAACCCGGTACGGAATACGTGGTCGAGAATAGCTATCTGATCAAGGCCGACATCGAAAAATCCGGCGCCAGCCACGACCACTGAGGTACTAAGCATGTTAAATAGAATTGTCGCCACGTCGCTGGCACATCGCTGGCTGGTACTGCTGCTGGTACTTGGCCTGGTATTGCTTGGCGTCTATAACCTGAACCGCCTGAACATCGATGCCGTGCCCGACATCACCAATGTGCAGGTGCAGATCAACACTGCCGCACCGGGCTATTCACCGCTGGAGGCGGAACAACGCATCACCCTGCCGATCGAGACCGCGATGGCGGGCTTGCCGCGCCTGAACGAAACGCGCTCCATCTCACGCTACGGTCTTTCACAGGTGAGCGTGGTGTTTGCCGATGGCACCGATATCTACTGGGCGCGGCAACTGATCAGTGAGCGCCTGCTGGAGGTGCGGGAACAGCTGCCGGCGGGCATTGAGCCGGCCATGGGGCCAATCGCCACCGGGCTCGGCGAGATCTTCATGTATACGATCTCTGCGAGTGAAGGTATCGATATCGATCTCATGGATTTGCGCACGGTGCAGGACTGGATCGTGCGCCCACAGTTGCGTCAGACCCCGGGTGTGGTTGAAGTCAACACCATTGGTGGCTATGCCAAGCAGTTCCACGTGCTCCCCGATCCTGCCAAACTGCTGGCCTACGATCTGAGCCTGCAGGATGTCGTGGCAGCGCTGGCACGCAACAATCTTGATACTGGTGCCGGTTATATCGAACGCTTCGGTACCCAGTACCTGATCCGCTCACCGGGCCGACTCGAGAATCTTGATGCGATCCGCGCCATCAGCGTGGCACGGCGTGACGGCGTGCCGATCCGTCTGGATCACATTGCCGAGGTCACGCTCGGCCACGAACTGCGTACCGGTGCCGCGACCCAGGACGGGGAGGAGGTTGTACTCGGCACGGTCTTCATGCTGGCAGGTGAAAATAGTCGGGTGGTGGCGCGCGCCGCCGCCGAACGGCTCGACGCCATTACGTCCTCGCTGCCCGAGGGCGTGGAACTCACGCCACTGTACGATCGCACCACCCTGGTGGACAAGACCATCGCGACCGTTAGTAAAAATCTTGTCGAGGGTGCACTGCTGGTAATCGTGGTGCTGTTCCTGCTGCTCGGCAACTGGCGTGCGGCATTGGTGACGGCGGCGGTGATCCCGGTGGCGATGCTAATGACCATCACCGGCATGGTGGAGTCGCACGTCTCGGCCAATCTGATGAGCCTGGGTGCGCTCGATTTTGGCCTGATCGTCGATGGCGCAGTGATCATTGTGGAGAATTGTCTGTATCAACTCGGTGTCTATCAGCGCAAAAATGGCGCACTGCCAGATCTGAAGGCGCGTCTTCGCATCGTGCGCGATGCGACCGTCGAGGTGATCCGGCCCAGTGTCTTTGGGGTGCTGATCATCACTATCGTGTATTTGCCGATCTTCGCCCTGACCGGGGTGGAGGGCAAAATGTTCCATCCCATGGCCTTTACAGTGGTGACGGCTCTGCTTGCCGCACTGCTGTTGTCGGTCACTGCGGTGCCGGCAGCGGTGGCACTGTTTGTGCGTGGCCCGGTTCAGGATCACGACAACCTTGCCATGCGCGGCATCCGTCGTGTATATGCGCCACTGCTGGAGCGCGTGCTGGTCTACCGCTGGCCGGTGGTACTGGGCGCCGCCGTGTTGGTCGTGCTATCCGGCTGGCAGGCCAGCCGCATGGGCGCTGAATTCATGCCGCAACTGGACGAGGGCGACATGGCCATTCACGCCCTGCGCATTCCCGGCACCAGCCTGACCCAGGCGGTGGCGATGCAGGAGATGCTGGAGCAGCGGTTGGCCACGTTCCCCGAGGTCTCGCATGTGTTTGCCAAACTTGGTACCGCCGAGGTGGCGACCGACCCCATGCCACCCAGTGTCGCCGATACCTTCGTCATGATGAAACCGCGCGCGCAGTGGCCCAACCCGCGCAAACCCAAGGCGACCCTGGTGGCGGAGATCGAGGCCGTCGCTCGTGCCATCCCCGGTAACAACTACGAGTTCACCCAGCCGATCCAGATGCGTTTTAACGAACTCATTGCCGGGGTACGTGCCGATCTGGCAGTAAAGGTCTACGGCGATGATTTTGATACGCTGGTGGAACTGGCCAAACAGGTTGAAGGCTTGGTGGGTGGCATAAAGGGTGCTGCGGATGTCGGTATCGAACAGGTCACCGGTTTGCCGATGCTCAGTATCGTGCCGGACCGGGAGCGACTCGCCTACTTTGGTATCGACGTGATCGAGCTGCACGAAGCATTGCGCATCGCCCTGGCCGGAGAAACCGCTGGTCAGATCTTCGAGGGCGATCGCCGCTTCGAGCTAGTGGTGCGCCTGCCCGAAGCACTGCGCACCGACCTCGACGCGCTGGCGCGTCTGCCCATTCGTTTGCCCGCCGCGACCGAGCGTGAGATAGCGGGTGGTGCCGATGCACTCAGCTCGGCGCGTACGCTGCCACGCAGCATCCCACTGGGTGAGGTCGCGGAGATCGTCTTCACCGATGCGCCCAACCAGATCAGCCGAGACAACGGCAAGCGCCGCGTCGTGGTCACCGCCAATGTGCGTGGTCGCGATCTGGCCAGTTTTGTCGAGGAGGTGCAGGGCGTCGTACAGTCACAGCTTACCCTGCCGCCCGGCTACTGGGTCGACTATGGCGGCACCTTTGAGCAACTGATCTCCGCTGCAAAAAGGTTGTCGCTGGTGGTGCCATTCACCTTGCTGATCATTTTCGGTCTGCTGTTCATGGCCTTCAGTTCTGTCAAGGATGCCGCGTTGGTGTTTAGCGGCGTACCGCTGGCGCTCACTGGTGGCGTCGCGGCACTGGTGCTGCGCGACTTGCCATTGTCGATCTCAGCTGGCGTCGGATTCATCGCCTTGTCCGGCGTCGCGGTACTCAATGGTGTGGTGATGTTGTCCTATATCCGTCAGTTGCGTGCCGACGGCATCGCGATTGAGCCCGCTATTGTGCAAGGTGCGTTGCGTCGATTGCGCCCGGTCTTGATGACGGCACTGGTAGCCAGCCTCGGTTTCTTGCCAATGGCGCTCAACGTCGGCACTGGTGCTGAAGTGCAGCGGCCGCTTGCAACCGTGGTAATTGGCGGGATTGTGTCATCGACCTTGCTAACGCTGCTGGTGCTGCCAGCGTTGTATCGCATGGTGTACAGAAACAAATGATTTTTAGTAACCACTTGTTACCTTGAGCGTTTATTCGCGTTTTCTTTAGCGAAAGGTGCCGGTATTGTTCACTTACTCGCAGGGTGGATAGGCGTAGCCCATCCACCCTGCGAGTAAGTGATGATTTTTCAGCGAATCTGGCTTAAGAACTAACGTATGATGAGCGGCTATGAGTCACGCGTAGGGCCGTAAGTGCGTTAAGTATTTCACGAAACAGGCTATGAATACGGGATACTTTACCCTGGCTAGGCTCAGCATGTTTATCCAGGAGCTCAACGCTGTATCCATGCAGTAGTTTTACGGCCGCACCAAGTTCTGTGAAATGGATATTTCCAGCATAGAGATCCCTGGTTGATGGGTTATCAAGCCATTGTTTGAAGTGCGTGTGGCGTAGGTCTAGTTCAGTTGACGGCGCTTGACGACCATCCATGACCGCGGTGAATGTGTTGAACCATGCGCGATATTCTATTTCGGCAAACAGTGACGGAATGTGTTCGTAGGCGATCTGTTTGCTATGCCGCCAGCTCAATGGTGGCCGCCAGGTTTTTATCCAATCAGGAATGGCATCTGCAGGCATGGGTTTGGCAATCCCATATCCTTGGCCATGGAGACATCCTAATTGGATCAGTAGATTGCCATGAATCTCGCTCTCCACGCCTTCTGCCAGTGGGAGGCGGTTGAAGGTTTTTGATAATCCGACAATGCTGTGGATGATCGCGGCATGATCAGCATCTTCCATGATATGGCGCACAAAGCCCTGATCGATCTTGACGGTTTGTGCGGCCAATTGTTTGAGATAGTTCAGGGAAGAATAACCCGTACCGAAATCATCCAGAGCAAAGTGGATGTCGATTGCTCGACAATATTCGATCAGCTCCGCGACATGTCCCATATCTTCCAGTGCCGCCGTTTCGAGAATTTCCAGTTCCAATTGCCTGGACAGTATTTGTGGCTGCGCCGCAAGCTGTTGTTTGAGACGGTGTAGAAAGTGGCTGTCCTGTAATTGGGGAGCGGCAATGTTAACACTGACGGTAAGGTTCAGGCCGATGCGGTTCCATGCCGCCAACTGCCGCAGGCTTTCTTCAATTACCCAGTCACCAACCGAGATGGCCAATGGGTGTTGTTCAATCAGGGGGATGAACTCAATCGGGGCCAACAGGCCGCGTTCGGGATGTTGCCAGCGGATCAATGCCTCTAGTCCGATCAGTTCACCGGTTTGCATATTGACCTTGGGCTGGTAATAGAGCACGAATTCGTTTCGTTTCAGGGCCTCGCGAATTCGTTCTAAGCTCTGGTTGCGATGTCGGACACTCAGGTCGTCCACCGCATCAAAGATGTGATAGCGGTTCTTGCCCAATTGTTTGGCCTGAAACATCGCCTGATCAGCCTGGCGAAGTAGCTGATCGGCATCCATCGGCTCTTGCTGGGGGTAAAGGCTGATGCCCATACTGATGGTGATCGGCACTTCTTCCCCATATACGGACTGAGGCGAGGCCAACTGCTGCTGCAGCCGACTGATCGCTGCGATGTAGTCGTCGCTTTCATCCATATCGAGTATCGCCAGTACGAATTCATCGCCACCAACACGAGCAAGCAGATTGCTTTCCCGCATGGTTGAACGCAGTTTTTGCGAGATGTTGATCAAGACGGCATTCCCCGACTCCATGCCATGTTGATGATTCAGTTCGGAAAAATCATCGACATCAATGTATGCAACTGCCAGACGCTTCCCAGTACGGTGTAACTTGGCCATCTCGCGTTGAAGTTGATCGGTAAATAAGGCGCGATTGGGCAGGCCAGTCAGGACATCGTGTGAACTTACATATTCGAGATGTTCAAAATGTATTTTCTTTTCATTAATATCGATATGAACCCCGAACATCTTCCAGGGTTTCCCCTGGGTATCATATTCCATCACCTTGCCCTGGGTTAGTATCCAAACCCAATCACCACTCTTGTGGCGCATGCGAATCTCACAGCGGTATTTTTTGCGGGCGTCTAAAAAATGGGCATCAAGACTTCGTCTTACCAGGCTTTGATCGTCCGGGTGAATTAGATCAAAAAATGCATTATCGGTTACTGGCGCTAATTCATCCAGTTGATAGCCAAGCATATTTGCCCAGCGATCATTGATAACCAGCTCGGCGCTTTGAATATCCCATTTCCAGTTACCGGCATCGATCGCATCGAGAGCGTTCTCGAACATCTGATTCTGCTGCTCCATGAGCAGCCGTGTGCGTGTGTGTTCGGTTATGTCGTTGGCGATAACCACATACATGCGAGGACTGCCATCGATGTGATTTACACGACGCACAGATAGTGAGGCCACATATTCATGACCATCCCGATGGCGATTCCATACTTCCCCTTTCCAGCTTGGGGTTTTCTCCAGGCTATCCATCATTTCATTTAGGGTTTCTGGACTGGTGCGATCAGAGGAAAACATACGTGGATTCTCACCGATAAGTTCTCCTTCACTATAACCAGTCAGTATCTCAAAGGCCGGGTTGACACTCAGAATACGGCTGTTGCCATCGGTCACCATCATCGCGTCATTACCGTTCTGGTAGATTAACTCTGCCAGCTCGGTACGTGAGGCGTCATTACGGATGCCGATCAACCTTGTAGCGCGGCCATTCTCATCACGATGTACCACCCTGCAACGCAGCTGCATGTGGCGAATTTCACCCGAATCGTGCAGCAGCTGATAGTGCAACTGCGTGCTATCCTCGCCAGGCTGCTTTACCAAACGACTGATCGTCCTGCACAGGCGTGTCAGCTCAGCATCGGGTAGTCGCCAGCCCTCACTGCCCAGTGTTTCGGCCAATCTGAGATCACTGTCTTGAGTGGTCGTGTCCCATTCCCACAGTACATCCTGATTGTCTTCTACTAGCAGGCGCCAGCGGGTTTCACTATCAAAAAGCGCTTCTTCCATGCGTTGACGGGCGTGTTTTTCCCTAATGAGTTCAATCGTCTTGCTACTGAGGTGATCGTACATGCTCAGCACGGTCTGAATCAGCACCGAGGTGGAACCACTCATCGCTTCACTGGCCCGCTGTTTTGCGTGCTCGATGTCATACCCTTGCTCACAAGCGGCAACCGCCTTGGCCATGCGCTTGTCATTATCGATGATATGAAAGGCCAACCACTGGATTAGATATGAAAAGAGTTGCTCAATGATTTTTTCAAATGGCTCATCAGATTGGCTGATGGCCTGAATCTTTGCGAAAAAGGCCTGATGTGTCTTTTCGTGTACCTGAAACCACTCATCATCGACAAAATAACGCCGCCAAATGGCCTCTTCGGTAGTGAAGTGATACTCCGCATAGTCGGCCAGCTCGTGCAAAATCTCGTGTATTTGCTCCGCATCCGCGCCAAGCATCTGTTGCCGAGCCAGATGATTGAGGATCTCGACCAGTTTGTGGTGCTGCTCATCGATTACATCAATCCCGGTATCGAGCTGGGCATTCCAGGGAAAAACATCGAATTGCTCAGGTTTGCTCCTGGCGTCTGAATTTGTCTTATTGTTCATGCTTATCTCAGTCATTCTGTCGGTCTAAACCCAATACGTATTTGCACTGTGCATAAGTATTTTTACGGTGGCAAGTTGTTTTCTAGCAAAGCTAACGCAATAATCGTGCCTTATTTTGCCGCTGGGTGAGGTTGCCCAGCTGAGCATGCTTGCGACCATGGCAGACATGCTGGCGGACTTCGATCTTGCCTGTACGAAGAAGGAGGC
>JACUTZ010000079.1 GCA_014859545.1 Gammaproteobacteria bacterium
TAGAGCTGACCCCTTGGGGCAAAGCCCATGGACGGGCTTTGTAACGCCCTATCGCAACGCATGAATAGACAACAACAGCCTGTTAGTGGTATCTGCCAGACATTACCGTGTACATGGCGTTGCACCACGTATTTCCCATCGCCCAGGGCGAGGGCATCATCTGCTTCGGCCACCCGTTCTTCCTCGGCCAGGTGAGTGACCTGACCGGCGGCCACCCAACGCGCGAAGGCGCCCTGCTGACGGGACTTGAAGGCCTGGATGCTGTCCGGTGGATTCATGATGGTACTGATCACGATCGGACATGCACTTTTTTTGACGCGGATCGTGGTCGTCATCAGCGCGCGCCCCTTCACTCACATGACGCTTTCCGTTAGGCTTCCCGCAGGTTTTGCTGCAGGCGTCCCCCGTGCAACGACGTATCCACACCCTTTCCCCCCAATTGGCCAACCAGATTGCCGCTGGTGAGGTGGTCGAGCGCCCGGCCTCGGTGGCCAAGGAGTTGCTTGAGAACAGTATCGATGCCGGTGCCAGGCGCATCGATCTCGAACTGGATCAGGGGGGGCTTAAGCTGCTGCGGGTGAGTGACGACGGCAGTGGCATTCATCCGCAAGACCTGCCCCTGGCCTTGGCTCAGCATGCCACCAGCAAGATTTACACCCAGGCAGAACTGGCGCAGATCGCCAGCCTGGGATTTCGCGGTGAGGCCCTGGCCAGCATCGCCTCGGTGAGTCGTTTTCAGCTGTGCAGTTATTATCCGGGTGAGGACCATGCCTGGCAGATCGACAATCAGACCGGCGGCAAGCACGGTACAGCCAAGGCCTGTGCCCTGGACACGGGCACCCGCATCGAGGTTTGCGATCTGTTCTACAACATGCCGGCACGGCGCAAGTTCATGCGCAGCGAACGTACCGAATACCTGCATGTGGAAGAGGTGCTGCGCCGCCTGGCGCTAAGTCGTTTTGATATCGCCTTCAGCCTCAGTCACAATGGTCGGGCCGGGCTGCGCCTGCGTCCGGCCAAGGATGAGGCCGGCTGCCAGCAACGGATTGGCGAGTTACTGGGCAGGGGCTTTATCGCCAGTGCGCTGAAGTTGGACATGCGTGCCGCGGGGATGCGCCTGTGGGGCTGGATCTCGCCGCCCGAGCAATCGCTCAGCCAGTCGAGCAATCAGTATTTTTACCTCAATGGACGGGTGATCCGTGACAAGCTGGTCAGCCATGCGTTGCGCCAGGCACAGCTGAACGTGCTGGAAGCGGGGCGTCATCCGGCCTATGTCCTGTATCTGGAGATGGACCCGGCCCAGGTGGATATTAATGTCCATCCTACCAAGCACGAGGTGCGTTTTCGTCAGACCCGTCTGGTGCATGATTTTCTGCAACGGGCGGTCAGTGAAACGCTGGCACAGACGCCGGGACAGACTGAGGCGGGCACCGATATTTCTGCTGGGCACAGTGGGACAGATGCCTATCCCAAGGCCGCGCCTGGACGTTTGCAGGTAGCCGATACGCGGCAGTTTTATCAGCAGGCCGCTGGGCTGCGTCCCGCAGGCCGAGCCCCGGCTGCACTGGATACCCGTGGCCTGTCGATCTTGTATGGCCGTTTTGCCCTGCGCCAGACCGACGGTCAGCTTGCATTACTGGATATCAATGTCCTGCGCCGTCTGTTGTGGTCGGCCCAACTCAGGCAGGATGAGGTGGTCTCGGTGCCCTTACTGGTACCCGAGGTGCTGCGTCTGGACGAGGCGCAATGCCTGGCCCTGATGCAGTTGGTGCAGGATTCGCCCTGGCTGGGTCTGATGCTGGACAGATTGGGACCGGGGGAGTTGGTGGTGCGGGCGCGCCCGCCATGGATGCAGGGCATGGACATGGCGACACTATTGCCGCGCCTGTTGCAGTGGGATGGCTGTCAGCCAGAGTCTCTGCTGGAACTGCTCTTGCCTTTGGCCCCAGCGCCCGAGCTGACACAACTGGCGGAGTCTCTGCAACGGGCCGAAGCACAGGGGCTGTCGATCCCCTGGCGTAGCCTGAGCGCCGAGACCTTGCAGCGATGGCTGCAGGAGTGAGTAAACACTATGCATAAAGCCGTTGATAGAGAAACGGACAAGCCACTGGCCATCTGTTTGATGGGGCCAACTGCCTCGGGCAAGACGGATCTGGCGGTGGCCTTGCGCCAGCATCTACCGGTGGAGATCATCAGTGTGGATTCGGCGATGGTCTACCGGCAGATGGATATCGGCACCGCCAAGCCCGATGCCGAGACCCTGCGCGAGGCACCGCACCGGCTGATCGATATCCTCGACCCGGCCGAGGCCTATTCGGCGGCACGTTTTCGTACGGATGCGCTGCGCGAAATGGCAGCGATCCGGCAGGCGGGGCGGATCCCGCTGCTGGTGGGGGGCACGATGTTGTATTTTCGCGCCCTGGAGCAGGGCCTGTCGCGCCTGCCCGAGGCCGATCCGGCTCTGCGTCAGCGCATTGAGGCCGAGGCGGCGGCATCTGGTTGGGAAAGTCTGCACCGCCGTTTGGCCGAGGTGGATCCGGCGGCGGCGGCACGGATCCATCCCAATGATCCACAACGCCTGTCGCGTGCGCTGGAGGTCTATGAGCTGAGCGGGCGGCCATTGAGTGAGCTATGGCAGGAGGGGCTGGCGGAAGATCTGCCCTACCGCCTGATTAAACTGGCGGTGGCCCCGCCCGAGCGCAGTATGCTGCACCAGCGCATCGCGCTGCGTTTCCAGCAGATGCTGGCACAGGGATTGGTCGAGGAGGTCGAGGCCCTTTTCCGGCGTGGCGACCTGGATGCGGCGATGCCGGCGATCCGTTGTGTCGGCTATCGACAGGTCTGGCAATACCTGGTCGGGGAACTTTCCCGCGATGCGATGTCTGAGAAGGGGATTGTCGCGACACGCCAATTGGCAAAACGACAATTTACTTGGCTGCGCAGCGATAATAGCCTGCAATGGCACTCAAGTTTTGATAGCAAGTTGCTGGAAAAAGTATTGAAATTACTGGATGATAGGGCCATTAACTGAGTGAAGTGTTGACGTGACTCTGCCACAGACTAAGCCGGTCAACGGTTTCCAACTGATTGATTAGGATATATTTATGACTTTTTTAAGGACGCCACTGGTGTCAGATAATAACAACGGAGCGAAACAAATGAGTAAGGGGCAAGCACTCCAAGACCCGTTTTTGAACGCCTTGCGCAAGGAACGGATCCCGGTTTCCATCTATCTGGTCAACGGTATCAAGCTGCAGGGGCAGATTGAATCCTTTGATCAATTTGTCGTACTGCTGAAAAATTCCGTAAGCCAAATGGTTTACAAGCATGCCATTTCCACCGTGGTGCCCGCACGTAATGTCAAAATCAACTTCGGGGATGCGCTTCCTGGTGAGGTCCTCCCTGGCAACACCATCTAAATTGTTTTTCCTGTCTTGCTTCGCTTGCGGGGGTGCGCTTGTTTGAGCGTCCCGATATTGGCGAACGCGCCATCCTGGTTCACCTGGAACTGCAGCAGGAAAATGATCGCGAAGATCTGGCCGAATTCCGTGATCTTGCCCGTTCGGCGGGTGCCGAGGTCATCGGCGAGATCACCGGCTCGCGTCGCCTGCCCGAACCCAAGTATTTCATTGGCAGTGGTAAGGTCGATGAACTGGCAGCGCTGGTACAGGCCGAAAAGGCCGAACTGGTGTTGGTCAATCATCCCCTCAGTCCGGCCCAGGAACGCAATCTGGAACGGCGTCTGCAATGCCGGGTGCTGGATCGTACCGGCCTGATCCTCGATATCTTTGCCCAGCGTGCCCGTTCCCATGAGGGGAAATTGCAGGTCGAGTTGGCCCAGCTGCGGCATCTTTCCACCCGCCTGGTACGTGGCTGGACCCATCTGGAGCGGCAAAAAGGGGGCATCGGTCTGCGTGGGCCCGGGGAAACCCAGCTGGAGTCGGATCGTCGTTTGATCGGGGATCGGATCAAGCACCTGAACCGCCGCCTGGAAAAGGTACGTCGCCAGCGCGAGCAGGGTAGGCGCTCACGTCGCCGTGCCGAGCTACCGACGGTGGCCCTGGTTGGTTATACCAATGCCGGTAAATCGACACTGTTCAATCGCCTCAGTGTGGATAGTGTCTATGCTGCCGATCAGCTCTTTGCGACCCTGGATCCCACACTGCGTCGACTTGAACTTGGGCAGGGAAAAGCGGTGATCCTCGCCGATACGGTAGGCTTTATTCGCCATCTTCCTCATGATGTGGTGGCGGCCTTCAAGTCGACCCTGCAGGAGACCCAGGAGGCGGATCTGTTGCTGCACGTGATCGATGCCAGTGACGAGGAGCGGGATGCCAAGGTCGCCCAGGTGGAGGCGGTGTTGACGGAGATTGGTGCGCATGAACGGCCACAGATCGCCGTTTACAACAAAATCGATGCCAGTGAGGGGCTTGCACCGCATCTTGAGCGTGACCCGCAGGGCAAGGTGTCACGGGTCTATCTCTCTGCGCTTAGCGGTGAGGGCCTGGACCTGTTGCGTGCGGTGCTGGTCGAGTGGGCCAGTGTGCACAATCGGCAATATTCCCTGCAGCTACCGCCCAATGCGGCGCGCCTGCGGGCGAGGCTCTACCAAATGGGTGTGGTGGTGGACGAACAGATCGACGAGCAAGGCGTTTCTGCCCTGCACATCGATATCGAACCCCATTTGCTCGAATCACTGCGCAAACAAGGGGATTTTGCCGAGCTGTTGCCGGATTGAGTTCAAATGGGGAAAAGTATTGGCCCGTTTCGGGCTTTTCCTTGCGGTGGCTGCTCAAGATCCCTAGAATTTGCCAATCTAATCTAAAGCCCATGGCCATTTAGACGGATCATCTGGATCCGTCGCGGCTGATTTAACTGTTGGAGTAAGCGAATTATGGCGTGGAATGAACCGGGTGGTTCCGGGGGCAAGGATCCCTGGGGCGGTCGCAAGAATGAACAGGGCCCACCGGATCTCGATGAGGTGATGCGCAAGCTGCAAAACAAGCTTGGCAGCCTGTTTGGCGGCAGCGGTGGCGGCAATGGCCAGTCCGGCGACGACGGCGCGGCGGTCAGCGGCGGTGGCATGGGTAGCGGTAGTATTATCGGTATCCTGCTGATTGTGCTGGTGGTTTGGGGCCTGTCCGGGATCTACATCATTGACGAAGGTAATCGTGGTGTGGTCACCACCTTCGGTAAGTACACCACCACCACCATGCCCGGTCCGCATTGGCATGCACGTTTCATTCAGAACGTGGACAAGGTGAATGTCAGTGGGGTGCGCAGCATCGAGCTGGGCCATCGCCTCGAAGAGTCGCTGATGCTGACCCAGGACGAAAACATCGTCGATGTGAAGTTCGCGGTGCAGTACCAGGTGGGCAATGCCCCCGGCTATCTCTATAACACCCGCAACCCGGACGAGACCATGCGTCAGGTGATGGAGAGTGCGGTGCGCGAGATCGTCGGCCAGAGCGAGATGGACTTTATCATCACCGGCGGTCGTAGTGAGGTCGTTAACCGTGCCCAGGCACTGATGCAGCAAACTTTGGACAATTACAAGACCGGCCTGGTGATCACCCAACTGACCATGCAGAACGCCCAGGCACCACGTCAGGTGCAGGGCGCCTTTGCCGATGCGGTCAAGGCCCGTGAGGATGAGATTCGCCTGCGCAATGAGGCCGAGGCCTATGCCAACGACCTGATCCCCCGTGCCCGTGGTGCGGCAGCACGCTTTATCGAAGAGGCCAATGCCTACCGTGAACAGGTCATCGCCGAGGCCGAGGGTGAATCAGCCCGCTTCCTCAGCATCCTGGCCGAGTATCGCAAGAATCCCAAGGTGATGCGTACCCGCCTCTATCTCGACACCATGGAGTCGGTGCTGCACAACAGCAGCAAGGTCATCGTGGACACCGAAGGTGGCAACAATCTGCTGTATCTGCCCCTGGATAAGCTGATGCAGCGCGATTCTGCCGCATCCGGTAGTAGTGGTGTTTCCAGCAGCCGCAGCAATGTGGGTGCCAGCACCGATATCAGCCGCCAAAATCCAGCGCCGGTCCGCGATGACCGCCGTGTCGTTCGGGAGATCCGCTAATGTCACAAGCTAAGACCATGACCCTGATCATCGGTGCCATCGTCCTGTGGTTGGCGTCAGCCTCCTACTTTGTCGTCGATGAGCGCGAGCTGGCGGTTAAATTCCGCCTCGGTGAATTCCTGCGTGCTGACTATCAGCCGGGGATTCACTTCAAAATCCCTTTCATCAATAACGTGCGCAAGTTCGACAAGCGCATCATGACCCTGGATGCCGAACCGGAAAGCTATCTGACGGTAGAGCTGAAGAACGTCATCGTCGATGCCTTCATCAAGTGGCGCATCTCTGATGTTTCCAATTACTACGTTTCCATGGGTGGTGATGAGCGTCGTGCCGGCCAGCGTCTGGCGGTGTTGATCAAGAATGGCCTGCGCGATGAGATCGGCAAGCGCACCATTCAGGAAGCCATTTCCGGTGAGCGTTCGGTGATCATGGATATCATCACTCAGCAGATCCGTGATCAGGCTGCGCAGTTTGGTCTGGAGGTGGTGGACGTGCGCATCAAGCGTATCGAGCTGCCACCAGAGGTTTCCGAGTCGGTCTATAACCGTATGATCGCCGAGCGTGACCGTGTTGCCAAGGACCTGCGTTCCCGTGGTGCCGAGGCCGCCGAGCGGATTCGTGCCGATGCGGATCGCCAGCGTACCGTGTTGCTGGCCGAGGCCTATCGTGATGCGGAGATTACCCGTGGTGAAGGGGACGCCCAGGCTGCCGATATCCATGCCCAGGCCTATAGCCGCGATGCGTCATTCTATGAGTTTTATCGTAGTCTGAATGCCTATCGAAATGTCTTCCACAAACCCGAAGACCTGATGATCCTGGATCCCAAGTCTGAATTCTTCCGCTTCTTTAACGAATCGGCGGGACGCTAGGGCGCTAAACCGGACAAAACGGCGGCATGGCCGCCGTTTTGTTGTGGTGGTTCCCGCAGGAGAACAGGATGTGGAGCGAGCTGTGGATAGCCCTGGCCCTGGTGCTGGTGATCGAAGGCATGCTTCCGGCGATGGCACCGGATGCCTACCGTCGTGCCATGCAGTCATTGTGTCAGATGGATTCCCGCGCTATTCGACGCATCGGCATGGCTAGCATGATTGCCGGTGCGGTACTTTTTTATTTTCTGAAGAATTAAACGTATGCAAAACGATCGTTGGCTATTGCCCGAAGGTATAGAAGAAATCCTCCCTCCACGGGCGGCACAATTGGAGACAACCCTGCGTCGTCTGCTGGATCTCTACCAGAGCTGGGGTTATGAACTGGTGATGCCGCCATTCATTGAATTTCTTGATTCCCTGTTGATCGGCACCGGTCAGGATCTGGATCTGCATACCTTCAAGCTCACCGATCAAATGACCGGTCGCCTGATGGGTCTGCGTTCCGATATGACCCCGCAGGTGGCGCGTATCGACGCCCACTGTCTCAAGCGCAGCGTGCCGACCCGTCTTTGCTATATGGGCACGGTGCTGCGCACCCTGCCTGCCACCCATGGCGGCAACCGCAGTCCAATGCAGGTAGGGGCCGAGCTGTATGGCCATGCCGGGGTGGAGAGTGATATCGAGGTCCTGCGTCTGATGCTGGAGACCTTGCACAGTGCCGGCATTGCCCAGGTTTACCTGGATCTGGGGCATGTGGGGATCTTCCGTGCCCTGGCCAGTCAGGCCGGGCTGGATGCGGCGCTCGAGACACAGCTGTTTGATGCCCTGCAGCGCAAGGCCAAGCCGGAGATCGCCAGTTTGCTTGAGGAGCTGCAATTGCCGGCTGCCCAGGCTGAGATGTTGGCCAGTCTGGCCGATCTGCATGGCGGACAGGAGGTACTGGCGCGCGCCCGTGTGGCCTTGGCCGCAGGCGGCGAGCCGATCATCAGCTGCCTGGATACCCTCGCTGCCATTGCCGAGGCGGTGGATGGCATGACGGGAGTTTCCTTGCATTATGATCTTGCCGAACTACGTGGTTACCACTATCACACCGGTGCCGTGTTTGCGGCCTATGTGCCGGGGCAGGGGCAGGCCATCGCCCAGGGTGGTCGTTATGATGATATCGGCAAGGCCTTTGGGGTGGCTCGCCCGGCAACCGGTTTTAGCACTGATCTCAAAACGGTTTTGGCCCAGGTGGCTGCCCATACACCCGCGCTTCGTGGTATCTTTGCGCCAGCCGGTAATGACCCGGCCATGCAGGCAGCGATAGCTGCCTTGCGCCAGCAGGGTGAGCGGGTGATCCAGGCACTGCCGGGACAGCAGGGGGCAGCCAGGGAGATGGGCTGTGACCGGGAATTGATACTGCGCGGCAAGGATTGGGTGCTTGGGCCGCTTGCCCAGACCTGATAACCCTGATTTATCGCATCGAAGGTTATTTTAATTTTCCACTGGGGCAATCACGCAGCAATATGAGGCCTTTCTCCACCAACCGTCTGGACGGTGGGGTGTTGGTTCGCGTGCAAGAAAGAGAGCATGAACATGGGCAAGAACGTGGTGGTAATCGGTACCCAGTGGGGTGACGAAGGCAAGGGCAAGGTTGTCGATCTGCTGACCGACAAGGTACATGCGGTGGTCCGTTTCCAGGGTGGGCATAATGCCGGTCATACCCTGGTGATCGAAGGTAAGAAGACGGTTCTGCACCTGATCCCTTCGGGTATCCTGCACGAGGGAGTGGAATGCCTGATCGGTAACGGGGTCGTGCTTTCCCCGGAGGCTTTGCTCAAGGAGCTGACCATGCTGGAAGCCAATGGCGTACCGGCCAGGGAACGCCTCAAGATCAGCGAGGCCTGCACCCTGATCTTGCCTTACCATATTGCCCTGGACCAGGCCCGCGAGCTGGCGCGTGGCAAGCTGGCCATCGGCACCACCGGTCGCGGCATCGGCCCGGCCTATGAAGACAAGATCTCCCGTCGTGGCCTCAAGGTCGGCGACATGATGCACCGCGAGCGTTTCGCTGCGCGTCTGGGCGAGGTGCTGGACTACCATAACTTTACCCTCAAGCATTACTTCAAGGCCGATACCGTGGATTTCCAGCAGGTTCTGGATCAGGGCCTGGAGATGGCCGAGATCCTGCGTCCGATGGTGGCCGATGTGACCGGGCTGCTGCACCGCTATCGCAGTGAAGGTCGCAATATCATGTTCGAGGGCGCCCAAGGCACCCTGCTCGATATCGACCACGGTACCTATCCCTATGTGACCTCATCCAACCCGACCGCCGGCGGTGCCTGTACCGGTACCGGGGTCGGTCCGCGCGATATCGACTATGTGCTGGGGATCACCAAGGCCTATACCACCCGTGTCGGTGCCGGTCCCTTCCCGACCGAGTTGTATGACGGGGTTGGGCTAAACGACCCGATTGGGGCCCATATGGCCAAGCTGGGCCATGAATTTGGCTCCACCACCGGTCGGCCACGCCGTTGCGGCTGGCTGGATGCGGTCAGTCTGCGCCGCTCGGTGCAGCTCAACAGTCTGTCCGGGATCTGTCTGACCAAGATGGACGTGCTGGATGGCCTGGAAACCCTGCGCATCGCCACCGGCTATCGCTGCAATGGCCAGGTGCTGGATGCCCCGCCGATCGGCGCCGACGCCTATGCCCAGTGCCAGCCCGAGTACATTGAGGTTCCCGGCTGGAAGGAAAACACCGTGGGGATCCGCGACTATGCACAGCTGCCGGAAGCGGCCAAGGCCTATATCAGCAAGATCGAGGAAGTGGTCGGGGTGCCGGTGGATATCATCTCCACCGGCCCGGATCGTGCCGACACCATTGTGCTGCGTGACCCCTACGCCTGATCGGTTTGGTATTGGGGATCAGGCAACAGGGGCTTCGGCCCCTGTTGTTGTATCTGGCCTGCAGCGCCTAAATCGATGGCTAGTTTTTCGGAAAAGGATACACGTTGGGCTTGCTGAAGCGCTCCGGGAAGGCTGCCTTGTCCTGGGCCAGGTGTTGCCTGCTGAGCATCCGCAGCGCCGTTGGGGTAATCAGTTCGGTGCGCCCCAGTTCAGCCGGGCGTAGCAGGTAGTGGTCGGTCTGCAGATCCCTGTAGCAGAGCAGTAATACACTGGCATTGTTCAGTCCGGCCGCAGCCAGACGCTGAAAGCTGGGACTTCCCACCGCATACAGCAGCGCCAGCTGGGCCAGTTCCTCGGTCAGTTCATCCTCATCACAGCGTTGCTCAGCACTCTCCAGCATTGCCAGCAGTAGTTGGCCGATCTGGGCGTGAAGACCTTCCTCGCTGGCAAATTCGGCCTCAATCTTCGGGATTTCTTCCAGTGGGCAGGTTACCAGCTGGGGATAATCGTGCGGGATGTCATACAGATACACCTTGAGCAGCTCCCCATCCTTTTGTCCCAGACTGCGCAGGGTCCAGTCCTTCTCGGCAAAACTGGCGCGCACACGGCTGTTGCGGGCAAATACCTGAATATCGGTGGGATCGCTCATACTTCGTCCTGGGGCAAGCCCACCATGGCCGGATGCCAGTGCGCTGCCCTAGGATACTAGCACCGGGATTGCCTGTGGCTCAATGCGATGTGATGGCGGGCAGCGTGCCAGGCGGGAAAACACGCTCAACTGCAAAGCGGTGATCTCGCCAAGCCGCCAAGCACGCCAAGAAAGGAATTATGTCCATGGATGGACGGTATTTGGCTTGGTCACTCCTGCGCATCCCTGCGCCCGTGACATACCGTTCATCCATGAACATAAGGCAGGAAGCCGGTAGCCATATGTCCATGGATGGACAGTATTTGGCTTGTAGATATAGCTGGCCATTTGAAGCGGTGATATCGAATAAATGCCCTTGCTCTCTTGGCGTTCTTGGCGCCTTGGCGAGAGACATCATCACAAGGGGATATACGCTACGTCCCAGGGCAAGAAAAAGCCCGCAGCAGATGAACTGTATGCGGGCTTTCTGTGTATGGTGCCGA
>JACUTZ010000003.1 GCA_014859545.1 Gammaproteobacteria bacterium
CGCGAGCATGGTGTCGCCTTTCCTTGCTCCCTTGCTCCCTTGCTCCCTTGCTCCCCTGCCCCTTTTCTACTCACTACACTCCAGATGTTCGGCGATCATCTCCAGATTACGCCAGGCACTGGTCAGGGCATGGCCCTGGGTCGTCAGCTCGCGCAGCAGGGCATCGGCCTGGCTGCAGATATCCCCCAGCTGCTGTGGTTCAAACATCCACAGCACCGCCTCCAGCTCATCTTCCTCGGCCTGTAGCAGGGTAGGGATCAGTTCGTCCTGGGCGATCGGGGTATCCGGGCGCATCATGTCGGCGATCAAGGGATATTCCAGCAACAGGAAGTGTTGCTGGCGGGCCAGCTCTTCCTGTTCCAGTTCCATGCGTGCCTGGGGATCGTCCGCCGCCGCCTGCCAGACCGCCTTCATTACGATATCGATCAGCTTGCGCAGCGCCTGCTTGTGCTCCACACAGTGATCGCCCAGGCCGCTGCAACGGGTGTACAGCTCATCCAGACGCCCACGCAGGGCCAGCACCACCTCACTCTCCGCATTCGGCTCGAGGTTGATCGCCTGCTGGATCACCGAGCGCATGTCCTGCTCAAAACGCTGCTGTTCGAGCCTATCCAGACGACGCGCCTCCAGATAGGCCTCGGGCGGGTGATCCGGGCTGCCAAACAAAGGATTACGGTCCTTGCGCAGCAGGTGACGCTCGTACATTCCAATGAAATCCATGGAGTTATCGCTGGCCTGGGTTTGTGTTCGCATGTCGGATAGGTTTACTTGAGGTCGCGGTGACTATGCCCGGCCTGCTTGAGGCGTGCCAGGTAATCGGCCCAATGGGCCTCCTGGTTGACACCCAGATCGTAGAGGTAGCGCCAGGTAAACAGGCCGCTGCGGTGCTTGTCGTCAAAGAAGATCTTGACCGCATACTGGCCAATCTGCTGGATATCGGTGATATTCACCGCCTCCTTGCCCACCTGCAGCACCGCCCCCTCGCCATGGTGGCCCTGCACTTCTGCCGAGGGGGAATAGACCCGCAGATACTCACAGGGCAGCTCGAATACTGCGCCATCGTCGAAATGCAGTGTCAGCACCCGCCTTTCTCGGTGCAGGGTGATCTCGGTAGGTATCGGATGGGAATCGGTCATGGCTTGCGCCCCAGTAGTTGCCTGTTCACTACATGGGGACATTAGTGGCAAAATGAAAGCCAATCACAAGCGGAGTACGCTCATGCAGGACCACGGCCCCAAAACCAATTTCTGGATCGGCAACGCGATCCTCGTCGTCGCGATGGTGATGTTGCTACTGATGGGGGCGGCCTGGGAGCGCCTCGGCCTACTGGCACTGGTGATCTGGGTGGCACTGGTGATCGCCGGGCTCTACTTCCTGATGAAGGACAAGGATGGCTCCCCCAACCTGCCGGGTTAGTCGTCCATGGATTTGGCCAACGGCCTGAACTGCAGGCCATAGAACATCTGCAGATAGCGGCGGGTCTCGGCCCGTTCCAGATTGGTGACATACTTCCAGAAGCCATAGACCCGCGAGAGGGTCATCATGCGGCTGGCATAACGCTGCCAGGTATAGCGGGCCTCGACCCGGGCAATGGCCGCCTCGGAGATCTGTAACCAGTAGTCCGGCTCTGCCTCGCAACGACTGAAGAACGCACTGATCTGCTCGGCTGCCCGCTCGCCGTGGTTGGGGTCAATGTGAAAGCCGCAACGGCCATGTTCGATGATCTCCAGCGGCCCCCCATAGCGGGTGGCAAAGGTCGGCAGCCCACAGGCCATGGCTTCGATCACGGTCAGACCAAAGGCCTCGAACAGGGCCGGCTGCACGAACACCCCGCGCTGGTCGGCAATAAAGCGATACAGTTCCCCGGCAAAGGGCTTGTCCAGTTGCAGACCGATCCAGCGTAGCTGACCATCAAGCTGATAGTGATCGATGAGCTGGTGCAGGTGGGCGATCTGTTGCTGCTCCTCCTGATCCCGCGACTGACTGGCATCCACAAAGCCGGCCACCAGTACCAGGTTGGCCTGTTCCCGTAGCCGCTCATGCTGTCCATACCATTCCAGCAGCCCGCTGATATTTTTGATTCGATCCAGACGCGCCATGCTGAAGATCACCGGCTTGTGCGGATCCTGCAAGACCCCGCGCACCCCATCCTGCGGCCCGCCCAAGATCAGGGCATTCAATTCATCGAGCAGCCCACTGAGGCGGCGCGACTGTTCTTGCCAGGGAAAATAGATGCGCGCATCCGCGCCGGGCGAGACGATGTTGAACTTGGGATCAAAGACACTGATGCCGTTCACCACCCGATACAGTCCGGGCATGGTAAAGCTGCCGTAGCTCTCGTACTGACCCACCGAATCGGCAGTACCGGCGATCTCCTGATAGGTGCTGGTGATGATGAAGTCCGCCGCATTCATGGCGATCAGATCGGCGGTGAACTGGCAGGAAAAATGGTATTGGGGATCGTTGTCCTGCCAGTACAGATCCGAGTAGAGATACTTGGTCTTTTCCAGCGCATGGGCAATGTTGCACTGGGTGACACCCAGTTGCTGTGACAACATGGTGGCAACCAGATTGCCGTCGGAATAATTGCCGACGATGAGGTCTGGACGCCCACCCATTTGCGCCTGGATCGCCTGGCCGACATCCAGCGCGAAGCGCTCCAGATAGGGCCAGATCGCAAAACGCGAGATCCACTGCGGCATCACTTCGCCCTGGTCATTACGAAACGGCACGCGCAGGATGCGTGCATTCTCGGTACCGCTGATCGATTCCAGTGGTTCGTCGCAATGGGTCTCGCCGGCCTCGGGGATCAGACGCGTTACCACCAGGATCTCGGCCTGCAGAGCAAGGCCATGCTCCTCGATGCGCCGTTGCATCTCCTGCTCCAGGGCGCGCACCTGATCGAGGATGTAGACCACCTGGCCACCGGTATCCGGCAGACCCAGCACCCGATCCTGTCCGAAAAAACCGTGCGGGGAGAGGATCACGATACGAAAGATCATCGGGATGCGATCCAGAAACTGTTCCAGGCGGTCCGGGGCCGGTGCCTCCAGCACATCCTGCAACATCAACAGGGTTTGGCGCATCCGCTCGGCGGTGTTACCCCAGCCCGGCTCAAAGCCCAGTCCGCGCAAGGTATTACCCACCAGCGTCCAGTCCGCATCGGTATTTTGTGCTGCCAGATAATCCTCTGCCCGACGCAATGCATGGCGCAGACCGTCGATGTCCTGAATGCTGTCATTCAACATCAGCTGCTGCCCCTGACATTGATGCAGGCGCAAAAATTTCAATAGCTGCTCGGCACCCCTGCCCGGCACATGAAACAGCTGACTGGAGAGCTGACGATTGAGAAATTCCACCCCGCGACCGATCGAGCGCGGCTCGTGCATACGCGGGAACTCCCGGTTAAACGGCCCCAGGTCCAGCTCCATACACCAGCCACTGTCAGCACTGGCGCGCCCCAGGCGTTCCTTGAACTGCAAAAATTCTTCCACCGCCAGGGATTCGGGCCGACAGTGATCCAGATGGATGCGCAGGTATTCCCAGCGGCCGATACCAGGGCGTAAGGCAAAGGCAATCCAGGGCGCTTCGACCACCGCCTCCTGAGCACGGGCGATCAGATGCTGCAGGGCGGGACTGGCGTGCGGCTCGCCCTCCTTGCTGAGAACAAAGCGCTCATAGGCGTCGTTTAATTCAGAGCGCAGCAGCAACGTTTTATCCAACGCCAGCATCTGGCGCAGCAAAAGGTATAGCCCCTGTTCCTGATCGCTCAGGGCTTGCAGGGTCTCACGCATCGTTGTCTTCCTCGTCGCCGGTATCCACCTCGCCGAAAAAGTCATAGTGTTCGATGCCCTCCACGATCCCGCTGGCATAGTCGGCGCGGGCGAAGTAGATCCGTGGCATGCCACGCAGGACCTCCAGCTCTTCGCTGTAGTTGCCGACCACCACTCCCAAGGGCTCACCGCGCAACATCTCGATGTCATTGCCGGAATCGCCCGCCACCATCAGACGATCCGGTGGCAGGCCCCATTTCATCATCAGGTAGCGGATCGCCAGACCCTTGGAGGCACGCACCGGCAGCAGGTCTAAATAGGCCTGGTGGGAATAGATCAGCTTGCAATGCAGATCACGCTTGCGCAGGCAGCTGCGGATCGCCTGCAGGTTGTCGATGCGGGTAGGGTCTACGTTGTAACTGATCTTGAAACGGCGTTGATCAATTTTGGCCTGCAGTTTCAGGCCCTCAGCACCTTCCAGCGCGGCACGCAGCTCCTGCGGCTTCCAGCGATAATCGATGTGGCGTGCCCAGCCGGTATCCTCCACCATGCCATTGCCATAATGGATCTCGCTGCCCACCGAAGTGATCAACAGATCCGGCATCGGTACACCCCATTCGCGCAGTATTGCGATCGCGCTGTCGAGGCGTCGTCCGGTAGCGATCCCGAAGGCCACCCCATCCCCGGCCTGCCGAAGCCGCTCCAACAGGGCATGCAGGCCTTCGCGGTCACCCAGCAGGGTGTTATCGATATCGCAGATCAACACACGGTCCACCATTGGCAGACGGTTCCGTGACAGCGCAAAGGGCGTGCGCTGGCGCTGACGCCTGCCCAGGATACGGGTGACCTCTTTCAGATAGCTCGCCACATGACCCGCCCAGGTATAGGTCTTGTGGGTGCCCTTTAGACCGGCACGCGACCAGCGCTGCCAGCCACTGCGCTGAGCGATCACCTGGTAGATCGCCTCGCCCATGGCATCGCTATCCATCGGGTCGATGAGCTTGCCGTTCTGGCAGTGTTTGATGATGTCGCGCGGGCCACCGTCCTCGGTGGCAACAATCGGCAGACCACTGGCGGCCGCCTCGATCAGGGTCAGGCCAAAGGGCTCGGTCAGCGCAGGATTGACGAACACCCCGCGGGTCATCGCCGCCAGGCGATACAGGTCGGGGATGTCATTGGGCTGATGGTGTTTGGGAAAGGCCACCTGGCCGTAAAGATCATAGCGATCGATCAGCATCAGGAGCTCGCGCAACACATCACGCGCACCCTTTTCCATCTTGCTGATGTCATCGCGATTTCCGGCAACGATCACCAGATTGGCTGCCGCGCGCAGGTCCGGGTTCTCTGCGTAGGCGCGCACCAGGGTGGCGATATTCTTGCGCTCGTCGGCACGGGAAATGGCCAGCACCATGGGCTTGTTCGGTTCGCGCAGGAAGCGATGGAGATCGGCGGCGATGGGGGGGCGACGCTGGCCCTTGCGGGGTGGCTGGAAGCGCTCGATATCGACCCCGGGCGGGATCACGCGCATCCGTTGCGGATGGTAATTATCGTAGGCCTGGTACTGCTGTTCGATCTCCTGGGAGGTGCTGGCGATCACCAGGGAGGCATTGCCCAGGGTGGTCTCCTCGGCCTCGATACGCTCGCTCATGTTGTAGATGCGTTCGATGTTCTGCAGCGACACGCCCTTGTCGAGCAGACGACGACGCTTGTCCACCCCCAGCGAATGTCCGGTATGGATCAGCGGCACCCCGAGCAATTGTGCCATGCGCGCACCCACATAACCGGCATCCGCATAGTGGCTGTGCACCACATCCGGCACCCGCCCGAGGCGACGCAGATGCTGCAGGGCCTCATCGGCGAAGGCATCCAGGTAGGGCCACAGCACCTCCTTGCGAAAATAGCGTCGCGGCCCGGCCGGCAGGCGGATGATCCAGGCCCGCTCCGAAAGACGCTCCTGCGCTTGGGCATAGTCATCATCCACCTTGGGATCATCGACCAGGCGGGTCAGCAAATCGACCCGCGCCACCTGTGGATGCTCGGCCAGGGCACGGGCCAGCTCCACCACATACTTGCTCTGCCCGCCGGTATCCGCATCCCGCCCAAGCTCGAGATTATGTCCCCGGATCAGGCCATGTACGCTGATCAACACAATGTACAAGCCCTGCTGTTCCTTCACGCTGCTGCCCCCCATTGCGACAAGAATTTCTCGTAAACGGATCGATCCTCGTGAATCGCCCCCTGCACTTCACATTGCGCGGCGGCGAAGGCCAAGGCCCGCTGCAGGCTCTGTGCCATGGGCCAATTGTGCAGGATCCCCAGCAGCATCACCGCGCTGAAGGCATCACCCGCGCCAACGGTGTCCACCAGCCTGCGCACCGGCACCGGTCTGCCCCGCAGCAACTCATCCTCGGTAATCAGCAGCGCCCCGGCTTCGCCCAGGGTCAGGATCAGCAACTCGATACCGAAATGTTCGCGCATCGCCCGCGCGGCGATCTCGCTGTCTCCGGCAAAGCCGAGTTGACGCAATTCATCTTCATTGAGTTTGGCCCAGCGCAAGCCCTTGAGCATCGCGTGGACCTGCGCCTGTTCCCACCAGGGCTCGCGCAGATTCACATCCATAAAATGCGGGCAGGGCAGCTTGCGCAGCGCCGCGACCGTGGTACGGGACTGCGGGGCACGCTCGATAAGACTGCCCGAATACCACAACCCGGCCTGTGCCAGGGATGGCAGAGCCAGCGCGGCAGCGGGGTCGATGTAGTCATAAGCCTGATCGGCCAGGATGGAGAAACGGTGTTGCTGCCCTTGCATGGTGATGGAGACCATACCGGTGGGATGGGAGGGGTCGTGCTGCATGCCACTACAATCCATCCCCCAGGACTGCATCGCGGCGAGGATCTGATCGCCGTGCGGGTCCTGGCCGATACGACTGATCAGCAACGGTCTGGCACCAAAGGCCTGCAGATGCCAGGCAACATTAAAGGGGGCGCCGCCGAGCACCTCGCGACCATCATCGAAGCAGTCGAACAAGACCTCGCCGATGATCAGCGGTCTGCCGGATGCGACCGCTTTCCCGGTCGCGGGATCCTTCCTGTCTGTGTCATGCATGGCTCGAGTGTAGCAGGCATCGCCACGCCAGACCAAAAAAGCCCTCGCTGTTTCAATTCAAGGGCTTATCTCACGTATTTGACCCGCGGAAAGGACAGTACTTAGGGGAGGGGGCTAAACTGCAATACCAGAGGCAGGGATAATATCATGATAATCAGCAACAGCCATGGCCAGCGCCGACGCCTTTTGGTGGGGGAAAACAGTCGGCGCTTGGCCCACTGCCGATCCAGCTTATTTAGATCATCGCTCACACACGTCCACGATGTTATTTGGGAAAGAGCAGACAAGCCTGCAACAATTTCAGGGACTTTACAAGTCGACCGCGCAAAACATCACCAGCCGAACATCCTTGCCGCCTCACCAGAACCAGGATCCAGCTTGCAGATTTTAGTCAAAAAAAACGCGACCACCGGGTCGCGTCTTTTACTTATCAGCTGAACGCTTAGGCACTCAGCACGTTACGCAGTTTCTTCATCGCATTCTTTTCCAGCTGGCGGATGCGCTCGGCCGAGACATTGTACTTATCGGCCAGCTCCTGCAGGGTGACCTTGTCCTCGTTCAACCAACGCGAGGCGACGATGTCGCGGCTGCGATCATCCAGGTCCCCAAGCGCCATGTGCAACTGGTTATTGCTATGCGCTTCCCAATCCTCTTCCTCTACCTGGCTGGCCGGCTCAAAACGCACGTCCTGCAGGTAGCTGGCCGGGGTGACCTCGAAATCGTCGTCATCACCGCTGTCTGGCGCACCATCAAAGGCCATGTCGCGTCCGCTCAGACGGGATTCCATCTCCAGCACGTCGGCACGGGTTACCCCCAAATCACGGGCTACCGCATCGACTTCTTCATGGGAGAACCAGCCCAGACGCTTCTTGGAGCTACGCAGGTTAAAGAACAGCTTGCGCTGGGCCTTGGTGGTGGCGACTTTGACGATACGCCAGTTGCGCAGGATAAATTCGTGGATTTCGGCACGGATCCAATGCACCGCAAAGGAGACCAGACGCACGTTCATGTCCGGGTCAAAACGGCGTACCGCCTTCATCAGGCCGATATTGCCCTCCTGGATCAGGTCCGCATGGGGCAGGCCGTAACCGCTGTAACCACGGGCGATATGCGCCACAAAACGCAGATGGGAAAGGATCAGCTTGCGCGCCGCTTCCAGGTCCTCATGCTCGTGGAAGCGCCTAGCCAGCGCCTGTTCCTGCTCGACAGTCAGTACCGGGATGCGATTGACCGCCTGGCTATAGGCCTCAATACTGCTGACCGGGATAGTAAACTGTAAATCCAACGCCTTAGACATGGATTCCTCCATTTGCATAATGTCTGCTTCGATAGAAACCAACTATATCACTCAAGTATTTGCTTGCCAAGCCCCGATATGCATTTTTTCTAATATTGTGCCCATGTGACCCGACAAGGCAAGCCCGGTTCCCTTTTAACAGGCTGTTGTTGTCGCTCAGGCGAGTGCGAGAGAAGGCATTGCGGGCGAAAAAGCGCAGTTTACACGTAGTAAATGCGCATTTTGAGCCCGATTTTAACGCCCTATCGCGACGCATGAGTAGACAACAACAGCCTGTTAAGCCACGGGGATACTCTGCCCGACTGGCTCGGGCTCGGCCTCGCTGGGGGTAATGCTGATGCGGTTGCGACCCGTATTCTTGCTGTGATACAGGGCCAGATCGGCCAGTTGTAACAGACGATTGAGATCCGCATCGGGGTGGTCATCGGTACCGGCGATGCCCATACTCACGGTGAAGTGCACCCCCTCGGGCAGCAGGTCCTCACTGGCCTGGCGCAGCGATTCTGCCCGGCGCACCAGATCAACGCGGGCCACTGTCGGTAGCAATACCGCAAACTCCTCACCCCCGAAACGCACCACCACCCCATCCGGGAAGTAGCGATTGAGCAGGCTGCCCATGGCCGCCAACACATGGTCGCCGAGCAGATGACCCAGGGTGTCGTTGATTTGTTTGAAGTGATCAATATCGATGATCAGCACCCAAAACGGCCCACCACGGGACTCGGCCAGGATGCTATCGCCTCTTTCGCGCATGTAGTGCCGGTTGCGCACCCCGGTCAGGCTGTCGGTGGTGGCGACCTTTTCCATTTTATGGGTCTGGCGCTGCAGGGCATCGTATTGCTGTTTGATCAGCAATAGCGAGCGCAGACGCGCCATCACGATCTCTTCGACCAGGGGTTTGTTGACGAAATCATTGGCCCCGGCATGAAAGGCCTCGATCTGGGTGCGAATATCATCGTTACCAGTGATCATCAGCAAGGGCAGCTCCTGACGGGAGAAATGGTAACGGGTACGGATCGCATGCAGCAGGTCACCACCGGTCATCTCATCCTTGAGGTGAAAGTCGCTGACCACGATATCAAAGCCCTCTTCTTCGCTGTCCCCTTCTTCGCGCAGACGTTGGATGCGGGCCAGGGCCTGTTCGGCCGAGGTCACATGGGTGACCCGCAGGCCATGTTTTTCCATCAGACGGATGGTCACCATTGCGGCGGTGCGACTGTCCTCCACATACAGTACCCGCCCGACCAGACCGCTGTTGCGCTGGCAAAAATCCTGGATAAAGGCACCAAAGGCCGGATAACCCAGTGACTTGTCGAAATAATCGGTCACCCCGGCGGCAAAACCCTCTTTAAGCAAACGGCTATCCGCATCACCGGAGATCACCACTACCGGGGTGTAGTGATGCCCCTGGGAAGAGCGACGCAGACGCCGGCACAGGTCCAGGCCATCCATGTCAGGCAGCATCAGTGAAGTGGTGACCAGGTTGTATTGCCCTTGCTCCAACGCCTGCAGGGCCTCCTCGCCACTGGCGAAGCTATCGATCCTGGCCCCTTCGATCACATTGGCCAGGATCCGCGCCACAATCTCCCGCGATACAGCGGAACCATCCACCACCATGATGTGACTATGCGCAGGTTTCATCGTAAGACCCTCCAAGTGGCCAGCAGTGTGCTGCCGGCTCGTCATTCTTGTTTTGTGTGTTTACTGCTCAGGACGGCTCGATGGCCCGCAGGTGCCGGCCTACCGCCAGCCATGAGCCTAACAGCCCCAATAGCAGGCCGCCACCGAGCAGGGTGCCGGTCGTCGCCAAATCCATGCCGCCAAGGCGGAAGCTACTGTTATACAAACCAGCCAGACTGTTCACCGGACCGGAGAGCACCAGCAGGGAGGATTCCACCATCATGAAGGCCAGCAACCCACCGAGGATGCCATACCAAAACCCCGTATACAGAAAGGGGCGACGGATAAAGGCATCGGTACCACCGATCAATTTGATGATGACGATCTCATCGCGGCGATTCAGGATCATCAGGCGGATGGTATTGCCGACCACCAGCATCACCGCAATCGCCAGCAGGGTGGCCAGGATCATCACCCCGCGCTTGCCGATTTCCACCAGCGCGTAGAGGCGCTCCACCCACTCCATGTCCAGTTGAGCCAGATCCACCGTGGCCTCGGCGCGCAATTCATCGACCAGTGCCTGCAGTGCGGCTGGATCCTGTTCGCCCAGCGCCGGTTGCACTACCAGTACCGGTGGCAGCGGGTTTTCCTCCAGCGCATCCAGGGCATCGCCAAAACCGGAAAGGCGACGGAACTCGGCCATCGCCTGTTCTGCCGAGATGTATTCCACGCCGATAATCGCCGGGTGCTGGCGCAGACGCTCGGCCAGACCCAGCGCCGCCGTCTCACGGGTATCGCGTTCCAGAAACAGGGAGATCTGCGCCGCACTGTCCCAGCCGCTGAGCACCCCCTGCAGGTTCTTCAGCAACACATGCAGACCGGTGGGCATCGCCAGGGCGATAGCGATCACCGCCGTGGTCATCAGAGTAGACATGGGGCTGCGACTGAGCTGGCCCAGCGAATAGAAAAAGGTCTGCGCATGGCGCAGCAGATAATTGTGCAACCAGCCGCCGTCGCCTCGGCGTGTCTCAGCCATGGGTCAGCCCTCCTGCAGTCTCTGCCAGACGACCATGCTCCAGGGCGATCACCCGATGGCCCATGCTGCGGATCAGATTGTGGTCATGGCTGGCGATCAACACACTGACCCCGACCCGATTGAAATCCTCGAAGATCCGCATGATCTCCCGCGACAACTCCGGGTCCAGATTGCCGGTGGGTTCATCCGCCAGCAGCAGCGGCGGCTTGTTGACCACCGCGCGGGCGATCCCCACCCGCTGCTGCTCCCCGCCGGAGAGGGTGATCGGGTACTGCTTTTCCTTGCCCAGCAGCCCGACCTTGTCCAGCGCCGCACGCACCCGCCGCCCGACCTCCTGGGCACCATGCCCGGCGATGATCAGCGGCAGCGCCACATTGTCATAGACGGTGCGATCAAACAGCAGGCGGTGGTCCTGAAAGATCACCCCGATATTGCGGCGGTGATAAGGGATGCGCCAACGCCCCAGTTTGTTGAGGTTCTGGCCATTCACCAGCACCTGCCCACCACTGGGGCGTTCGATCAGCGCGATCAGTTTGAGCAAGGTGGACTTGCCGGCACCGGAGTGGCCGGTCAGAAAGGCCATCTCCCCCGCTGCCAGATGAAAACTGACATCGCTGAGGGCCTCGAAGCCCCCGGGATAACGCTTGCTGACATGGCTGAATCGAATCATTAAAAACCTTCACCGCAGAGACGCGGAGTGCGCTGAGAAAGACCTGGGAACGGCTGACGCATGCAGCTATACCCAAGGGGTGACCCAGGCCCTGGCAAAATTGCTGGGTATACCCCAAAACACTCTGCGTCCTCGGCGCCTCTGCGGTCGATCATTTTTTATTGCTCAAACAGGGCATCGATAAATTCGGCCGCATCGAAGGGCCGCAGGTCTTCGATGGACTCGCCCACGCCGATGAAGCGGATCGGCAGGCCCAGGCTGCGCGCGATGGCGAAGATGATGCCGCCCTTGGCGGTGCCGTCCAGCTTGGTCAGGGCGATCCCCGAAACCTGTACCGCCTCGTGGAACTGACGGGCCTGGTTGAGGGCATTCTGGCCGGTGCCAGCATCCAGCACCAGCAAGACCTCATGCGGGGCACTCTCGTCCAGCTTGCCGATCACCCGTTTGACCTTCTTCAACTCTTCCATCAGATTGCTCTGGGTGTGCAGGCGTCCGGCGGTATCGGCGATCACCACATCAATGCCACGCGCCTTGGCCGCCTGCACCGCATCAAAGATCACCGAGGCCGAATCGGCACCACTGTGCTGGGCCACCACCGGGATCCGATTGCGCTCACCCCAGACCTGCAGCTGCTCCACCGCAGCGGCGCGAAAGGTATCCCCGGCGGCCAGCATCACCGACCTGCCCTCGCCCTGCAGGCGCTTGGCCAGCTTGCCGATGGTGGTGGTCTTGCCAGCACCATTGATCCCTACCACCAGGATCACGAAGGGCTGCTGCCCGGCATCGATCTGCAGCGGTTTGCTGCAAGGCTCCAGCATTGCGCGCATGTCCTCACGCAGCGCCGCATACAGGGCATCACTGTCCTTGAGCTGCTTGCGCGAGACCCGCTGGGTCAATTCCTGGATGATGCTGCGGGTGGCATCCACGCCCAGATCGGCCACCAGCAGTTGGGTCTCGATCTCTTCCATCAGGTCATCATCGATGGCCTTCTTGCCCAGCAACAGGCTGCCCAGCCCCTCACTCAGGCTGGAGCGGGTACGGCTCAGTCCACTCTTGAGCCGGGCAAACAACCCGGCGGGCTGTGTCTCGGGCGGGCTGGCGATGGCCTCGGCCTCTGGCACGGGGGCCTTACCCTTGTCTTTTCCAAAACCAAACATCAATAACCCCGGAATGTGGTAGTTTTGCCAACTGACCGCAGGGAACCTGCCGCCAGGCATCGTTGTCATTGTTAGCGCTATCCTATCACTCACTGCCAGTACTGGTAAGCCAAACACCATCACACGGGGATAAAACATGCAGTATCGGCTTTTACGCACACTTGCCCTAGTCCTGAGTCTTGTCACCCTGGCTGCCTGTAGCAGCGTTCCCGACCGCCAGGCCACCGCCATTCCCTCGGAGGTAGAGGGTACCCATGAGTTTCGCCTTGCCAATGGCATGCAGGTGATCGTGCGCGAAAACCACCGTGCCCCGGTGGTGGTCTCGCAGGTCTGGTACCGGGTCGGCTCCAGCTATGAACACGTCGGCATCAGCGGCATCTCCCATGTACTGGAGCATATGATGTTCAAGGGCACCGAGCGCCACGGCCTGGGCGAGTTCTCACGCATCATCGCCGAGCTGGGCGGTCGACAAAATGCCTTTACCGGGCGCGATTTCACCGCCTATTTCCAGACCCTGGAGCGCAGTCACCTGGAACTGGCACTGGAACTGGAGGCCGATCGCATGCGCAATCTGCTGCTCGACGAGGAGGAATTGAGTCGCGAAATCCAGGTAGTGATGGAGGAACGACGTCTTCGCACCGACGACAACCCCAATGCCTGGACCCATGAACAGTTCATGGCCAGCGCCTTCCAGGTCAACCCCTACCAAATCCCCATCATCGGCTGGATGGATGACCTTGAGAATATGACGGTGGCCGATGTACGTGACTGGTACGACCGCCACTACGCACCGAATAACGCCATCCTGGTGGTGGCCGGCGATGTCCGTGCCGCAGAGGTACTGGCGATGGCGCAGCGCCATTTTGGCCCCATCGCCGCGCGCCCGCTACCGCCGGAAAAGCCCCGCATCGAACCACCCCAGCAGGGTGAGCGCCGGCTCATCGCCAAGCGTCCCGCCGAACTGCCCTTGCTGATCATGGGCTACAAGACCCCGGTACTGCGCACCGCCAGCGAAGACTGGGAACCCTATGCCCTGGAGGTTTTGGCCAGTGTGCTGAGCGGCGGCGACAGCGCCCGCCTGCCCCGTGAGCTGGTGCGCGGCCAGCAGATCGCCGCCAGTGCCGGGGCTGGCTATGACCTTTCCGCCCGCCACGGCAGCCTGCTCAGCCTGCGCGCGATCCCGGCCCAGGGCCAGGATATCGCCAGCGTCGAAGCGGCGCTGCGTGCCCAGATCAGCCGTCTGCACGAAGAGCCGGTCAGCGAGGCCGAACTGACACGGATCAAGGCCCAGGTGGCCGCCGCCAAAGTCTATGAGCTGGATTCGCTGTTCTACCAGGCAATGCAAATCGGCATGCTGGAAACCGTGGGGTTGAACTGGCGCGATGGTGAGCGCTACCTGGAACGCATCCAGGCGGTCACTGCCGAGCAGGTAATGGCGGTGGCCCGCAAGTACCTGCACGATGACGCCCTGACCGTCGCCATCCTTGAACCCCAAGCCCAGCAACATGCCCGCCCAGCCAGGGAGATGCCATATGAACACCGCCACTAAGTTTTTTCTCGCCCTACTGACCCTGGGGCTTTGTAGCTCGCTGGCCGCCAGCCCGCAGATCCAGCACTGGCAGACCAGCAATGGCGCACGGGTATATTTTGTGCCCGCGCCGGAGCTGCCACTGCTGGACCTGCGCATCACCTTCGATGCCGGCGCTGCCCGCGATGGCGAGCATCCCGGCCTGGCGCTGCTGAGCAACAGCCTGATCGGCGAGGGGGCCGGCAAGCTGGATGCGGACGCGATTGCCGAATCCTTTGATCAAGTCGGGGCACGTTTCTCCGCCAGTGCCCAGCGCGACATGGCCAGCCTGGGCCTGCGCAGCCTGACCGAACCCGCCCTGCTGGCCCCGGCGCTGGATACCTTCGCACTGCTGCTGCACCAGCCCAGCTTTCCCAGCGATGCCCTGGAACGCCAGCGCCGCCAGATGCTGACGGTATTGCAGAACCAGCGCCAGCGCCCCGGCGAGATCGCCAGCCGGGCCTTCCATCAGGCCCTCTATGGGGATCACCCCTATGCCTCTCCCCCGAGTGGTACCGAGGCCTCGGTGAGCAGCCTGTCCCGCGACCAGGTGATGGCCTTTCATCGCCAGTACTATGTGGCGCGCAATGCGGTGATCGCCATGGTCGGGGCATTGAAACGCAGCGATGCCGAGGCGATCGCCGAGCGCCTCAGCGCCGGGCTAGCTGCCGGCGCGGCCGCAGCGGCCCTGCCGCCAGTGGCCGAGCTGAGCAGCGCCCACCAGGAACACATCCCGCACCAGGCCAGCCAGACCCATGTGCTGCTCGGCCAGCCCGGCATCGCGCGCGGGGATGCGGACTATTTCCCGCTGTATGTGGGCAATCAGATCCTGGGCGGCGGTGGACTGGTTTCACGGATCAATGAAGCGGTGCGGGAAAAGCGCGGCCTGTCCTATAGCGCCGCCAGTTATTTTCAGCCGATGCGCGCCAACGGCCCCTTCACCCTCAGCCTGCAGACCCGCAATGACAATACCACCGAGGCCCTGGCGGTATTGCGTGAAACCCTGCAGAGATTCGTCGCAAACGGCCCCAGCGAGGCGGAACTGGCCGCCGCCAAGCGCAATCTCAGCGGCGGCTTTGCCCTCAACACCGACTCCAACAGCAAGATCCTCGGCTACCTCGGCATGATCGGTTTTTACCGCCTGCCGCTGGACTACCTGGAGACCTTCATCCCCCAGGTCGAGGCGGTCAGTACCGAACAGATCCGTGAAGCCTTCCAGCGCCGCATCGCGCCAGAACGTCTGGTACAGATCACCGTCGGTGGTAATGGTGACTAACCAGCTGCGCATCATTGGTGGGCAGTGGCGCGGGCGCAAACTGCGCTTTGCCGATGGTGAGGGCCTGCGTCCTACCACCGATCGCATCCGCGAGACCCTGTTTAACTGGTTGCAGGGGATCATTGAAGGCGCGCGCTGCCTGGATCTCTACGCTGGCAGCGGTGCGCTGGGACTGGAGGCCCTCTCCCGTGGCGCTGGCGAGGTGGTGTTCTGGGAGAAAAACCCCAAGGCGGTGCATGCCCTGCGCGAAAATCTGGCCCTGCTCAAGGCCGGACAAGCCGAGTTGGTTCAGACCAACAGCCTGCAAGCCCTGCAGGGACCAGCCAGGCCCTTCGATCTGGTGTTTGTGGATCCACCCTTTGGCCGTGAACGATTACAACCCAGCCTGGACCTGCTGGCCAGCGGCGGCTGGCTGGCACCGGGGGCACGGATCTATATCGAACACGCCAGCAAGGGCGAGGGCTTTGAACTACCGCCGGGATGGGAATTATTGCGCAGCAAGCAGGCGGGCCAGGTTGCCTACCACCTGGCCAAAAATACTGCAGGTACCTGAATACAATATTCCTGCCCAGCTGACTTGATCCTGCGTCCTGCAACCTCCACGTCACTAGTCTGGGCACAAGACTCACTGGTCAGGGTTTTTTTGGGCAACAGTACATTTATCGCAGCCGCTGGGGTACATTTGGCGCTGGTTTGGCCATTACTGGAATCCGCATGCCGATCACCGCTGTCTACCCAGGGACCTTTGACCCGATCACCCGCGGCCATCAGGACCTGATCCGCAGGGCCTGCCGTCTTTGTGAGCGGGTGATTGTGGCGGTTGCCGCCAACCCGAAAAAGGCACCGCTGTTTAACCTGGAAGAGCGGGTGGCCCTGGCCCGCGAAAGTCTGCAGGGCCTGGCCGAGGTCGAGGTAATGGGTTTCAACAGCTTGCTGGCGGATTTTTGTCAGCAACAGCAGGCCAAGGTGATCCTGCGCGGGCTGCGCGCCGTATCGGATTTTGAATACGAGTTCCAACTGGCGGGGATGAATCGGCGCATCGCCCCCGAGATTGAAACCCTGTTTCTGACCCCGGCGGAGGAATTCACCTTTATTTCCTCCAGCCTGGTCAAGGAAGTCGCCGAACTGGGTGGTGATGTGAGCGACTTTGTCGCCCCCCATGTGAAGGCTGCGCTTCACAACAGATTGCGCTAATATACGCAGCTAACGAATTGACGCTATATCCTGGCTTATTGCCTTACTTGCCAATGCTGGAGGATTGATTGCCATGGCACTGATGATTACCGATGAATGTATTAACTGCGATGTTTGCGAACCCGAGTGTCCGAATGGCGCGATCAGTCAGGGCGATGAAATCTATGTAATCGATCCCGGCCACTGCACCGAATGCGTTGGCCACTATGATGAACCCCAGTGTATCGAGGTTTGCCCGGTGGACTGCATCCTGGTGGATCCGGAACATACCGAAAGCAAGGATCAGCTGCAGAGCAAGTACGAAAAGCTGCAGGCCGAAGGTTAGGCGCTGTTGATATTTCATCCAAAAAGGCCCCGTTGGGGCCTTTTTTGTCTCTAGCCCGGATATAACTCAGGCTATCGGAGTCGCCCATGTCCCTTTCTCGCGTGTTTGTGTTCCTGCTATGCCTGCCCGGTCTGTTGCTGGCCAACGAGCGCCCGCCCGCCGCCGCCATCGCCAGTGCCCACCCACTGGCCAGCCAGGCCGGCATGGCAATCCTGGCCCAGGGTGGCAATGCCTTTGATGCGGCCATTGCCGTCAGTGCGGTGCTGGCGGTAGTCGAACCCTATGGTTCGGGCATGGGCGGTGGCGGCTTCTGGTTGCTGCATCGCGCCAGTGATGGCAAGGACATCATGATCGACGGCCGTGAGACCGCACCGCTGGCGGCGCACCGGGACATGTATCTGGACGCCCAGGGCGAAGTGATCCCCGGCCTGTCGATGAACGGTCCGCTGGCGGCGGGCATCCCCGGCCAGGCTGCCGCACTGGTCCACCTGGCCGAGCATTATGCTCGCCTGCCCCTGCGCACCAGCCTGGCCCCGGCGATCCAGCACGCCCGCGAGGGTGTTGCGGTTGGTGAATCCTATCGGCGCATGGCCGGTTTTCGTCTGGAGGCCCTGCGTGCCTGGCCCGAGACTGCCGCGATCTTTCTGCACAATGGCGAGGTGCCCGCGGCAGGCCACCGTCTCGTACAAACAGACCTGGCCGAGACCCTGAGCCGCCTGGCCGAAAATGGCCTGGATGGGTTTTATCGTGGCGACACCGCCAAGGCGGTGCTGACGGCAATGGAAAGACATGGCGGGATCTGGTCGCAGGCGGATTTCGATAGCTATCGGATTATTGAACGTGAACCGATCCGCAGCCACTACCAGGGCCATGAGATCATCAGTGCCGCCCCGCCCTCCTCCGGTGGGGTAGCGCTGGCCACCATCTTGCATATTCTGGCGCAATTCCCGCTGGATGAACTGGACGAAGTTGCTCGCACACACCTGCTTGCCGAGGCAATGCGCCGCGCCTATCGGGATCGTGCTCAGTATCTGGGCGATACGGATTTTGTCGAGGTCCCGCTTGAGCGCCTCAGCCATCCCCACTACGGGGCCGGGCTGGCCGCAGCCATCCGCCTGGATCGCGCCACCCCCAGCTCGGATCTACCGGGGGTCGCCGCCGCGCCCGGCGGCACCCATACCAGCCATTTTTCCGTCCTCGATAGCGAAGGCAATTATGTGGCCGCCACCCTCAGCATCAATTACCCCTTCGGCTCCGGCTTTGTGGTGCCGGGTACAGGGCTACTGCTGAACAATGAGATGGACGATTTTTCCTCCAGGCCTGGCAGCCCGAATGCCTATGGCCTGGTCGGCGCCGAGGCCAATGCCATTGCCCCGGGAAAACGCATGTTATCCAGTATGAGTCCCAGTTTTGTGCGCAATCCAGATAGTCTGGTGGTACTGGGTACGCCTGGTGGCAGCCGGATCATCAGCATGGTGTTACAGGGGATCCTGGCCCATATCGACGGTGCCCCACTCGAGGCGTGGATCGGTCGCCCACGCGTGCATCATCAGTATTTGCCAGACAAACTTTATCTGGAGCCGGATGCCCTGGATGAGGAAACCCGTTTGGCGCTGATTGCGCTTGGCCACCAGCTGGAACCATTGGCCAGCCCCTGGGGTAACATGCAGGCCTTGCTGTGGGATAAGCGTACTGCGCAGGTCAGCGCCGCCAGCGACCCGCGTGGTGGCGGACAGGCCTTGGTAATACCCAACAAATAAACGGATTCAGGCACCGACCTCGGTGCAACCGGTCTTGATCGACAGGCCCAGCTTGTCACTGGCACAATTTATCAATACCTCGGCAGCAATCAACGGATCGCCGCTGCGATTGCAACACATACCCATGGCGGCGGTGACACGGATAAAACCCGCCGAGGTTTTCATCGGGCGCAGATTCACCGCCTGCAGGATGCGTTTGAAGTTTTTGATCTTGATGTGTTCCACATCGGCAAAATACATACCGATGGCAAACTCGGTTTGGCTCAGCCGCGCCAGCACATCACCCGGACGAACCGAGCGCTGCAGACGTTTACCAACCTTCTCCAGTAATTCCGCGTAAACCGATTTGCCGTACTTTTTTTCCAGCTCAGCGGCTTGGGTCAGTTGCAACACCGTGCAACACACCCCGCCGCCACGGGAATTGACCAGCTGCAGCAATTCATTAAAACGGCGCATGGCATCTTTTTTATTACCCAGGCCAGTGACCGCATCGATGGTCACGTGTTCCTGATATTCAATCTGCGCCCCGGCCAGGGCACTGAGGAGATGATTGTGCAGACTGGAGATCCGACCTGCCCCATAGATCCGTGCCGCCAGTTCCTGCTTGTTCGGTGGCTTGGTCAGGTAGTCATCGACACCACGATCAAAGGCCTCGATCACCGAATCAACATCGTCACGCGCGGTCAGCAACAACACACAGGTGTAGCGATTCCTTTCCTCGTCCAGCTGGCGCACCCGATCGGTGAGCTCCAGGCCATCCATCTCCGGCATCACCCAATCCGCGAGCAGCACATCCACACTGCGCTCTCTGAGCATCTCCAGCGCCTGCGGGGCACTTTCTGCCACACGTACGTCGGCATAACCCTCACTAAGCAGCGCGCGGCGAATAAATTCGCAGTTAAACTTCATGTCGTCAACGACAAGAATGGAAAGGTCTTCGCGTTTATTGGTCATCCAGCGTAGTTCTCAGCGTGTATTGTTGTAGTTATATCAGTAATCCGGGAAATTTTCTCAAACCAGTGCTGCATAGTATACGACTATGTAACAGTATTTTACATGTGCCACATATCTTGCCCGGCACAGCTCCAATGTTCCGCGATAGGCGGGGCATAAAAAAACGGGCAGACCAAAGGCCTGCCCGTTTCCACTCATCCTGCCTGTCTTGCGCTATTGATGGTAAGGCCCGCTCAATTCATGCACCGCCTCAATGAAGGCACCTGCATGAGCCGGATCGATATGCTGGTGGATACCATGACCCAGATTGAACACGTGGCCGCTGCCCTTGCCATAGCTGGCCAGGATGGTGGCGACCTCGGCACGGATACGCTCGGGCGAGGCATATAGCACGGTCGGGTCCATATTGCCCTGCAGCGCCACCTTGTCACCCACCCGCTGACGCGCCTCGCCGATATCGGTGGTCCAGTCCAGTCCCAGCGCATCGGCACCGGTCTCGGCCATGGATTCCAGCCACTGCCCGCCGCCCTTGGTGAACAGGATCACCGGTACCTTGCGACCCTCGTGCTCGCGCTTGAGTCCATCCAGGATCTGCTGCATGTAGCGCAGTGAAAATTCCTTGTAGTCGCGCGGGGTCAGGTTGCCGCCCCAGGTATCGAAGATCTGCACCGCCTGGGCACCGGCCTCGATC
Organism: Gammaproteobacteria bacterium; assembly: GCA_014859545.1. Lineage (GTDB taxonomy): Bacteria > Pseudomonadota > Gammaproteobacteria > Thiohalomonadales > Thiohalomonadaceae > SLDE01. The sequence goes on from JACUTZ010000003.1 coordinate 20,426, forward strand.
TGCGCGTTCAAATACGCGGTTACTGATTTTGCGGTGGTATCCAGCAGACGATGCATCAGGTCCGGGCGATCAAACAGCATCCCCTTGACGTGCGCATACTCCTTGGAGGTGCCACCCTCGACCATGTAGGTGGCCAGGGTCCAGGGACTGCCGGCAAAGCCTATCAAGGGCACGCGCCCGTTCAGCTCCCTGCGAATGGTGCTGACCGCGTCCATCACATACTGCAATTCGGCGTGTGGATCTGTGACAGGCAGGCGTTTAACGTCCGCCTCGGTACGTACCGGCTTGTCGAAGATCGGCCCCTCGCCCTCGGCAAAGCGTAGTTGCAGACCCATCGCATCGGGCACGGTAAGAATATCGGAAAACAGGATCGCCGCATCCAGCGGATAGCGCTCCAGCGGCTGGATGGTCACCTCGCAGGCCAGCTCCGGGTTCATGCACAGGTTCATGAAGCTGCCAGCCCGCGCACGGGTCGCCTTGTACTCCGGCAGATAACGTCCAGCCTGGCGCATCATCCACACCGGGGTGACATCCACCGGCTCCTTGAGCAGGGCGCGCAGAAAACGATCGTTCTTCAATTCAGTCACAGGATTACCTTAATGATTTAGCCACAGAGGGCACAGAGACCACAGAGGCACATAGTTGCCAGCTCCGTGTACTCTGTGGCCTCTGTGGCAATCGTCTTATATTTTCAAAAAATCAAGGATACCTTCGGCGGCCTCACGACCTTCCCAAATGGCAGTGACCACCAGATCGGATCCGCGCACCATGTCGCCACCGGCGAAGACCTTTTCATTGCTGGTCTGGTATTTGAACTTGCCCAGCGGCGCGGCCTTGACACGTCCACCCTGATCGAGCTCGATGCCGAAGTCGGCAAACCACGGCGCAGGGCTGGGACGGAAGCCATAGGCAATGATCACCGCCTCGGCAGGAATGATCTCCTCGGATCCGGCAACCGGCTCGGGACGGCGACGGCCACGTTCATCGGGGGCGCCCAGGGCAGTCGTGACCACCTTGACCCCTTCCACCTTGCCATTGCCGACGATCTCGACAGGCTGGCGGTTGAACAGGAAGTTGACCCCCTCTTCCTTGGCGTTTTGCACCTCTTTCTTCGAGCCGGGCATATTGGCCTCGTCACGGCGATAGGCACAGGTTACCTTGTTGGCCTTCTGGCGGATCGAGGTACGGGTGCAGTCCATTGCGGTGTCACCACCACCGAGTACCACCACATTCTTGCCTTCCATGCTGATGTAGTCCTCAGCGGATTTCTCATAGCCATGGCAGTGATTGACGTTGGCGATCAAAAAATCCAGCGCGGCGTGAACACCGGGCAAATCCTCGCCGGGATTGCCCCCGGTCATATAGCTATAGGTGCCCATGCCAAGGAAGACCGCATCGTATTCCGCCAGCAGCGCGTCAAAGGCCTTGTCCTTGCCGATCTCGGTATTCAGCACAAACTCGATCCCCATGCCTTCGAGGATCGCACGGCGGCGCTTGACGATGCTCTTCTCCAGCTTAAACTCGGGGATGCCAAAGGTCAGCAGGCCTCCGATTTCTGGATGACGATCAAACACCGTGACCTGGACGCCATTACGGGTCAGCACGTCGGCAGCAGACAGACCGGCAGGCCCGGCACCAACGATCGCCACCCGCTTGCCGGTGCTGACCACCTTGGACAGATCCGGCTGCCAGCCCTTGGCAAAGGCGGTGTCGGAGATGTAGCGCTCGATCGTGCCAATGGTGACCGCACCCAGGCCATCATTAAGGGTGCAGGCCCCTTCGCACAGGCGGTCCTGCGGGCAGACTCGACCAGTGATCTCCGGCAGCGAATTGGTTTGGTGCGACAACTCCACTGCCTCCTGCCAATTGCCCTCGTCGATCAACTGCAACCAGTTGGGAATGTAGTTGTGTACTGGACACTTCCACTCGCAATAGGGATTGCCGCAGTGCAGACAGCGACCGGCCTGGTAGGCCGCGGTTTCGCCATCATAATCACCATAGATCTCGGCATATTCCTTGATGCGTACATCGACCGCCTTCTTCTCCGGGTCGAGACGAGGGATATCCAGAAACTGTAATGCGTTTTTCTGACTCACGGTGCGTCACCATCAGTTTAAGATAATTCTTGCCACAGAGGACACAGAGTGCACAGAGGTTGCCTGGACACGGATTTATCTCCGTCACCAGATGCCGTTGATTCACAAGCCCAACAGCCATACCACATCTTCAACATAACTTCTCTGTGTTCTCTGTGTCCTCTGTGGCAAACGATTTAAATCAAGCCGCCCGTTGCAGCATCACTTCGAGCAGGTTTTTCAGATCGGCAGCCTTGGGTTTGACCAGCCAGAACCTGCCGATGTAATCCTCGAAGTTATCGAGGATCCGTTTGCCATGCGCAGAGCCGGTTTCACTCACGTACTCTATCAGCATCTCCCGCAGGAAATGGCGATGCGCCTCGGTGGCCTCGGTGTTGATGCGATGGCGATCCACATCGCCATTGCAGCGGTCGGCGAAGACATTTTGCTCGTCCAACACAAAGGCAAAGCCGCCGGTCATGCCGGCACCGAAGTTCACCCCGGTCTGGCCCAGCACGGTGATCACCCCGCCGGTCATGTATTCGGCACAATGGTCACCGGCACCTTCGATCACCGCATGGGCACCGGAGTTACGCACCCCGAAGCGCTCACCGGCCATGCCAGCGGCGAACAGCTTGCCGCCAGTGGCGCCGTACAGACAGGTATTACCGATAATGGTATTTTCATTGCTGGCATAGCGGCTGTCGGCGGGCGGACGGATCACCAGCTTGCCACCGGCCATCCCCTTGCCGACGTAGTCGTTGGCATCGCCTTCCAGGTACATGTGCAGGCCACCGGCATTCCAGACCCCAAAGCTCTGCCCGGCGGTGCCGTGCAGGCGCAGGGTGATCGGCGCATCACTCATGCCCAGGGTATCCCAGCGTCGGGCAATCTCGCCGGACAGACGGGCACCGATGGAGCGATTGATATTGCGCAGCTCGTAGTGGAACTCGCCACCACTACGATGTTCGATCGCCGCCTGACAATCCTTGACCATCTGTTCGGCCAAGGCCGCCTCGTCGAAGGGGACGTTGCGTGAATCGATGCAGCACTGCGGTTCGTCCGCGCCAGCCAGGCCACCATCGAGGATCGGACGCAGGTCCAGCTTGGCCTGGCGCTCGGTCACCCCGGGCAGGATCTCCAGCAGATCGGTGCGACCGATCAAATCCTCCAGCTTGCGCATGCCCAGACGCGCCAGCCACTCGCGCACCTCGCGGGCAACAAAGCGGAAATAGGTCTCAACCAGTTCCGGCTTGCCCTTGTAGTGCTTGGCACGCAACACATCGTGCTGAGTGGCCACCCCGGTGGCGCAGTTATTGAGGTGGCAGATGCGCAGATACTTACAGCCCAGCACCACCATCGGCATGGTGCCGAAGCCAAAGGATTCAGCGCCCAGGATGGCGGCCTTGATCACATCCAGACCGGTCTTCATCCCGCCATCGGCCTGCACCCGTACCTTGCCGCGCAGGTGGTTCATGCGCAGCACCTGGTGGGCCTCGGACAGACCCAGTTCCCAGGGGGAACCGGCATACTTGACCGAGGCGATCGGTGAGGCCGCGGTGCCGCCGTCGTAGCCGGAGATGGTGATCAGGTCCGCATAGGCCTTGGCCACCCCGGCGGCAATGGTGCCGACCCCCGGCTCGGAGACCAGCTTGACCGAGACCAGTGCCTGCGGGTTGACCTGCTTGAGGTCGAAGATCAACTGCGCCAGGTCTTCGATGGAATAGATATCGTGATGCGGCGGTGGCGAGATCAGCGGCACCCCGGGACGGGTGAAACGCAGCCGGGCGATAGTGTCGTTGACCTTATGGCCGGGCAGCTGACCACCCTCACCGGGCTTGGCACCCTGGGCCACCTTGATCTGCAAGACCTCGGCATTGACCAGATAACCCGGTGTCACCCCAAAGCGACCGGAGGCCACCTGCTTGATCTTGGAGAAGCGCGCCTTGTCCACATAGCGGGCCGGATCTTCCCCACCCTCGCCGGAGTTGGAACGACCGCCAAGACGGTTCATCGCCACCGCCAGGGCCTCGTGCGCCTCGGGTGACAAGGCCCCCAGCGACATCGCCGCGGTATCAAAGCGCTTGAACAATTCGGTATCCGGCTCGACCTCGCTGATGTCGATCGGGCTGAGGTCATTGCGCAGCTTGAGCAGGTCGCGCAGCACCATCGGCGAGCGATTGTTGACCAGATCGGCAAAGGCCTGGTAGTCGGCCCATTCGCCACTGTTGACCGCCTGGTGGATGGACTTGACCACATCCGGCTCATAGGCGTGCTGTTCGCCACCGTGTACGTATTTCAGCAGACCGCCCTGATCAATCGCCTTGCGCGGATTCCAGGCCAGCGCCACCAGCTGCTGGATGTCCTGTTCCAGATCGCTGAAGTCTGCCCCCTGTACCCGGCTGGTGGTATCGCGGAAACACAGCGACACCACTTCCTCGTGCAGGCCGACGATCTCAAACAACTGTGAACCACGGTAAGAGGCCACCGAGGAGATCCCCATCTTGGACATCACCTTGTAGAGGCCCTTGTTGATCCCGGCACGGTATTTTTCACCCAGGGCTGCGGTATCGGCGTTTTTCACCTCGCCGCTGCGCACCAGATCATTCAGGGTTTCATAGGCCAGGTAGGGGTAGATGGCGGTGGCACCATAGCCGAGCAGCACCGCAAAATGGTGCGGATCACGGGCGGTGGCGGTCTGTACCAGGATATTGGCATTGCAACGCAGTCCCTCGCTGATCAAGCGATGGTGTACCGCACCGGTGGCCAGGGCCGCATGTATCGGCATGGTCTGTTCACTGATCTGGCGGTCGGACAGGACCAGGATCACCTTGCCGTCACGTACAGCGGCTACCGCCTTGTTGCAGATATCCTCGATCGCCTGCTTGAGTGAGCTGCCGAGCGGATAATTCAGCTCGATGAACGCATGGGAAAAATCACCCTCGTTATGGGCGAGGATCTGGGCAAACTTGCCCTCGCACAGTACTGGCGAATCCAGCACCAGGCGGCGGGCATGCTCAGCGGTTTCTTCAAACAGATTCTTTTCGCGGCCCAGCAGGGTTTCCAGGGACATCACGATCTGCTCGCGGATCGGATCAATCGGCGGGTTGGTGACCTGGGCAAACTGCTGACGGAAATTATCGTAGATCGAACGCACCCGGCGCGACATCACCGGATAAGGGGCATCGTCACCCATCGAGCCGATCGCCTCCTGGCCACTTTCGCCGAGCACGCGCAGCACCTGATCGCGCTCTTCGAAACTGACCTGGAACAGCTTCTGGAACACCATTAGCTCGTCTGCGCCCATCGGCTCACGGCACAGGGTTTCACCGCTGAGGGTGGACTCCACGTGAATGGCATTCTTCATCCAGCTCTTGTAGGGCTGGGCACTCTTGAGGCGCTGATCGATATCCTGCGGCAAGATCAACTGGCCGGTTTCGGTATCCACCGCCAGCATCTGGCCAGGCTTGAGGCGACCCTTCTTCAACACCGTAGCATTGTCGTAGTCGTAGACGCCGATCTCCGAGGCCAGGGTGATCACGCAGCCACGATAATCCCCCTCTGTCGCCTCGCCGCCACCCGGCTTGGTGATCACATAACGGGCCGGGCGCAGGCCGTTGCGGTCCAGGGTGCAGGCAGCATGGCGCCCGTCGGTCAGCACGATCCCAGCCGGGCCATCCCAGGGCTCCATATGCATGGAGTTGTATTCGTAAAAGGCGCGCAGCTCCGCATCCATCTCGCTGACGTTCTGCCAGGCCGGTGGGATCAGCAGGCGCATCGCACGGAAGATGTCGATACCCCCGGCCAGCATCGCCTCAAGCATGTTATCCAGGCTGGAGGAATCCGAGCCCTCCATCGACACCCAGGGACGCACATCGTCCATGTTGGCGATCTTGTCGGTGGCAAAGGTGTAGGAACGGGCACGCGCCCAGTTGCGGTTGCCACGGACAGTGTTGATCTCGCCGTTATGGGCCAGATAGCGGAAGGGCTGGGCCAGGCGCCACTGCGGAAGGGTATTGGTGGCGAAGCGCTGGTGAAAGACACCGATTGCCGATTCCATGCGCTCATCGCCCAGATCCGGATAAAACTGGGCGAGGAATTCGGGCATTACCATGCCCTTGTAGGCGATCACCTGGGCCGACAGGGTCGGCACATAAAAGACCTGATCGTCGGCGGCAGTGCGGGCCTTCTCGGCACGACGACGCGCAATATAAAGGTGGCGCTCAAAATCCACCGCTGCCATACCGGCCGGACGATTGACAAAGATCTGGGCAATCTGCGGCATGGTGGCACGTGCCGATTCACCACAGGCACTGGCGTCGGTCGGCACCACACGCCAGCCGGCCAGCGGCAACCCTTCTGCGATGATTTCACCCGCCAGGGTGTCACGACCAGCCTGGGCCTGGGCGTCGTCCTGGTGCAGGAATACCATCCCCACCGCATAGTCATCGGCCAGCGTCAAGCCTGCCTCGGCGGCCACCGCACGCAGGAAACTGTCGGGCTTTTTCAGCAGCAGACCACAACCGTCACCGGTCTTGCCATCGGCGGCAATCGCGCCACGATGGGTCATGCGCCCCAATGCCTCGATGGCGGTGCTCACCAACCAGTGGCTGGTGGCGCCATCCATGTGGGCGATCAGTCCAAAGCCGCAGTTATCCCGCTCAAAGGAAGGGTGGTATAAACCAGTTGTCTTGTTCGTCTCAGTCACAGCAGATAACCATATGTTGGTTGCGTTGCAGTCAGAAATCCGGGGCCGGCGCAGTTTCGCGGGCAAAATGGTCGAGCAGTATACTGCCAGCGCAGCCACTGTTCAATTGGCGGGCGTATTCTCACCCCGTTCACAGGGGTATTAGCAAGGGGGATCACTGCTGACTGGCAGAGCGAGCCATCTCATCCTGCAGGCTGGCAAAGCCACGTGGCCAGGGGTTGGAGGCCTGCAGCGTCGGGGGCAGACGTGCGATCGTCGCCCGTGCGGTTTCCCGATCGGCAAAGCTGCCATAGATGATCACATACCAGGGACGTCCATCGCGCTGGGTTTGCACCACCACTCGCTCACCTGGCAGGTTTAGTCCCTGCATCGCTTCGCGAATGGTCTGCTCATTGGCGGCGGCGGCCAGCTGAATGGTGTAGCGGGCCGGGTCCTGGCTCCATACCCAGGCATCGTCCTTAACCCCAGAGAGATCCACCGACACCGCAGTGGGACCAGTGACTGCCGCGCTGGGCGCAGCCACAGACCCTGTGGCGGCAGGGGCCGGGCGGGGCTGCGCTGTCTGCTGCATGGCTTCCTGCACACTTGCGATGCTGCGCACCCAGGACTGTACCCCGGCCGGCAAGGCAGCGGCCGCCCGCTCAGCCGCAGCGCGATTCGGGTAACTCCCCTGCGTCAAGGCATAGAGTTGCTGATCACCCCGTTGCATGGCAAACACTGCCAAAGGCGCTGGCAGATTGTGCCGTGCGATCAGCCCACCCAGGCTTTCCTGCTCGACACTCACCATCAGTTGAACGGTAAAATTCCCGGCTGGCTGCCCCGCCAGCCATTCACTGGCTTCGACGCCAGAAACGACAAGTATTGGGGCTGCGGTATCCACTACCGCGCTGGGGACGGTGGTCGCAGGTGGGGGCGGTGGTGGTGTCACATCCGCTGCAGCCGGGGCGACCTCCGCCACTTCTGCCACTGACTCAGGCTCTTGTGTGGCTGGCGGCACTTCCTCAAGCACCGGAGCGGGCAGGCGTGCCTCGCTGACCACCTGGAAACGCAACACATTGGAACGACGCTCATCCGGGGTATTGAGCTGGATCGCCCAACCCGCCGTGCTGGCTCCGGTATTGACCTCCATCGCCAGGGTCTCGGTATCGATGAATTCTAGCTGCTCATCCGGCAAGACCTCGACCTGACCTGCGCGGCTCAAGGCCAGCTTGCTGTCTGGTAAAAAGCCCTGTCCACGTATGATCAGGCGCTGGAGCTGCTGATTGGCCACCACCGGGCTGGGCTCAATTGCCCGCAACACCAGTTCCACCGGTTCCGCGGGTGTCTCAGGCACGGCCGGAAGCACCAGTGGTGGCTGCACGACTGCCTGTGGCAAGGGTTCCGTCGATACCACGGGGGCCGCTTCGCTCGCCACGGCCTCCGGCGGCTGTCCCGCTGGCGCTACCGCTTCGCTGCCGGCTTCATCCACCACCTGACCACTGCTTAGTAGCGGGCGTGCCAGACTGACTGCTGGCTCGGTCAAGGCCGCCGCACTCAGGGTTGGACGCACCCCGACGGTGTCGTCGCCGCTGACCCCACAACTAATTTGAATACGCTCGCCATCGCGTATCACCACGGCCCAGGGTTGGTTCTGCTCGGCCAGGCGTATTACCGGCCGTTCCACACTACTGACGCTGGCCACCTGGGTTTCCAGATCAAGCCATTCATGTACCCGACCCTGCAGGCCCAGCACCGTCCCAAGGATTGCCATACCGGCGATCCCCAACTTGAGCCCCTGCCCGCCCAGGCGTCCCTGGCTCTGACGATATTTCTTTTGCAGCAATTGATGGGCATGCAGATTGATTGCGCCCGGAATGCCTTGACTGTTGCGATGAATCTGCCGTATCTCGCGCTCATCCAGCAGGCCTGAGTCATTAGTCCCCGCTGCGCTTAGACGATGTACAACATACTGGGCAGCTGCTTCCTCGGTGAGCGGTTTGAGTTCGATGTGATGTGCTGGTGGCAGCACCGAAAAACGCGGTTCAGCCAGGCGACTTACAATCTCAACTTCGCTGAACAAGAGCAAACGAATGAGTTTACCGTGTTCGCCTTCCAGCTGAGCCAGGTGCAGGATCAGCTCGAGCGCGTCGTCACTCAGCAGCTGTGCGTCATCCACCAGTAACACCGCCAGGCGCTGTTCCTGTAGTGCAATCAGCTGAGTTTGTATCCCCGCAAGCAATTCCTCAGGCCGGATAGTCTGTACGTTCAGCTCAAAACATCGGGCCAAGTGGGCAAACAGTTGGTCGGCATCCAGGCTTGATCCGCCATCAATATGACAACAGCGCCAGTGTGCTTCTGCGCGCTGCAGAAATGCCTTGGCCAGGGTGGATTTGCCCAGGCCCGGCTCGCCGCTGAGCAGCAAGACCTCATCACTATACTGGGTGAGGTGCTGGAGCATATCCAGGATTTGCCGACGTTCCGGGTCGAGGAACAGAAATGCACCCTCGGCCGTAGTGGCAAAGGGTGGACTGGATAGTTGAAAATGGGACAGGTAGGAGGCCGAGGCATGGGGATCCTTGCGATGACCGATGCCAAATCTCATCGTGGCGCCTCCTCACCCTGGGCAAAAACCACTCGAAAGCCCCGCTTGAGCTGGGTATCCCGGTAGCGGGTCATGGCCAGCTCGGCATCTTCACGGCACTCGTGGTATTCACGCTGCACCGTAACTTGTCCGCCCTGATAGCCCCATTGCCTCACCAACGACCACCCGCCCAGCAGGTCTTCCTGGATAAACAGTTGATAATAGCGCGGTGGCCGATCCTCAGTGACCGGGGCCTGCAGAAAGATTCGCATAGTCCAGATAGCTTGCTATTCAATGGTTCCACCGAGCGGACGCTTTTGGGTTAAAACACTAAAAGCTGTGCTGCCACATACCATTGATAACAATATATGGTATGTGGCCCGCTGTAAAGTCAGGTGAGTTCACCTGGGCTAAAGAGTTTGCGGTACTCCAGGATCGCAAATCGATCGGTCATCCCGGCGATGTAATCAGCGACGGCACGGGCCCGGCCGCTCTCACCAGCCACGGCCTCCATCTGCCGGGCCCGTTGCTGGTGTTCACCCGGCATCAGCCGCAAATCCTCAAACATCGCCCCGAACAACTCGTTGACCATGTGCTGGGCCTTCACACTCATGCGATGTACCCGGTAATGACGGTATAGATGTTCATGCAGGAAATGCTTCAAGGCCTGGTGTTCGCCCTTCATCTGTTCGCTAAAACAGATCAGCGGTCTCGTCTGCTGGCGTACCGCCTCAATGTCCTGTGGTGCGATCGCTGCAATGGCCTGTTCGCTGGTTTTCAGCAGATCAACCACCTGCCTGTTGATCATCCGGCGAATGATCTCATGGGTCAGGGTACGGCCATCCAGTCCCGGATATTCTGCCTGCACGACCTGGTACTGCCGTTCAAACAAACTCAGTTCGCGCAACTGCTGCAGATTGATCAGCCCCGAACGCAGCCCATCGTCCACATCATGATTGTTATAGGCGATGGCATCGGCCAGATTGGCCACCTGGGCCTCCAGCCCGGGCTGTCGACCCAGCAGGAAACGCCGCCCCAGCTCGCCCAATTGTTCGGCATTCTGCCGGGAGCAATGTTTGAGGATCCCCTCGCGGGTCTCAAAGCAGAGGTTCAGGCCATTGAAGTCGGCATAGCGCTGCTCCAGCTCATCGACCACCCGCAACGACTGCAGATTATGCTCGAAACCGCCATAGGGCTTCATGCAGCGATTCAGGGCATCCTGCCCGGCATGGCCAAACGGGGTATGACCCAGGTCGTGGGCCAGGCTAATCGCCTCGGTAAGGTCTTCATTCAAACCCAGGGCACGCGCCACCGCCCGCCCAATCTGCGCCACTTCAATCGAATGGGTCAGGCGGGTACGAAACATGTCCCCTTCATGGTTGACGAACACCTGGGTCTTGTACTCCAGGCGCCGAAATGCCGAAGAGTGCACGATTCGGTCGCGATCACGCTGGAATTCGCTGCGATAATTCGGACTGTCTTCGGGAACACGTCGACCATGCGAGGCCTGCTCACTTGCCGCATAGGGGGCCAGTCTGGCAGCAGGCGCGAGCTGGGTGGACATACTAGGCACGGGCCCTGGCATGATGGTGATCCAGCATCCTGCTGATCGCCTCGGGACTGACCTGATCGGTGATTACCGACTCGCCCAGGGCACGCATCAGCACCAGGCGCAGCTTGCCATCCTGAACCTTCTTGTCCACCGCCATCAGTTCCAGGAAACGCTGGCTATCCAGTTCTTGCGGGGCCTGTACCGGTAGCCCGGCCTGTACAATCAGGCTGCGGGCACGCTGTGATGCCTCGGCCGTAATCCAGCCCAGCTGGGCCGATAATTCTGCCGCCAGCACCATGCCGGTGCCAACCGCCTCGCCGTGTAGCCATTCCCCGTATCCCATTCCGGTTTCGATCGCATGGCCAAAGGTATGCCCCAGGTTCAGCAACGCGCGTTGGCCACTTTCCCGTTCATCGGCAGCGACAATCTCCGCCTTGTCCTGACAGGATCGGGCGATCGCATCACTGAGTGCTGCCTGGTCACGGGCACGCAAGGCCCCCATATTCGCTTCCAGCCATGCGAGAAAACCAGGGTCGTTGATCAAGCCGTATTTGATCACCTCCGCCAGGCCCGCAGACAACTGGCGATCATCCAGGGTATTAAGGGTTGTGGTATCCGCCAGTACCAGGCGTGGCTGGTGAAAGGCGCCGATCATGTTCTTGCCCAAGGGGTGATTGACCCCAGTCTTGCCGCCGACCGAAGAATCCACCTGGGACAGCAGTGTGGTCGGGATCTGGATAAAATCGACACCGCGCTGATAACAGGCCGCAGCAAAACCCGTCATGTCACCGATCACCCCGCCACCCAGCGCCACCAGGGTGCAGCGTCGGTCAAAACGCGCGCCAAGTAGCGCATCGAAAATGCGATTCCAGATCTCCAGGGTTTTGTATTGTTCGCCATCAGGCAGGATCAGCTGCTGACACTGCCAGGCCGAGAAGCCCTGCAGGGCTTGTTGCAGGTAGAGTGGTGCGACGGTTTCGTTGGTGACGATCATCACCTGACGCCCAGCAACATATGGCTGGATCAGGTCCGTCCGGCCCAGCAGATCCGGGCCGATATGGATTGGGTAGCTTCTCTCACCCAGATCAACGTGGAGGGTTTTCATCTTTCCAGTGTCACAATCCTCAGGGAGCCCTACTATACCTGAATCCCTGGCATCACGTCATCGCGGCGGCGTCCGCTCCATTTGTTTGAGTCGTGCAGCAATCTCTTTGACGACACTACGCACCGAACGATCATCGGTGTGTATCACCATGTCGGCCAGCTGGTGATAGATGGGATCACGCTCCGCCATGATCTCCTCCAGGCGGGCGCGCGGATTCGCGGTTTGCAGCAGGGGGCGATTGCGATCCCGGCTGGTACGCTCAAACAACTGATCCATTGAGGCATAGAGATAGATCACCACCCCACGCTGTTTTAGCATGCTGCGGTTTTCCTCACGAAGTATCGCCCCACCCCCCGTTGCCAGGACGATACCTTCCATGCTGGAAAGCTCATCGATCATCGCAGACTCGCGCTTGCGAAACCCCTCCTCGCCCTCGATCTCAAAGATCAGCGGGATGCTTGCTCCGGTACGCGCCACGATCTCATGATCGCTATCCTTGAAAGGCATCTTCATTACATTGGAAAGCTGCCGCCCAATCGTACTCTTGCCTGCCCCCATCGGGCCTATCAGAAAGATATTTTTCACGTCAGCTTTGCCAGATTGCGACCTGTGTTAAAACAAAAACGACGGCACAGCGAGCGCTGTGCCGTCGTTTGCGGGTAAACCCTGATTTATTCCATCCCGGTACGCATACCCTCCTTGAGGATACGCGGGGTGACAAAGATCAGCAGTTCATTCTTGGATGCGGAACGACTGTTGGAACGAAACAACGCACCCAGCAGCGGGATATCACCGAACAGCGGCACCTTGCTGGCCCCCTCTGAGGTGCTCTGCTCATAAATCCCGCCCAGCACCACAGTATCCCCGTTATCCACCAGGACCTGGGTCTCTACCGAGCGGGTATCGATGGACGGTACACCACCAAAGATACCGCCAACGCTGTCCTTATTGACCTTCAGATCCATGGAGACGCGCTCGTCTGGGGTAATCTGCGGGGTCACTTCCAGACTCAGCACCGCCTTCTTGAAGGACACGGAAGTGGCACCACTGGCAGAGGCCTCCTGGTAGGGAATGTCCACACCTTGCTCGATCTTGGCGGTGCGCTGGTTAGAGGTGATGACACGCGGGTTGGACACCACCTCACCACGGCCTTCGGTCTGCAGCGCAGAGAGCTCCAGGTCCACCAGATAGCCACCACCCAGTACCGCCATGGCGACGCGACCGGCGTTGCCGGGCGCGGGGAAGTTCACATTATAGCGGCTACCCTGAGCAGGAAAGTTTCCAGGGCTTGTAGTATTAGCAATGGCATCCGCACCCGCCCCAGTACCGCTAACACCGATTCTTGGGTCGGAGTTGGTCCCGGCACCTTGTCTTGCACTCACCCCTGCTCTGACACCCAGGTCACGACTGAAGTCATCATTGGCAATCACGATGCGGCTTTCGATCATCACTTGACTGACCGGCACATCCAGGCGGCGGATCAAACGGGCAATATCGTCATGCTTGTCTGCGGTTTCCAGTACCATCAGGGTATTGGTTCGCGCATCGATGGTTACATTGCCACGGGCTGACAGGATGCTGGCATCGCCACTCCTCAGCAGGGAAGAGATATCGGCAGCGCGCGCATAATTCACCTGATAAAATTGGGTGCGCAGCGGGGCCAATTCGACGACCGTTTGTTGCGCTTCCATCTCGGCCTTGTCACGCGCGGCCAGCTCGGCATTCGGCGCGATCAGTACCACGTTGCCGGTTTGACGCATCCCCAGTCCACGGGTCTTGAGAATGATATCCAGGGCCTGGTCCCAGGGCACATTGCGCAGGCGCAGGGTGATGTTGCCCTGGACGGTGTCACTGGCCACCACATTCAGGCCGGTAAAATCCGCGATCAATTGCAGCACGGCGCGCACTTCAATGTTCTGGAAGTTCAGGGACAGCTTCTCACCGGAATAGCCAAACTCATCCTGCCTGGTCAGCTGCTCTTCTTCCTTGCTCAGCTGACGGAAGCTCACCACATAGGTGTTACCGGTTTGATATGCCATGTGTTCATAGGCACCCTCAGCCGTGATCACCATCCGTGCCCCGCCATCCGCCGGGAACAGGTCGACAAAACTCACCGGCGTGGCAAAGTCCTTCACATCCAGGCGACGCACCAGCGAATCCGGCACTTTGATATTCAGAAAATCCAGGTGGGTCTTGTCTGCGCGCTCACTGATATTGATCACCGAGGCAGGGTTTGACAAGGTGATGGTGATATTACCCTCGCCCTTGTCACCACGGCGAAAATCGATATCCCGAATCTCATCCTGCACACTGCTCACAGCCCGAGCGACTGCTGGGGTGCTGGCCCCATCCTTGTTCAGGGAAATGATGATTCGATTCCCCTCACTGTGAATCTCATAGGGCACCGGATTGACCATGCTCAGCACCAGGCGGGTGCGGCCACCCGCTTCGACTGCACGGAGTTGTCTGGCCAGATTGGATTCGATCTGCATGCTTGGCTCAGCCAGGGCCATCCGCGTTCCCACTAAATCGATCGCCAAACGTGGCGGATCATTAATGGTAAAGCTACTGACCTCTGGCGCAGGCCCAGACAGGGTGAGCTGGATCTGCATTTGGTTGCCCGGCAACAGGGAGTAATCCACCGCATTCAGACTTACCTGTGCATGGGTTGCCATGGCAAACAGTGACAGGATACCCACTACCATCGCTTTCATCATTTTCTTCATATATCCAGACTCACTTCGTGTCATTACGTATTCCATTTGATCGGCCCCCGGTGCATTCACTCAATCAGGCTAAGCGCAGCTTCACGCTCAATCCAGCCGCCTCTCCCATCAGCCACGACCTCATCGATCAACAGCCTGTTCTCTGTCACAGCCACTATTTTTCCGAAATTTGTGCCGACATAGTTTCCAGCCCTCACGCGGTGCACCATGCGATCCGGTGAGGTAATAATCGCCCACTCCTGACCGTCCATCGATAAGTGCCCAACGAAGCGCAGGGTATCCAAGGGGAAGCTCTCCAGGGTTTCCCTGTTGCGATTCAGATCAGGTCCGGGGATGCCACTGGTTGTGGTTGCCACGATCTCCGCATCAGCTTCAAAGCGCATGAAGGGATCACGCAAGTCGTTTGCCTCGTAGTGCACGATCTCATAGCTTTTGAATTCCGGCACCGGCGCGATACGTCCCGGTGGTTTGGCCTTTTCCGCTCGCAGGTACTGTTGCAGGTCGCTCATATCGCCACCACTGCATGCGCTCAAAAGGCCCAGCACGGTCGTAATCAGCCCGATTTTCACCAGCGCAGGCACTAACAGGCTGGAGTGTTTTGCGCTTGTCATCAGCCGCATAGTGTTGATTCCTTCATATCCATAATATGCTTCCCGTTAAGCCCTGATCAGCGACGGCGCGGCGCCGTGGCACGCCGTTGTGCTGCGCTGGCCGCTGCGATCTCATCCTCATCCAGATAGCGATAGGTACGCGCTGTCGCTGTCATGGTCAGCTTTTCTTCTCGTGAGCTGATGGCAATATTATGCAGGGTCACGATGCGTGGCAGTGCGGCGACACCGGCGACAAACTGTCCCATCTGGTGGTAGTCACCCCGCACGTCGATGGCAATCGGCAATTCGGCATAGAAATCACGCCGGGTTTCGTTTGCAGGACGGAAAAGTACGAACTCCAGGCCGCTGGCCAAGCCCTTTTGGGTAATATCGTCCAGCAGGTCTTCCACTTCTGTACGTCCCGGCAACTGACGCAGCATGGTACCAAAGGACTCCTCCATCTCTGCCATCTGAATTTTATAGGCTTCCAGATTGGCCGCCTTGGCCTGCTTTTGCTCAAAATCACGTTTGAGTCGGCTTTCCTGCGCCTGTACCCGTTCCAGCGCGACCATTTGATGTTGGGTATCAAAATAATAGCCCGCGCCGAGGACTGCGGCGCATACCAGCAGGATGATCAGCGAGCGAACCAGGATCGGCCAATTGCCGATATTATCGGGGTCCAGATTCTGAAATTGCCCCTGTATTTTTTCGAAATCGATCTTCACGATTACTCTCCCTTGGCTGCCGCGCTCTGTGCTACCCGCAGGGTGAACTGTCGGCTGCGCTCTGCGGTACGCTGATCCGTGCTAATCACATCCAGTGTCGGCGAACCAAAACGTGGCGAGGCATCCAGGGCACGCATAAACGCGGACACCCGGGCATTTGACTGGGCACGACCATTGATCACCAGATTACGATCGGTCTGGGTAAGGGTTTCAATAAACAGACCTTCCGGAATCAGCCGCACCAGCTCATCAAACAAATAGACACTCTCTGGTCGATTCTGCTGTAGTGATTCAATGACGCGCATGCGGGAGATCAGCTGTTCGCGCTGGCGTTCCAGCTCTTCAATCTCTTTAATGCTGGCCTCTACCGAGCGGATTTCCGCGCGCAGAAAATTATTTCGTGATTCCTGGTATTCGATCATGCCGGCAAAATACATATGCACCAGCAGCACCACGCCACCCATCAGGATTGCCGAGCCAGCCGTTACCCCGATAAATTCTTTCTTTTTCTGTGCGCGAATCTCTTCGCGCCAGGGAAGCAGGTTGATATGCGCCATTAGTCGAAACTCCTCAATGCCAGACCACAGGCAATCATCAGTGCCGGTGCATCATTACTCAGTACCTGTGCTTTGATCTTGGGAGAAATCACCATATTGGAGAACGGATTGGCCACTGTGGTGGGGACTCCCTGGCTTTGTTCGATCAATTCATCCACACCGGGGATTGAAGAACTGCCGCCCGCCAATACGATATGGTCCACCGTGCTGTATTGGCTGGATGAAAAGAAGAACTGCAGGGAACGACTGACCTGCTGTGCCATCGCCTCCTTGAATGGCTCCAGCACCTCCGGGATATAGTTATCCGGCAAGCCACCCTGACGCTTGGCCATGCCGGCCTCTTCGTAGGAGAGGCCATAACGACGCTGGATCTCTTCGGTCAGCTGTTTGCCACCAAACACCTGTTCACGGGTGTAGATGGTTTTCAGATCATGCAGTACGTTCAAGGTGGTCATGGTCGCGCCCACATCCACGACCGCGATAGTCTTGTCCAGGCCATTGTCCGGCATCTGCTGGCGCAGCAGAGCAAAGGCGTTTTCCATCGCATAGGCCTCGACATCAATGACCTTGGCCTGTAGGCCGGCAATCTGGATGGCGTCCACCCGCACCTCGACATTTTCGCTGCGTGAGGCGGCCAGTAGCACGTCGACACGATCGGGATCGTCCTGTGAGGGGCCGATTATTTCAAAATCGAGGTTAACTTCTTCGAGGGGGTAGGGAATATACTGGTCGGCTTCCAGCATGATCTGGCTTTCCATTTCCTCATCAGTATAGGAGGCCGGCATGGAAATAACCTTGGTAATGACCGAGGAGCCGGCCACCGCCGCGGCGGCAAACTTGACCCGCGTGCCGGAGCGCTTAATCGCTCGCCGAATCGCCTCACCAACACCTTCCACATCGGAAATATTCTTTTCGATCACGGAGTTAGGTGGGAGCGGCTCCACCGCATAACTTTCCACGCGGTAGCGATCGCCACTCTTGCTCAGCTCCAGCAACTTGACAGCGGTGGTACTGATGTCAAGCCCCAGAACGCTCTGCTTTTTCCTTCCGAGGAACGTAGGCATTTGGAGACTTTTTCCTTTATATATCCAAGGTTACGTTGTTTATCTATTTAACAACATTAAATACCAGAGTCAAGTATAGGTCAACCCATAGTATCAACAATAATCGAATATATCTCGAGCTCTATTGCTGTTAAGGGCTGGATTAAATGCGACCCCGGTCCCGATCTGGCCGTGAAACATTTGGTGTATCCAGCTGTCCATTAGGGCCTGAATCAAAAACCCTTTATACTCCCAACACCTGATTATAGGCACCTACAGAGTTTACTAAAGCGACATGTCCCTCTTTTTTCGCCTGTTACGCTACACGGCACTAGCCACAGCCGCATCCCTTTTTTCAGCCTCGTTGATCGTCGCTGGCGTGTACCTTTATCTCGCGCCGGGGCTGCCAGAGATAGAAACCCTGCGTGATGCCCGGCTCCAGGTGCCACTGCGTGTCTACAGTAACGATGGACAGCTGATCAGTGAGTACGGTGAGATTCGCCGTATTCCCCTGCGTTACGAAGAATTCCCCCAGACCCTGGTGGCGGCAATCCTGGCCGCCGAGGATAATCGTTTCTTTGAGCATCCCGGGGTGGACTATCAGGGCCTGCTGCGTGCGGCAATCAACCTGGTGCAAACCGGCGACCGCAGCCAGGGTGGCAGCACCATCACCATGCAGGTTGCACGAAATTTCTTTCTGAGTCGAGAACGCACCTATACCCGCAAGCTCAACGAAATTTTGCTGTCCTTCAAGATTGAGGCGGAACTGAGCAAGGAAGCCATCCTCGAGCTCTATCTCAACAAGATCTATCTGGGCCACCGCGCCTACGGTTTCGCCGCTGCCGCCCAGGTCTACTACGGCAGGCCGCTGGAGGCCTTGAGCCTGGCAGAAATCGCGATGATTGCCGGTTTGCCCAAGGCACCCTCTGCCTACAACCCTGTGAGCAACCCCCGCCGTGCCCTGTTACGGCGCGACTATGTATTGCGCCGCATGCTGGAGGTCGGCTACCTCGACCAGGCCAGCTTTAACGAGGCCATCAACAGCCCCGATATTGCCCGCCTGCACGTGGCCCATACCGCCGTCGATGCCCACTATGTAGGTGAGATGGTACGCACCGAAATGCTGCGTCAATTCGGCGACGAGGCCTACACGGACGGCCTGCACGTCTACACCACCATCCAGCCCAATCACCAACATGCGGCCAATCAAGCCCTGCGCAACAGTTTGATCGCCTATGATCGACGCCATGGCTATCGTGGTCCGCTGGCAAGACTCCAGCCTGAGCAACTCAGCGATGACGAGGCCATTCGGGCCGCGCTAGCCCAACAGCGCAATGTAGCGGATCTGCACCCCGCCCTGGTTACCCATGTCGCCGATGACCATGCCATCGTACGCCTGTCCGATGACAGCGAGCAGCAAATCGCTTCGGAGGGGATCCGCTGGGCGCAACGCTACATCAGCGTCAATCGGGTCGGTCCGGAACCAAACAACCCTGCCGATGTACTTGGCGTCGGGGATATTGTCCACATCCGCCTGGCAGAAAGTGGCCATTGGGAACTGTCTCAACTACCGGAGGTTGCCGGCGCCCTGGTATCGCTTCGGCCCGAAGACGGTGCCGTACTGGCCCTGGTCGGTGGCTTTGATTTCTTCCACAGCAAATACAATCGTGCCACCCAGGCGGAACGCCAGCCCGGTTCGATCTTCAAGCCCTTTGTCTATTCCGCGGCACTGGAACACGGCTTTACCCCGGCCAGCGTGATCAATGATGCCCCGGTGGTATTTGATGACAGCAACCTGGAAAGCGAGTGGCGCCCCTCCAACTACAGCGGACGCTTTTACGGCCCCACCCGCTTTCGTGAGGCGCTGGTCCACTCCCGCAACCTGGTTTCTATTCGGGTAATGGAAAGCACTGGCATCGCCCGCACCGTGCGCTATATGGAACGCTTCGGCTTCAACCCCCAGGCCCTGCCGCGCGACCTCTCGCTCTCCCTGGGCAGCCATTCGATCACCCCCTATGACCTGGTACGTGCCTATGCGGTTTTTGCCAATGGTGGTTTTTTGATCGAGCCCTACTTTATCGACCGGATAGAGGATGACGATGGCAATATCCTGTTTCAGGCCAAACCACCGCTGGCCTGTGATAACTGCAGCGGAACAAGCGATGAGGACATCCTGCTGACCGATAATCTGGAGCAATTGCTTAGCCTGCCCGAACCACCGGTTCAGGCAGCTCGCACCATTGACGCACGCAATGCTTATCTCATGCAATCCATTATGGCGGATGTGATCCGCAGTGGCACGGGCCGTGCCGCGTTGCGGCTGGGGCGCAATGATCTGGGGGGGAAAACAGGCACCACCAACGAGCAACGCGATGCCTGGTTTGCCGGCTATAACGCCGATGTGGTCAGCACCGCCTGGGTCGGTTTTGATAATCCGCAGCCTCTGGGCAACCAGGAAACCGGCGCGCGTGCTGCACTGCCGATGTGGATCGATTATATGCGTAAAGCCCTGCGTGACCGCCCCGAACACAGCCTGGCCCAACCGGAGGGGATCGTCTCGGTGCGCATCGATGCGCGAACCGGGGACTACGCATCCAGCGACAACCCCAATGCCATCTTCGAACTGTTCCGCAGCGAGAATGCCCCCCAGCCCACCAGTCTGTACAGTCCTGGCAGTGACGGTGATGATCAGCGCGGCAGCGGTGGTGTCACCGAGGATATCTTTTAGGCGAGGACAATGCCGATCCTTTCCAGACCCAGCGCATAGACAGACTTACGTCCGACTGCCCTGCTAGGGTTCCAACACCTCCAGCTGCACGGGATGCCGCAGACGCATCCGCCACTGTCCGGCTTCGCCGTGCAGCCAACCGTCGGCGCGTAACAAACGCCCTTCCCAGGCGCGCATATCCCGTTCGGCAAACCAGCGCCGGTCCTCCCTGGCAATACGCAAACGCAACCCGCCTTCCAGCACCAACCAGGTGCTATTGCGCTGCTCCTCCACCCGCAACAAACGTCCCTCAATCCAGCGATAGCCAGCCGCCCTGGCACCCAGTTCAGCGCTAGGTGTCAGGCGATAATTCGACAGGGACCACAGACCCTGCCGATTTTGGCGTGCCAGGGCCATCTGCCTGCGATAACAATCCTGCTGCCAAAGATTGGGCGGCACCACCAGCGCGGTTGCCAGCCCCTCGGCCAGCAGCAGCGCATTCAGGCTGCGCCCATCCGGCAGGTAGGGATGGGCCAACAGACGCCCATAGTGATCCTGGGACTCGGCATCCAGGCGCAGCCGCAACACCCGCTCCCTGCCCAGCAATGCCTCCACGCGGCGCTGCGCCGCTCTGGAATAGGGCTCGGAGCGCCCGCCACGATGGTCGATCTCCGGGGTATCGATACCGATAAAGCGCAGACGTCGCCCATCGCTGAGACGTACCGTATCCCCGTCGAACACCTGCACCACGCTCACCGTTTCGTCGATGCGATCACTGGGACAGACGGCCTGGACACTGCCCAGCCAGAACAGGCCCAACAGCAAGACACAAAAAAGGGCGCCCTTGCGGGGCGCCCTTTTGCGCGGCAGAACCACGACCACGGGGTTTACTTGCGGCCGTACTTCTGGCGGAACTTGTCGACACGACCGGCGGTATCGACCATCTTCTGCTTGCCGGTGTAGAAGGGATGGCAGGCAGAGCACACGTCCAGGCTCAGATCATGGCCAGCGGTGGAACGGGTGGTGAAACTGTTGCCGCAGCTGCAGGTCACGTTAATATCGTTGTACTGGGGATGGATATCCGCTTTCATGATCGTCAAAACCTCTTGTGGATGCTTATTCGCGCCGCTACACACCCCGATGGTGCGCACCGCGCAGCTGGAAAGCCGGGCATCATAGGCAAAAAACCCGCCAAATGCAAGACACCGAGCGGCCTTCAGGCCATTTGCTTCCAGCCAGGCACTAAATTATATGTGCCGGTGTTCATTTTGTCTCGCGGCGGGCAGATATCAACAGATTGCGCGGACTCAGGGCGCTCGCACAAAACTCGCCGACCCGCACCCGGTAGCCATGGGTCTCCAGATAACAGGCCATGTCATGCACCAGCCACAGTTCGATGGCACGACGAAAGCCCTGTCGCAGCAGTGACAGGCGCATGGTCTCGCGCTGGCGCTGCCAACCGAGCTGCTCCAGTGCCGCCCAATCAGGCTCACCATCAGGCCCAGCGGGCAGGGTATCGCCCTCCCGCGCCGCCAGCCATCGGCAGAAGGCGGCAAAATCGCCACGCAACCAGGACTTGTCGATGGGCCGCAAGGCCTTGTAGCCCTCGCCCGTTAGCTGCCCGTGCAGAGCGAGGTAGCCCAGCTTCCAGGCCATTTCCTGATCACGACGACGCAACTCACGGGCCGGGGCGGTGGCGGCACCGGTCACTGCCAGGCGCAGGTCGTCGCGGCGCAGCCGCAGGCGCGCCTGCGGGCTGAAGGGCTGGTAATCCCCCTGCTGCAGGTGATGATAACAACAGGGGGCCAGGTCCAGCGCTGCCACGCCATGGGCCACCCCCTCGCGCAACAGCTGGCGGTGCAACTCCCCGCAGGCATGCAGGGCCAGGGCGTGACGACCGGGCAGCTGCAGGCTGGCGGCAGGTGTAAGCACATCCAATCGCTCGAAACGCTGGGTGATCCCGCTGCGCCGGGCCAGGCGCTCGCCATCCTCGCAAAGTGCCCCATCCCATTCCAGGCTGGTCACCGGCTGGCCGTATTGCCATGACAGCAGGCGGCCCAGGTGGCCCTTGCCACCACACCACTCCAGCCATGGCCCCTGACCCGGCCCAAGCGCCGCACTGAAGGCCTGGATTTGCTGCCATTTGCGTCCTGGGATGTGATTGGCAAAGTGCGGGCCGGGATCGCTCAGTGCGCCACCCGGCAGCCGTGGCAACCGGCAGAGCTCGGACAGCGCCGCCAGGCTGGGCAGATACGCCGCCAACACGGGCCACAGAGCGGCCTCATCCTGACTGAGCTGCGCAAGCTGCGTCTCATCCAGGGTCAGTAGCGCCGCCGTCAGTTCAGGATATTCGGTGCACCAGTCCGGGCGCGCCTGCTTGAAGGGTTGCGCCTGCCAGAGCCCCTGATGGGCCAGCAGCAATTCCTCCAGCGCGGCCAGTCGGGCGGCGTGGTTCATGTCTTTGCTCAGCCGCGCGGTCTGGCACCACCGCCGTTGCGCGGTGCCGGTTTGCGGGCACCACCAGGCTTGCCTGCTGTCGCAGCGCCCTGGCTACGCGGCTTGTTACCGCCAGGGCGGCCCTGTCGCGCCGGGGCATTACCACGCGGTGCGCCGCTGCGCTGGTTGCGCCCGTTCGGGATCGGCTCGGCGGCGATGCTGGGGTCCGGCTCAAAGCCGGGGATCACCCGCTTGGGCAGTTCGCGCTTGATCACCCGCTCGATATCTCGCAGCAGCTTGTGTTCATCCACACAGACCAGTGACACGGCCTCACCCTCGTGACCGGCACGCCCGGTGCGCCCGATGCGGTGTACATAGTCTTCGGCCACGTTCGGCAGTTCAAAATTGACCACATGGGGCAGCTGGCTGATGTCCAGCCCACGTGCGGCGATGTCGGTGGCCACCAGCACCCGCACCGCACCGGATTTGAAATCGGCCAGGGCCTTGGTACGCGCGCCCTGACTCTTGTTGCCGTGGATCGCCGCGGCACTAATGCCCTCTTTTTCCAGCTGCTGGGCAAGACGATTGGCACCGTGCTTGGTACGGGTAAACACCAGCACCTGACGCCAGTTTTGCGAGCTCACCAGGAAGGACAGCAGCTCACCCTTGCGCTGGCGATCCACCGGATGCACCACCTGCTCGACCATCTCCGAGGAGGTGTTGCGCCGCGCCACCTCGATCAATACCGGCTGGTTCAGCAGGCCCTCGGCCAGTTTGCGGATCTCATCGGAAAAGGTGGCCGAAAACAGCAGGTTCTGACGTTGTTTTGGCAGTACCGCCAGCACCTTGCGGATGTCGCGGATAAAGCCCATGTCGAGCATCCGGTCGGCCTCGTCCAGGATCAGCACCTCGACCTGGGATAGATCCACGGTCTTCTGTCCCATGTGGTCGAGCAGACGACCGGGGGTGGCCACCAGAATGTCCACACCGCGGCGCAGCTTGTCGATCTGCGGGTTGATCTTGACCCCACCGAAAATCACCGCCGAGCGCAGCGGCAGGTATTTCCCATAGGTGACCACGCTCTCTTCCACCTGGGCGGCCAATTCACGGGTCGGGGTCAGGATCAGGGCGCGCACCGGACGCAGCCCCTTGGCCGGAGGATGCTGGCTGAGGCGTTGCAGCAGTGGCAGGGTAAAACCGGCGGTCTTGCCGGTACCGGTCTGGGCACCGGCAAGGATGTCGCCACCCTCGAGGATCGCCGGAATGGCCTGAAGCTGAATAGGGGTAGGCGTGGTATAGCCCTTTTCGCTGACCGCGCGAAGGATTTCGGCGCCAAGGCCGAGCTGGTCGAATGACATAATACTGGGTAACTCCTGAAAACAATGAAAGCGGCGCAGGGATGGCCGGATGGACAGTGACCATGGCGGTCGACTGGGGAATTAAAAGGGATTATACCCCAATCAGGGGCGGGGAGACATGAATAGATCGGGGGGTGCCGCAGGCCACTAGCCCGCTAGCCGAAGCCGCCAAAGGTATCAACGCAATCGACGCAGTCCCGATTGTGGCGCGCCGCGCGACGGGCTGCCCAGGCCTCCAGGCCATCGCGCCAGTCATTGACGAAGCTCTCCAGGGATTCGATAAAATCCGGGTCCTGGTGGCTACGGTTTATGGTGCAGTGGATCTGCACCTGGGCGCTGTTGTCCGGGTTGGGGGTCAGGGTCCACTGCACTCCGTTCTTGCAACTGGGCAGGGTAAAGCGCACCCCGTCGTGGATCAGCTCACGGTGCACGCGGAACTCGCCCCACACACAATAGATATCGCCACGCTCATCGTTCTGCACATCCAGCACCTTGTCGATGGAGGCGCACCACTCGCTGAGATTATCGATATTCACATTGCGCTGAATATCCGAGCTGGACATCCTGACCGTCGCCAAACCAAAAAACTCCATCACGCTCTCCCCTGTCGATACACCTTGTCGAGAGTGCCAGCACGGTGTGGTTTGCACCAGATGAAAAGCGTTATAGCCGATAAGCCACGCTTATAAGCGCATCACCATACCTGCACAACTTGTCGGGATAATTATCGTTCCACCCTGGCATCCGGCCTCAGGCATCACCCCAATGGGCGGTCGCAATGCCCAGCCCCAGGTCCGCATCGATCAGACGACGGCGCACCGCCAATAAGTGCTCAAGAAGCTGCGGCTCGGTTTGCTCATAGGCGGCAGCATCGGGCACCCGTTTGACCACCACCCCAAGCAGCTCGGTGATCGCATTGCCAATAGAGTTCTGGCTGATGGTAACGATTAATTTCCCCTGGTCATTGCGGTAAATGAGTTGCTTGAAGGCCGGTTGCCAGCGGATCGCATTGGCATAGGCGGGGTCGCGGATACACTGCTCGCGCACCTTCTTGGCCGTGGCCATGAAGTTGTCATTAAACAGCAGCACACTCTCCACCTGCTTGGGGAAGTACACATCCGGCAACATCGGCGCATTGCGACTGGACACCTGCGCAAAGAAGCTGCGATAAAAATCCAGAAAGCCCTTGAGGATCTCATCGTATTCGCGCCAAAACCCTACCTCACCCAGGGCCGCCGCACCGCCGCTGATCTCCCAGCTCGGCAGGCCCTGCGGATAGCCGGTCAGACTGAGTCTGGCCTCGCTATCGCTGACCGGCTTGAGGATCTTCAGATCCAGGGCCCGCTCAAAAAACTCCCGGTAGACATCGCGCATATAGGCCTGAAACAGACTGTGCTGCCCGCCATCGGTCAGGTTGGGGTTGTTTGCATCGGCCAGCGGTGCGTCGCGCAACTGTGCCATCGGAAACACAATAAAGTGGTTGTGCAGCATACGGATGCTGGGCACCCCCGGCGCGGTCAGCGACCAGGTGGCATCCAGGCTGGCCTCACCGGCCAGCAACAGCGCCTCGCCCGGGTCCGGAAACTGCTCCAGCATGTAATCAATGATGACGCGGTTCATTCGATTCCACGCCCACTTCACATTCTCCGGCACCTGGGTACGGCGTACCGGACGACCCAGCGGATTGAGGATGGACTCGGAGGTGTTATAAATGATCGAACAATCGAAGGTATTGCTGTGCCCCAGCGCCTTGCGATACAGCAACAGCTTTTCCGGGCTCAGCAACAGGCCGTTGTTATTGACCAGGTCATTGAGATTTTCGGTGCTATTGAAAAACTCATTCGGCTTCATCCCCTCCGGCACATCCAGCGGGATGGGGCGAAACGGGGTGGTGATCTCACGTGGTCCGGATTGCATCTGTTAAGGCCCCTGAGGAATTTGGCTCTGTTACACTCTTACACCATGTACCGAAAAATGCACACAAAAACTCTTGATAGACCCATAATCGGCGCGCTGCCTCCTGGCGCGCCGAAATACCGTCCATCCCTGGACATA
>JACUTZ010000225.1 GCA_014859545.1 Gammaproteobacteria bacterium
CCTCATTCAACTTGCGCCAATCCGCCCCAATCCGTAACATTCCCGCCTTTCACTCATTTATCTATTCAGGAATACCGCCATGCGCAGCCTTTACTGCGGCCAGATCAACGAATCCCATATCGATCAGGAGATCGAGCTTGCCGGTTGGGTACACCGTCGCCGTGACCATGGCGGGGTGATCTTTATCGACCTGCGTGATCGCGAGGGCATTGCCCAGATCGTTTTTGACCCGGACCTGCCGGATGTCTTCGCCACCGCCGAGAGCGCACGCAACGAGTTCGTGCTGCAGATCAAGGGCCGGGTGCGTCGTCGCCCGGCAGGTACCGAGAATGCCGATCTGCCCACCGGTCAGGTGGAGGTGCTGGGTCTGGCGCTGACGGTGCTTAACCGCTCCGAGCCGCCGCCGTTTATGCTGGATATCGAGGACGACGAGGTGGGCGAAGAGCATCGCCTCAAGCATCGCTATATCGATCTGCGTCGTCCGCAGATGTATCAGCGGATGAAGTTCCGCTCCGAGATGACCCGCGCCCTGCGCTATTATCTGGATGAGCGTGGTTTCCTCGACATCGAAACCCCGATGCTGACCAAGGCCACCCCGGAAGGGGCGCGTGACTACCTGGTGCCGAGCCGCACCCACCAGGGCAGCTTCTTTGCCCTGCCGCAGTCGCCGCAGATCTTCAAGCAGCTGCTGATGGTCTCCGGGATGGATCGCTATTACCAGATCGTGCGCTGCTTCCGCGATGAAGACCTGCGCGCCGACCGTCAGCCCGAATTTACCCAGCTCGACATCGAAACCTCCTTCATGAGCGAGGAGGCGATCATCACCCTGGTGGAGGGGATGATCCGCGAGATGTTCGCAAAGGTGCTGGAAGAACAACTGCCCAACCCCTTCCCGCGCATGCCCTATGCCGAGGCGATGCAGCGCTACGGTTCCGACAAGCCGGATCTGCGTATCCCACTGGAACTGGTGGAGGTCGCTGATCTGATGGAGGAGGTGGAGTTCAAGGTCTTTGCCGCCCCCGCCAAGGACCCCGGCTCCCGTGTCACCGCGCTGCGTGTGCCCAAGGGCGGTAGCATCTCGCGCAAGGAGATCGACGACTACACCAAGTATGTCGGCATCTACGGTGCCAAGGGTCTGGCCTATATCAAGGTCAACGAAATGGCCAAGGGGATCGAGGGGCTGCAATCGCCGATCATCAAGTTCCTGCCCGATGAGGTGGTGATGGCGATCATGCAGCGCGTGGGCGCGGAAGATGGCGATATCGTCTTCTTTGGTGCCGACAAGGCCAAGGTGGTCAACGAGGCCCTGGGCGCATTGCGCGTCAAGATCGGTCATGACCTGGGTCTGGTCGAGCGCGGCTGGCGTCCGCTGTGGGTGGTCGATTTCCCGATGTTTGAATGGGACGAGAAGGACAACCGCTGGTATTCGCTGCACCACCCCTTCACCGCACCACGTGAGGAAGACTTGAACAAGCTGGAATCCGATCCGGGCGCCTGCCTGTCGCGCGCCTACGACATGGTACTCAACGGCACCGAGATCGGCGGTGGTTCGATGCGTATCTATCGTGAACAGGTGCAGAAGCAGGTGTTCAAGGCGCTGGGGATCAGTGATGAAGAGGCTGAGGAGAAGTTCGGCTTCCTGCTCGAAGCCCTCAAGTACGGTTGTCCGCCCCATGGCGGTTTGGCCTTCGGCCTGGACCGTCTGGTGATGCTGATGACCGGCGCCAAGTCGATCCGCGACGTGATGGCCTTCCCCAAGACCCAGAGCGCCGCCTGTCTGCTGACCAATGCCCCGTCCACCGTCTCCCCCGCACAGCTGGTCGAGCT
>JACUTZ010000080.1 GCA_014859545.1 Gammaproteobacteria bacterium
CTGGGGACTGGGGACTGGGGACTACCAGGAGTTTACCCTCCCGCCCCTCGTCCCTAGCCCCTAGCCATTAACGCATCCGTCCCGGGTCCTCGGTCATCTCCAGGCTCAAACCATCCAGACTGGCGGACTCCAGCACCGCGCCATCGCCCTGTTCGTGCAGCTTGATCATCAGGCGCACCTCGTTGGGTGAGTCGGCATTGCGCAGCGCCTCTTCCTGGGAGATCTCCCCTTCGCAGTACAGCTCGAACAGGGCCTGGTCGAAGGTGCGCATCCCCAGCTCGCCGGACTTCTTCATTAGTCCCTTGATCTCGTGGATCTCGCCCTTGAGGATCAGGTCCGACATCAGCGGGGTGTTGATCAGGATCTCGATCGCGGCACGCCGACGCTCGCCGTCCTTGGTGGGGATCAGACGCTGACTGACCACCGCCCTGAGGTTCAGCGAGAGGTCCATCAACAGCTGGGAACGGCGATCCTCGGGGAAGAAGTTGATGATGCGATCCATTGCCTGGTTGGCATTATTCGCGTGCAAGGTGGCAAGGCAGAGATGACCGGTCTCGGCAAAGGCCACCGCATGTTCCATAGTCTCGCGGTGACGGATTTCACCGATCAGGATCACGTCCGGGGCCTGGCGCAAGGTGTTGACCAGGGCATCATCGAAGGTGTTGGTATCGATCCCCACCTCACGCTGGGTAACGATGCAGCCCTTGTGTTGATGCACGTACTCGATCGGGTCTTCGATGGTGATGATGTGGCCCTGACTATGGGTATTTCGGTAGTCCACCATCGAGGCCAGCGAGGTGGATTTACCCGTGCCGGTACCACCGACAAACAGAATAATACCGCGCTTGGTCATTGCCAGTTCTTTGAGGGTATCGGGCAGACGCAGATCGGCAAAGGTCGGAATATTGACCTCGATCTTGCGCAACACCATGCCCACCTGATTACGCTGCTGGAACACATTGACACGAAAGCGGCCGATGCCGGAACGGCTCAGGGCAAAATTACATTCGTGGCTATGTTCAAACTCATTGCGTTGATCCTCGTTCATGATGCCAAAGACGATCTGGCGCGCCTGATCCGGGGTCAGACTGCCCTTGGTAACCGGGGTGATCGTGCCATTGACCTTCATGCTCGGCGGCACACCCGCGGTAATAAACAGGTCCGAGGCATTTTTGTGCACCATCAATTTCAGCAGGGAATCAAAATCCACGGTCTTTCTCCGTTCAGCATCATGCTGTCAATGTTATCGGGTTCATTCGGTAGGGATGCGGCCCATCCCGGTGGTTTTACATAAAGCCGTCTTTATTGGATGCCTTGGAACGTGCTTCCTGTTTGCTGACCAGGCCTTTTTCCACCAGTTTTTTCAGGTTCTGATCCAGGGTCTGCATGCCGTATTGCTGGCCGGTCTGGATCGCCGAATACATCTGGGCAATTTTATTTTCGCGGATCAGGTTACGGATGGCGGGGATGCCGATCATGATCTCATGGGCGGCAATACGACCACCGCCGATCTTCTTCAGCAGGGTCTGGGAGATCACCGCGCGCAGGGATTCGGAGAGCATCGAGCGTACCATGTCCTTTTCCGCCGCAGGAAACACATCGACGATACGGTCGATGGTCTTGGCCGCCGAGCTGGTATGCAGGGTGCCGAATACCATGTGACCGGTTTCAGCCGCCTCCAGTGCCAGACGGATGGTCTCCAGGTCACGCATTTCGCCCACCAGGATGATGTCCGGGTCCTCACGCAGCGCCGAACGCAAGGCCTCGTTGAAACCCAGTGAGTCGCGATGGATCTCACGCTGGTTGAGCAGACATTTCTTCGACTCGTGGACAAATTCGATCGGGTCTTCCAGGGTCAGGATATGGCCGTGGTGATTGTCATTGATGTAGTCGATCATTGCCGCCAGGGTGGTGGACTTGCCGGAGCCGGTCGGCCCGGTCACCAGGGCCAGTCCGCGTGGATTGTCGGCGATCTCCTTGAAGATCGGCGGACAGTTCAATTCTTCCAGGGTCAGGATCTTGGAGGGAATGGTACGAAACACCGCACCGGCACCGCGGTTCTGATTGAAGGCGTTGACACGAAAACGCGCCAGGCCCTTAATCTCAAAGGAGAAGTCGGTCTCGAGGAATTCCTCATAGTCCTTGCGCTGTTTGTCGTTCATGATCTCGTAGACCAGACGATGTACTTCGCTGTGCTCCATCGGCGGGACATTGATACGACGCACATCGCCGTCAACGCGGATCATCGGCGGCAGGCCGGCTGAAAGGTGGAGGTCCGAGGCCCCGTTTTTCACACTAAATGCCAGCAGTTCCGTAATATCCATTACACTTTCCTCTGCGCAGATTGATAGACCTGTTTGCTATCATGGTATTCTCGAATGAGAGATAAAGTATACCCTTAGGGCATGACAAACAACTCGCATCATCAGGATTCTTCGATGGCTATCACCAGCTCTTCCCGTGCTGGCCCCCTGGCAGCCGTGCAGCAACGCATTGAGCAGGCCTGCCAGTCCGCCGGTCGGCCCGACAACTGCGTGCAGCTGTTGGCGGTGAGCAAGACCCGTCCAGCGGAAATGCTGCGTGCGCTGGCCGCGCAAGGGCAGCGACGCTTTGGTGAGAACTACCTGCAGGAGGCCCTGGAGAAGATCCAGGCGCTGGCCGATCTGGCCCTGGAATGGCATTTTATCGGACCGATTCAGTCCAACAAGACCCGTGCCATTGCCGAACATTTCGCCTGGGTACATAGTGTCGACCGGCTCAAACTCGCCCAGCGTCTGAGCGCCCAGCGCCCAGCCGAGCTGCCCCCGCTGAATATCTGTCTGCAGGTCAATATCAGTGCCGAGCAGAGCAAATCCGGCGTCAGTCTGACCGAACTACCGGCCCTGGCTCAGGCGGTGGCCCACCTGCCGGGGCTGCGATTGCGCGGGCTGATGGCGATTCCTGCACCCTGTCACGACCCGCAGCAACAGCACCTGCCATTTCGGGCCCTGGCCGAGACCATGGCCAGGCTCAATGAACAGGGTCTGGGTCTGGACACCCTCTCGATGGGCATGTCGGATGATCTGGAGGCGGCGATCGCCGAAGGTGCCACCCTGGTACGTGTCGGTACCGCCCTGTTTGGTCCGCGTGTAACGGGTGATATGCAAAAGCCGGGTTGATCCGGTATCTTGATCGTCAATTCACAGGCCGTCGGCTTGCGTCAATGCTGGTTGGCTGGCAGGCCTGACAGAACCCCACAGGATGAGCACAATGCAAAAATGTAAGATTGGTTTTATCGGTGGCGGCAATATGGCCGGCAGCCTGATCGGCGGGTTGATCAGTGACGGCTTTGCCGCGGAGAAGATCTGGGTCGCCGAGCCCAACCAGCAGCGCCGTGAAGAACTGGCCGGTCGCTTTTCCCTGCACACCAGCACCGACAATCTGGCGTTGGTGAACGAGGTCGACGTGGTAGTACTGGCGGTCAAACCCCAGGCCATGCAGGCGGTCTGCCAGGAGATCAGCACCGCAGTGCAGACGAAAAGGCCGCTGTTGATCTCGGTTGCCGCAGGTCTGCGCAGTGCCGACCTGAATCGCTGGCTGGGCGGCAACCAGGCCATCGTGCGCAGCATGCCCAATACCCCGGCGCTGGTGCAAAGCGGTGCCACCGCGCTGTTTGCCAACGCCCAGGTCAGCGACAGCCAAGCTGAGCTGGCCGAAAGTATCATGCGCGCGGTGGGGCTGACCCTGTGGCTGGACGATGAGACCCTGATGGATGCGGTCACCGCCATCTCTGGCAGCGGTCCGGCCTATTTCTTCCTGCTGATGGAGATGCTGGAGCAAACCGGCAGCCAGATGGGACTGGCACCCAAAAACGCCCGTCTTTTGGCCCTGCAAACCGCCTTTGGTGCCGCCAAGATGGCGCTGGAAAGCCAGGACGATGCGGCCACGCTGCGCGCCCGCGTTACCTCCCCAGGCGGGACCACCGAACGGGCCATCGGCCTGCTGGAGCAGGGAGAGATCCGCACCCTGTTTGCCCAGGCACTGGACGGCGCCCGTCAACGGGCCGCCGAGCTGGCCGACCAGCTAGGGGCAGAATAATGCAAGGCTATCTGCTCTCTCCGGTGGAGTTTGTCCTGACCACGGTGTTCCAGCTCTACATCATGCTGGTGATGGTGCGTTTTCTGCTGCAATGGCTAAAGGCGGACTTTTACAATCCCATCTCCCAGTTTGTGGTCAAGGTAACCAATCCACCGCTGTTACCACTGCGCCGAATCATCCCCGGCTGGGGTGGCATCGATGTGGCGGCCATCGTGCTGATGGTACTGCTGCAGCTGCTCTCACTGTTTCTGGTGCTGTGGCTGCGCGACAAGGGCCTGGCCCTGGAGACCCTGTTGCTATGGTCGCTGGCCGAGCTGATCGGCTTGGGCATCAATGTCTTCCTGTTTGCGATCATCATTCAGGTGATCATCAGCTGGGTGAATCCCGGCCAGTACAATCCGGTTACCGCCATCCTCGCCAGCCTGACTGAGCCCCTGCTGCGCCCTGCCCGCCGCCTGTTGCCACCGATCTCCGGCATCGACCTGTCGCCGCTGCTGGCGCTGCTGGCACTGCAGGTGCTGAAGATGCTGATCGTGCCGCCACTGATGCATCTTGCCCTGGCAGGATGAGCGGCTGGTACCAGTGGCAGGATCAAACCTTGATCCTGCGTCTGCGGCTACAACCGGGTGCCCGTCACAACGCCATCCTCGGCCCCTATGGCGAGAACAGCCTGCGGATTAGCATCAAGGCCCCACCAGTGGATGGCAAGGCCAATACCCTGTTGCTGCGCTTTATCGCCGAGTGTTTCGCTGTTACGCCCCGTCAGGTACGGCTGCTCGGCGGCGCCCATAGCCGCGACAAACGTATCGCCATCGACCATCCCGGGCGACTTCCCAGCGAGGCACAGATCTCTGTGCAGGACTGAGCTGTGGGCAAAAACCTTGTTATTCTCACAAAATTCAATATATTGAACCGATGTGCCCTTTTTCACAAAACCATGGTAAACATTGGCAAATCTACTGGTCATCAGGGAATATCACAGACCGGATAATCAAAACCAATAATCGTATCCAATCGAGATGAGCAAACATGGCTGACAAGCGCTTTACCGAACAGATGCAGGCCTACGGGCAATGGAAGCAGGACCTGATCGAGGGTATCCAGCACTACCAGAAATGGCTGAACCAGCATGAGATGGGTGGCCCGGAAGACGAGTTGCGCATTTATGAGAGCATCGCCTCGCTACGTTCGGATCGCCTCACCATCGCCTTTGTCGCCGAGTTTGCCCGTGGCAAGACCGAACTGATTAACGCCATCTTCTTCTCCGAATACGACCGTCGCCTGCTGCCCTCCGAGGCCGGACGCACCACCATGTGTCCCACCGAACTGTTTTACGACACCGACCACCAGCACGCCTACATCCGCCTGCTGCCAATCGAAACCCGCCTCAACGAACGGAGCATTGCCGACTACAAGGACGAGCCGATCCACTGGACCTCGCTGGAGCTGGACCTGCAGAATCCGGACAACATGGCCGAGGCCTTCCAGGAGATCGTCAAGACCAAGCACGTCTCCCTGGATGAGGCACGCAAACTCGGTCTGTATGACGACACCGACACCCATCTGAACAAGGCCGATGGGGCCGTACCGGACAGCATCGAGATCCCGACCTGGCGCCATGCCCTGATCAGCTTTCCCCACCCCCTGCTCAAGCAGGGTCTGGTGATCCTTGATACCCCCGGCCTGAATGCCCTGGGCAGCGAGCCGGAACTGACCCTCAGTATGCTGCCCAAGGCCCAGGCGGTGATGTTCATCATGTCGGCCGATACCGGGGTAACCAAGTCCGACATGGATATGTGGACCAGCAATGTCAAACCGCTGCGCCAGGGGCGCGAAAAGGGCATCATCGTGGTGCTCAACAAGATCGACAACCTCTGGGATGATCTCAAGTCCCGCGAGGCGGTGGACAAGGTCATCCAGGATCAATGCCGCAAGGCCGCCCAGACCCTGGGCATCGACCCCAGCACGGTGATCCCGGCCTCGGCGCAAAAGGGCCTGCTGGCCAAGATCCGCCATGACCAGGAACTGCTGGTACGCAGCAACATCATCACCCTCGAGTCGATCCTGGCCAATGACATCCTGCCGCATCAGCAGGAAATCGTTCGCCAGCATGTGCAGGCCGATGTGGGCAATATGATCAAGGAGTCCCGCGAACTGCTGGCCTCACGCTTTCAGTCCATCAAAAACCAGATGGAAGAGCTTAACAGCCTCAGCGGCAAGAATAACGAAGTCATCGAACATCTGATGCAAAAGACCCGCGAAGAGCAGGTTGCCTACCACAAAAATGTGGAAAGCTTTAATGCCAATAAAAAACTGCTCTCCGAGCAAAGCCGTACGCTGCTGTTGCTACTCAGTCTTACCGAACTGGACAAGCTGGTGTCGCGCAGCCGTGAATCCATGACCGGCAGCTGGACCACCCATGGGCTGAAGCTGGGCATGAAAACCTTCTTTGATGGGATCAGCGGCATGCTCAAACAAGTGGATGAATATGCCGATCAGATGAATCGACTGGTCAGTACCGTCTACCACAAATTCCAGGCCGAGCACGACATCAAGGGGATCGAGCCTGTGCTGTTCGATATCAAGCAATACATGGCCGAAATGGACAAGCTCTATCACGAGGCCGAGGCCTTCCGAAACAGCCCGGTGACCACCATGACCGAGCAGACCTTTGTGGTGAAAAAATTCTTCATCTCGCTGGTCAGTCATGCCCGCAACATCTTCTTCAAGGCCCATCGCGATGCGGAAGGCTGGAGCAAGGCGGTAATGTCACCACTGGTCAAGCAGATCAAGGACCACAAGGAGCAGATGGACAATCGCCTCGACAATCTGCGCAAGATCAACGAATCCCGTGACACCCTGGAAAGCCGCATCGAGGAACTTAAACGCAATGCGCTGGTATTGAAAAAGCAGCATCAGGAGGTCAGCGCCATCCTTAAGGTGATCAACCGGCCACTGCACGTCGCACAGAATGGCAACGCGGTGCCGGTCGCCAAGGCGAGTTGAGCACATCTGGCATCAGGGCGGGCAAGACATGACTGCCGTGCCCTGGGCGGTGGCCTGTCCGCAAACAACAGTTGTCCCCAGCGGCATTTTTTGCCAGACTTTCACTCCATCCTAGCGATTAGCTGAAAGACACCTTCATGCCTGATTCCATCCCGGTCGATTCCGTCGGCCTGGTCACCCCACAAACCCGACATTTTGCCGATCCACTGACCCTGGACTGCGGCAAGATATTGGCGCAATACGAGCTGGTCTATGAAACCTATGGCCAGCTCAATGCCGCCGCGGATAACGCCATCCTGATCTGCCATGCCCTATCTGGCGATCACCACGCCGCCGGTTACCATCGCAAGGATGACAAAAAGCCTGGCTGGTGGGATACCGCCATCGGGCCTGGCAAGCCGATTGATACCGATCGTTTTTTTGTGGTCAGCCTGAACAACCTGGGGGGCTGCAAGGGTTCCACCGGACCAAACACCATCAATCCGGCCACTGGCAAGCTGTGGGGACCGGACTTTCCCATCGTCACCGTACGCGATTGGGTCAACAGCCAGGCGCGCCTGGCCGATGTGCTGGGGATCCGGCAATGGGCGGCGGTCATCGGTGGGTCGCTGGGTGGCATGCAGGTAATGCAATGGGCCACTGATTACCCCGAACGTCTGCGCCATGCGGTGGTCATCGCCGCCGCACCCAATCTCACTGCACAGAACATCGCCTTCAACGAGGTGGTGCGCCAGGCGCTGCGTTCCGATCCGGATTTTCACGAGGGCCGTTATGCGGAGCGCGGGGTGGTCCCTGCCCAGGGTCTGAAGATCGCGCGCATGCTCGGACATATCACCTATCTTTCCGACGATGCGATGCGCAAGAAATTTGGCCGTGAGCTGCGCGAGGGCAAGATCAGTTTCGGCTTTGATGTGGAGTTCCAGGTCGAGAGTTATCTGCGCTACCAGGGCGAATCCTTTGTCGATCGCTTTGATGCCAATACCTATCTGCTGATGACCAAGGCGCTGGATTACTTCGATCCGGCCGCTGCGCACGGCGGCGATCTCTCCGCAGCGCTGGCCCACGTCAAGGCGAAGTTTCTGGTGGTCTCCTTTACCAGCGACTGGCGCTTCTCACCGGAACGCTCACGCGAGATCGTCAAGGCCCTGCTCGACGGCGACAAGACCGTCAGCTATGCCGAGATCGAGGCCAATCATGGCCATGATGCCTTCCTGATCCCCATCCCCCATTATTTCGATGTGTTCCGTTCCTACATGGCGCGGATCGCCGCAGAGGTGCGCCATGACTGAACTGCGTGCGGATCTGGCCATCATCAGCGAGTGGATCGCCCCCGGCAGCCGGGTGTTGGATCTGGGTTGCGGTGATGGCACCCTGCTGGACTATCTCAAGCGCGAGCGGGATGTGGACGGCTATGGCCTGGAGATCGATCCGGACAACGTGGTCGCCTGTATCCGCCATGGCGTCAATGTCATTCAAAGTGACCTGGATGCCGGCCTGAGCGATTATTTCGATGCCGATTCCTTCGACTACGTGGTAATGACCCAAACCCTGCAGGCGATGCATTACCCCTCGCGCCTGATCAGCGAAATGTTGCGGGTCGGTCGCGAAGGCATTGTCACCTTCCCCAACATGGGTCACTGGCGTGCCCGTGCACAACTGGCCCTGGGCGGGCACATGCCGGTCTCGCGCGCCCTGCCCAACCAATGGTACGACACCCCCAATATCCATCTCTGCACCCTGAGCGATTTCGAGGCCCTGTGCCGTCACATGGATATCGAGATCCTGCAACGCAATGTGGTCGACACCGCCCATCGCAGCAATTTTGGCATGACCCTATTACCCAACCTGCTCGGTGAGCTGGCCCTGTATCGCTTTCGTCGTCGCTAGCCAGGCGCGCGGCCAGCCGGAGCGAGAGTCAGATCAATGAACATGTTACGCAGGCTCACCATTGCGGCAATGTTTATCGGCGCGCTGGCTATTGCCAGTTGCTGGTATGCGGGCCAGCGCATCGAAGACGGCTTCACCGCCCAGCTGGCACACTTCCAGCACCCACATCTCCAGGCCAGCTTGCTGGACTATCGGCGTGGCCTGCTTCGCAGTGAGGCCCGTAGCCAATGGCAATACCAGGGCCAGACCCTCACCCTGCAACACCGGATCCAGCACGGCCCGCTGCCGCTGGGCAACCTGGCGCGCATCCACAGCCAGTTCGAAGTGGATCCAGGCCAGCCTTTGCACGTACTGCTCGGTAGCGATTCTGCGCTGCAGATCCATAGCCGCGTGCATCTCAACGGCAACCAGCAGCACCGCTTCAGCTCGGCACCAGGGCAAGGCCTAATCGACAGCCGTGACGGCCCCATCGCCTATGCCTGGGGTGGACTGCAGGCCGAGCTGCATATTCAGCGTGGCCCTAGGACGATTGCCGGCCAACTGGATATGCCCAGCCTGCAATTGGGCCACAAGGGCGACGACGAAGGTTTGATTCTGACAGGACTTCAGTTACAGCTTGATGCGCAACAGCAGGCCCAAAGCCAGGTTTGGACGGGACCGCTGCAGCTACAGCTGCAAACGCTGCGGGTCGATCACCCCATCGAACCCGCCCGCCTGGAGGGGCTCAGTCTGCATCTGGAGTCCAGCATCGACGGTGAACGATTGGATATCAGCCATCGATTGCAGCTCGCACAGCTGTCCTTCGAAGCTAGTCGGCTCGATGATTTACAGCTGGATGTACGCCTGGGCCAGCTTGATGCCAGGGCATTTGCCAGTCTGCTTAAGGCACTCAATCCAAGCCAGGAGGCCAGCCAGCTGCAGCAACAACTGCTACGCAGTATGCCAGAATTACTTGTCCAGCAACCCTACCTGGCTCTGCAGCAACTGCGCTTTACGCACCCTCAGGGAAGCTTGCAGCTAAGCGCGCGGCTGGATTACCAGGGCAATGGCAATCTGATGCAATTCCGTCCGGCACAGGAGCTGGTATTTCATGCCCAACTACGTGCCTCGGCAGAACTGCTCAAAAAGATGATTGCCGTGCAGCAGCAGCGGGAGCTGTCACGGCTTGCTGAGTTGGTCGGCTGGGATCAGGACTCCGAGGATTTTCAAAGCCTGCTCGATCAGTCGATCCATGCCCAGCAGCAGCTGCTGCTACAACGCGGCTGGTTGCTTGAGGATGGCGAAGACTGGCTTGCCGAGGCCCGTTTTACCGAGGGCCAACTGCGGATCAACGGGCAGCCCGCCAATGCCTTGAGAGGTGAAGTGCTCAAATACCTGTTGCGCTAAGGCATAACGCGTATTCAACTCGCTACGACAACGCGGCTTGATTGAGACAAGGGATTAATAAATGCAGCTCGCACAGGGACGCTGAGGCACAAGAAAAAAAGAGCCAGCAATTCACATAGATGGCGCATTGCCCATGAGCGGCATGACAGCAAACATACGCCCGCAAGCGTAATCCACTGTTGCCACAGCAGATAAAATGGCCATGTGTAACTCGCCGCCCTTCTCAGTCGCGCATAAAACCGAAATGCGATGATCTCGCCAAGGCGCCAAGCACGCCAAGAAAGAATATATGTCCAGGGATGGACGGTATTTCAGTACGCCAGGAGGCAGCGTACTGA
>JACUTZ010000081.1 GCA_014859545.1 Gammaproteobacteria bacterium
GTATCTACTCGCCCCTTAAAAAAGATCTCACCGCAGAGGCGCAGAGGCGCAGAGGATTAACGGTAAAACCGTCTACCCATGTCTGTCTACTTAAGACGATTTCGCCTCTGTTTCGGTAGCGTAAGCTTTTGATTCTTAGTAGCGACAAGTCCGCGAAATGGCTTAACTGATCGCGCATGACCGTATACCAAAGGTTTGTTGGATGCCCTGATAAGGGGCGATCCCAAGGATGATCGGCAATGTAGGGGCAAGCCCGTTGGTGCAAATAGATCATTGAAAACCTCTGCGCCTGGGCGATATGTTCCCGGCATCGCCAACCGACTACGTCCTGTAGTCGTCTGCAGTAAGATTGTCTTTGTGGACAGTAAGCCTTTATCTCCGAGGCATGAATAATCCCAAGAGGGGGGGAGCTGTTACAGCTATTTTTTGCTAAACAGCGCAATCGACTCCACATGGGCGGTGTGGGGAAACATATCCATCACCCCGGCCTTTTCCAGGGTGTAGCCGTGTTCATTGACCAGCAGCCCGGCATCACGGGCCAGGGTGGCGGGGTTGCAGGAGACGTAGACGATCCGCTTGACCCCCAGTTTGGCGATGTGGGGAATGGCCTCCTGGGCACCGTCGCGGGCCGGGTCCAGTAATACCTTGTCGAAGCCCTCCTTCCACCAGGGCAACAGCGCCACTTCCTTGGCCAGATCGGCGACGTGAAAGCTCACCTTATCCAGCCCATTGCGTTCGGCATTGGCCCTGGCCAAGGCCACCAGCTCCTCGCTGCCCTCCACCCCGACCACCTCACGGGCCAGGCGTGCCAGCGGCAGGGTGAAATTGCCCAGTCCGCAAAACAGATCCAGCACCCGTTCATCGGCCTGTACATCCAGCATCGCCATCGCATAGGGCACCATCTTGCGATTGATGTCGGTATTCACCTGGGTAAAACCAGTGGGAGAGAAATCAAATTGCACCTGAAATTCCGGCAGGGCATAGCGGAGCTGGATCTGCGCCGGCCACAAGGGCGTCACACTGTCCGGACCGCCGGGTTGCAGGAACAGGCACAGGCTGCTGTCCCGGGCATACTGGATCAGTGTTTCGGTATCACTTTTTTGCAGGGGGGAAAGATTGCGCAATACCAGTGCGGTCTGGGTATCGTCCACCGCCACCTCGATCTGGGCGATGCGATCG
This sequence comes from Gammaproteobacteria bacterium, assembly GCA_014859545.1. Taxonomy (GTDB): domain Bacteria; phylum Pseudomonadota; class Gammaproteobacteria; order Thiohalomonadales; family Thiohalomonadaceae; genus SLDE01. The sequence continues at coordinate 1,180 of JACUTZ010000081.1, forward strand.
CGGGCCTCCAGGCGGCCGATCAGCGCGGCCAGTTCGTCCAGTCGCTCCCCCACACTGGGGTGTAGCACCTCGCAGCGGCTCATCTCGCAGATATAGGGTTTGCGCTTTTCGCGAAAGCCGATCAATACCCGTCCCTTCTTCGCCACATAGCGCACCCCCAGGCGCGCCTTGCGCCGATAGCCCCAGTGAGGACCGCTGAGCGGCGGCAGCAGATGGGCTGGCTGCACCTTGCCGATGCGCGCCAGGTTTTCCATCAGCACTGTTTGTTTGGCCAGGATCTGCGCCTGCGGGTCCATGTGTTGCAGGGCGCAGCCACCGCAGATCCCAAATACCGCACACCTTGGCTCGACCCGCTCTGGTGCCGCCCGGTGGATGGTCTGTGCCACCCCCACATCGTAGTGGCGTTTTTTCTCCACATAGAGAAAATCCACCTCCTCGCCCTTTAGCGCACCCTCGATGAAAACCGTCTTGCCGTCGAGATGCGCCACCCCACGACCATCGTGGGAGAGATCATCGATGACTGCCCGCTGCGCCTCACTGGGCAGCTTGGGACCTTTACGTCGTCTAGCCATGTACTTTACCTGTATAAAAGATTTGTCACAGAGAGCACAGAGTTCACTGAGAAGGCACTGGGGCCATTGTTTCTTTGCCTGTCCCAGCGTAATTCCAGTGAGGGTTTGTCACGTTGATAATGATGACCCGCTTTAACTCCGTGTCCTCGGTGATCTCTGTGGCGAAGATTATTCAGCCGGGAAGACCCCGGTGGAAAGATAGCGGTCGCCCCGGTCGCAGATGATGCTGACGATCACCGCGTTTTCGACCGTTTGTGCCAGTTGCAGTGCCGCCGCCACCGCACCGCCGGAGGAGATCCCGCAGAAGATCCCCTCCTCGGCGGCGAGGCGGCGGGTGGTCTCTTCGGCGGCCTGCTGGCCGATGTCGATGGTCTGGTCCACCCGGCTGGCCTCGAAGATGCTGGGCAGGTATTCCGGCGGCCAGCGACGGATGCCGGGGATACTGGCCCCCTCCTCCGGTTGCACCCCGACGATCTGTATCGCCGGGTTTTGTTCCTTGAGATAACGCGAGGTGCCCATGATGGTCCCGGTGGTGCCCATGGCGCTGACGAAGTGGGTGATCTGACCATGGGTGTCGCGCCAGATCTCCGGGCCGGTGCTACGGTAGTGAGCCAGCGGATTGTCCGGGTTGGAAAACTGATCCAGCACCTTGCCCCTGCCCTCGGCCTGCATCTGCAGCGCCAGATCGCGGGCCCCTTCCATGCTGGCCTCGCGCGAGACGATGATGATCTCTGCCCCATAGGCACGCATCGAGGCGCGGCGCTCCACACTCATGTTCTCCGGCATGATCAACACCATCTTGTAACCTTTGATCGCCGCTGCCATCGCCAGGGCGATGCCGGTATTGCCCGAGGTAGCCTCGATCAAGGTGTCTCCCGGTTTGATCTCGCCACGCAGCTCGGCCTGCTGGATCATCGACATCGCTGGCCGATCCTTGACCGACCCCGCCGGGTTATTGCCTTCCAGTTTCACCAAAATGGTATTGCTGCTGTTGCCCGGCAGGCGCTGCAGGCGAACCAGGGGGGTATTGCCGACGAAGGCTTCGATGCTGGGGTAAGTCATAGGACAACTGGCTACCGTGTAGGACAAACGAGTCAAAATTATACGCGGCCTTGCCCGGTTTGACGATTGCCGTTAATGTTTGGATTCGAGCAGCACATTAATCCGTCCATGGAGGATACAGGGATGAACGCAATACTGTCGGTGATCGACACAGACTTGGCGATCAAGAACGCCGGTGGCAATGCAGAGCTGGCCCGCGATCTGCATCGCATGCTCCAGGAGGAACTTCCCGGGTATCTCCAGGAAATCCAGGATACCTACCAGCGCCAAGACTATGCGGCACTCTACCAGCAGGTGCACAAGCTGAATGGCTCAGCCACCTATTGCGGGGTACCGGCACTCAAGGCCGCCGCCCATCGTTTTGACACCCACCTCAAGCAAGAACAGCAGGAACATTATGCCGAGGACATGGCCGAGATCTGCGAAAGAATCGAAGAGCTGCTGCGGACTCCTAATATAAATATATAATAATCAGCGTGATACGCTCGATATCTTGAGTGTAATCTAACATTGCTGGCGCTAGGGGCTATCCATATCAGGAATAGCGGCAAATTCTACGCCATCCATCGCAACAGACTGTCCATCCATGAACAGACGAACGCTTGGCGATCGCTGTGTCTTGGCGAGATCCTGATTTTACGCTATGATTTTATGTCAAAAAATATATATTAATTATAATGTTACATACACATCATAACGATGTTTCTTACCTTCAATGCTCATGCTGGGCGGGCAATTCGCCAGCGGCGGCGCATAATCCGGCCGCTTGACCACCACCCGCTTGAGTGCAATACGCCGCGCTGCTGCCAGTAGACTATCCGCATCCGCATCCGCGCCGACCAGTTGCTGGAACAGGCGCATCTCTTTTTTGACCAGGGCCGACTTGCCGCGATGGGGAAACATCGGGTCCAGATAGACCACCTCGGGAAAATCCGGCTCGGTCAGCGCCGCCATCCACGCTAGGGCATCGGCGTGGATCAGGTGCATGCGCTGGCCGATCCAGGGACCGATTTCCGGATCCTGCTGCGCCCGCGCCAGGCCATCCTCCAGCAAGGCCGCGACCACCGCCGAGCGTTCCAGCAGGGTCACCGTGCAGCCGAGTGAGGCAAGCACAAAGGCATCCCGCCCCAGCCCACCGGTAGCATCCAGCACACGTGGATTGGCCCCGCCCTTGAGCCCCACCGCCCTGGCAATGGTCTGGCCGCGCCCGCCACCAAAACGACGCCGATGGGCCAGCGCCCCCTCGACAAAATCCACATACACCGGCCCCGGTGCGCCCTTGCCGGTTTGCACCAGTTGCAGCCGTTCGGGTGTTAACTGCAGCTGCAGCGCCCCTTCTGCGGCCTCGCCCAGCGCAAAACCCCAGCGCGCCGCCAAATCAGAAACGGATGCACTGCCACCCGACCACGTTGCAACTATGCCCAGCATTCGCCTCTGCGCCTCTGCGGTGAAATCGCTTGTCTTCACAGGGCAAACAGCCACGACACCGCGATCACCGCCGCGATGATCGCCACCAGGTCGGCACTCAGGGCCGCCAACAGGGCATGGCGAATGCGCCGCACCTGCACCGCGCCGAAGTACACCGCCAGCACATAGAAGGTGGTTTCGGTCGAGCCTTGCAGGGTGGAGACCAGAAAGCCGGTATAGCTGTCGGGGCCAATCGCCGGGTCATTCATGATCGACGCAGCCACCCCATAGGCACCGGAGCCGGACAGGGGCCGCAGCAGGGCCATCGGCAGTGCCTCAGGCGGCATCCCCCAGGCCATGGTCCAGCGCCCGATGCCGTTGACCAGGATATCCAGCGCCCCGCTGGCGCGGAACATCCCCACCGCCACCAGGATCCCCACCAGGTAGGGAATGATGCGCAGCGCCACCTGAAAACCGTCCTTGGCCCCCTCGATAAAGCTTTCGTAGACCGGCACCTTGCGCAGCACCCCGAACAGCAGAAAGCCAAACATCAGCCCCGGCAGGATCCATGGGGAGATCACCCGACCATGCAGGATGGTCAGCGGGATCAGTGCCGCCACCGCCAGCAGGGCGGCAAAAGACACCCACAAGGGATAGCCCCGATCATCGTATTCGCGGGTATCGGGCTGTTCCGCCGATGCAGACTCACTCGGGGCATCAGCGGCGCTCGCTGTGTCAGGGCGGGCCACAGCGGGGACCACAATCGGGGCTGGCATTTGGACCGAAGCCGGGGCGGGCCCTAGCGGAAAGAAACGACGGAAAAACAGTGCCGCGAGGATTGCGAACACTGTCGAGCAGGCGGTGGCAAACAGGGTGGTCGGCAGGATCGCCGCCGGGTCCAGTGAACCGGCCGAGGCCCGCAGGGCGATCATCCCGGTCGGTAGCAGGGTCACTCCCGATGTGTTGATCGCCAGGAACAACACCATCGCATTGCTGGCGGTGCCCTTGTGGGGATTGAGCTTGTCCAGCTCCTGCATCGCACGGATGCCGAACGGCGTGGCCGCATTGCCCAGCCCCAGGGCATTGGCGGAGATATTGAGGATCATCGCCCCCATCGCCGGGTGATTGGCCGGCACCTCGGGAAACAGCCGAGTCATCAGCGGGCGGATCAGACGTGCCAGGATCACCAGCAGTCCCCCCGCCTCGGCCACCTTCATCAGCCCCAGGAACAGGGTCATCACCCCCACCAGGCCGATGGCCAGTTCCACCGCCCCACCGGCCGAATCGATCATCGCCGAGGACAGCGCCTCCATCGGCATCACCTCGTCCTCACCACGTAGTGCGATCTGGCCGCTCAACTGTTTCCAGGCTGCCACCACAAAGGCAGCCAGCACGATGGCGAAAAATACCGTATTCATTCGAATCCAGGGGTTTGCGCGATACGGGAGTGTACCGCAAGGACTGGCCATTCGTCTGCGCTGGAGATGCGGCTAGCATTCGGTCCGCCATCCGGCTATGTTGTCGGAGAAGTAACAATTTTTCACCGTAGACGACTACAGTATATTGTTGCTTGGCGATATCAGGAAGATATCCCAGACGCCATGGGTTACGCATCCTTATCACTCTGCGTCCTCTGCGTCTCTGCGGTGAACAACAATCTGGAGGAAGCATGAGTGCAAAGATGATCAGCCTGGACGGCAATGAGGCCGCCGCCCGCATCGCCCATCTGACCAATGAGGTCATCGCCATCTATCCCATCACCCCAGCCTCGGCGATGGGCGAGTACGCCGATGCCTGGACCGCCGAGGGACAGAAAAACATCTGGGGCAGCGTGCCACAGGTGATCGAGATGCAGAGCGAGGGCGGCGCCGCCGGGGCCATCCACGGCGCCCTGCAAAGCGGTGCGCTGAGTACCACCTTCACCGCCTCCCAGGGGCTGCTGCTGATGTTGCCGAATATGTACAAGATCGCCGGCGAACTCAGCCCCACGGTGTTTCACATCGCCGCCCGCTCACTGGCCGCCCAGGCCCTGTCGATCTTCTGCGACCACAGCGATGTGATGGCCGCCCGTGCCACCGGCTTTGCGATCATCGCCGCCAACTCGGTGCAAGAGGTGATGGACACCGCCCTGATCGCCCAGGCCGCCACCCTGGCCGCGCGCATCCCGATCCTGCATTTCTTTGACGGCTTCCGTACCTCCCACGAGATCGCCAAGATCCATGAGGTGAACAGTGAGATGGTGCGGGCGATGATCGACGACGAACTGGTCAGCGCCCACCGTCGTCGGGCGATGAACCCGGAACACCCGGTGCTGCGCGGCACCTCGCAAAATCCCGATGTGTATTTCCAGGCCCGCGAGAGTGTCAATCCGCTCTACCAGGCGATGCCGGGGATCGTGCAGACCTGTATGGATCGGTTTGCCGAGCTGAGCGGTCGTCAATACCATCTATATGACTATTACGGGGCCGAGGATGCCGAACGGGTGATCGTACTGATGGGGTCCGGGGTGCTGACCGCCCAGGAAGCCGCCGAACACCTCAATACCCACGGCGAGAAGGTCGGGGTACTGGCGGTGCGGCTGTTCCGCCCGCTGGCCCCCGAGCTGTTATTGGCCGCCCTGCCCGCCTCGACCCGCGCCATCGCGGTACTGGATCGCACCAAGGAACCGGGTGCCGATGGTGAGCCGCTGTACAAAGACATCATCAGCGCGGTGGCCCAGCACATGGCCAGCGGCCAGGGCCGGTTTGCCAGCATGCCGCGCATCATTGGCGGACGTTATGGTCTGTCTTCCAAGGAGTTCACCCCGGGCATGGTCAAGGCGGTGTTCGATGAACTGGGCAAGGCCCAGCCCAAACACGGCTTTACCATTGGCATCAATGATGACCTCAGCCACAGCTCGCTGGAATGGGATGTCGGCTTCCGCCCCGACAGCACCCGCCAGGCGGTTAGTGCGCTGTTCTATGGTCTGGGTGCCGATGGTACTGTCAGCGCCAACAAGAACTCGATCAAGATCATCGGCGAGTGCACCGATCTGCATGCCCAGGGCTATTTTGTTTACGACTCAAAAAAATCCGGTGCGGTGACGGTTTCGCACCTGCGCTTTGGGCCGCAGCCGATCCGCTCGGCCTATCTGATCGGGGATAACGAGGCCCAGTTTGTCGCCTGCCACCAGAGTGTCTTCCTGGAACGCTACGACATGCTCGACAAGGCCGCTACAGGCGGGGTTTTCCTGCTCAACACCACTGCCGACGCCGCCCAGGCCTGGGACACCCTGCCACGACCGATGCAGCAGCAGATCATCGACAAGCAGCTCAAGTTCTATGTCATCGACGCCTACCAGGTGGCCGAGGACAGCGGCATGGGGCGGCGCATCAACACCATCATGCAAACCTGTTTCTTTGCCATCTCGGATATCCTCCCGCAGCAGCAGGCCATCGAGGCGATCAAGAACGCGGTGAAAAAAACTTACGGCACCAAGGGCGAGAAACTGGTGGCGATGAATTTCGCAGCCATCGATGCCAGCCTGGCCAAGCTGCATCCGGTTACGATCCCGGCCCAGGTCAGCAGCGGCTTTGATCGCCCTGCGGTGGTGCCGGCCAGGGCACCAGTCTTCATCCAGGCGGTCACCGCGAAGATCATCGCCGGCAAGGGCGATCTGCTGGCGGTCAGCCAGCTGCCCAATGACGGCACCTGGCCGACCGCCACCAGCCAATGGGAAAAACGCAATATCTCGCTGGAGATCCCGGTCTGGGATGAGGCGCTCTGCATCCACTGTGGCAAGTGTCCGCTGGTCTGCCCGCACGGGGTGATCCGCAGCAAGGTCTTCGACCCCGAGTTGACAAAAAATGCCCCGCCCAGCTTCAAGCACGTGCCGGTCAAGGGCAAGGAATTTCCGGAGGGCTGGCATATCAGCTATCAGGTTGCCCCGGAAGACTGCACCGGCTGTACCCTGTGTGTGGACATCTGTCCGGTCAAGGACAAGGAAAATCCGGGTCGCCGGGCGATCAACATGGCCGCCCAGCCGCCGCTGCGCGAGGCCGAAAAGCAGAACTGGGAATTCTTCCTCAGCCTGCCCGAATACGACCGTACCCGCATCCGCCCCTCGGTGATCAAGGAGGCCATGCTCGCCCAGCCCCTGTTCGAGTTTTCCGGGGCCTGCGCCGGCTGCGGCGAGACCCCCTACCTGAAACTGGCCAGCCAGCTGTTTGGCGACCGGATGATGATCGCCAATGCCACCGGTTGCTCGTCAATCTATGGTGGCAACCTGCCCACCACCCCCTGGGCCACCGACCCCAACGGACGCGGCCCGACCTGGAACAACTCCCTGTTCGAGGATAATGCCGAGTTTGGCCTGGGGATGCGCGTGGCGGTGGACAAGCAAAGCGAAATGGCCCGCGAACTGCTCGAACGGCTGCGTCCGGAACTGGATGGCGAACTGGTCGATACGATGCTGGCCGCCGATCAACACGACGAGGCCGAACTCTATGCCCAGCGCCAGCGCGTCGAAACCCTGCGCGAACAGCTAAAGGGGATCGACCGGGTCGAGGCGCGCCAGCTGCTGGAGATCGCCGACATGCTCACCAAAAAGAGCGTGTGGATCGTCGGTGGTGATGGCTGGGCCTATGACATCGGCTTTGGCGGCCTCGACCACGTGCTGGCCTCGGGCCGCAATGTGAACATCCTGGTGCTGGACACCGAGGTCTATTCCAACACCGGTGGACAGACCTCCAAGGCCACCCCGCGCGGTGCGGTGGCCAAGTTCTCTGCCGGCGGCAAGGCCACCCCGAAGAAGGACCTGGCGATGATCGCGATGAGCTACGAGGATGTCTACGTGGCCCAGGTGGCCTATGGGGCCAAGGATATCCAGACCCTCAAGGCCTTCATTGAGGCCGAGGCCCACGATGGGCCTTCGATCATCATCGCCTACTCACCCTGCATCGCCTGGGGGAACGACATGAAGCATAATCATGAAATGCAGGACCTGGCAATCCGCAGTGGGCATTGGCCCCTGTTCCGCTATGACCCGCGTCGGCGCCTGCAGGGGGAAAATCCCCTGCAACTGGATTCCAAGGCCCCGACGATAGGCTATGGGGATTTTGTCCACAACGAAACCCGCTTCAACATGTTGTGGCGCAGCCATCCGGAGCAGGCCGAACACTTCCTGCATGCCTCCCAGTTCGAGGCCAGCTCCCGTTTTCATCACTACGAGCAACTGGCGGCCATGCATTACGACAAACCGGCATCAGAACAAGATAAGCAAGAGGGGTAAACCATGGATTTACGCAGTCACTATCTGGGTCTGGAATTAAAAAACCCGCTGGTACCCTCGGCCTCACCACTGAGTCGCAGCCTGGATACCGCCAGACAATTGGAGGATGCCGGCGCCGCCGCGCTGGTGATGTATTCGCTGTTTGAGGAAACCATGCAGGTGCAGGAGGCCCACCAGTTACGCCTGCTGGAGCAGCGCGATGTGGGACATAGCGAGGCCTCGAGTTTCCTGCCGCAGTCCTCGGCCAGTGGCGATGAGTTGGAAAGCTATCTGGAGCAGATCCGACGCCTCAAGGAGAGCCTGGCGATCCCGGTGATCGCCAGCCTGAATGGCGTCTCCTTGAGTGGCTGGGTGGAAAACGGCAAGCTACTGGCCGAGGCCGGTGCCGATGCACTGGAATTGAACGCCTATACCGTGGCCGCCAATCCCACTATCAGCGGCAGTGAGATGGAACAGCACTACATCGCCCTGCTCAAGGAACTGCGTGCGGTGGTGGATATCCCGATCACCGTCAAGCTCTCCCCCTATTTCAGTTCATTGGGGAATTTTGTCGCTCAGTTGCAGGCAGCGGGCGCCAACGGCGTATCCCTGTTCAATCGTTTCTATCAACCGGATATCGACATCGACAGCCTGCGTCTGTCCACCACCCTGCACCTATCCCGCTCCGACGATGCCCTGTTGGCGATGCGCTGGTTGGGGATACTGCGCGGTAAGGTAAAACTTTCGCTGGCGGCCACCGGCGGGGTACACAATCATGAGGACGCGATCAAATTGATCCTCGCGGGGGCCGACATCACCCACCTGTGCAGCGTCTTGCTACGTCATGGACCGCGTCATCTGCGTCGTATTCATGATGGTATTGTGCACTGGCTGGATGATAGCCCTTATGAAACCCTGGATCAGGCCCGTGGGGTGCTGGCGCATAATCAGATCAGTGATCCCTCGGCCTATGAGCGGGCCAATTACGTACAGATGCTGGCCGGATATGAGCTCAACAGCAGCGGCTGGCGATAATGAGTCCTGATTGATGAGGGCTGAGTAGGAGCGGCTCTGCCGCGAACGGACGGGGCAGATTTAGCCATCAGCACACTACCATCCT
>JACUTZ010000226.1 GCA_014859545.1 Gammaproteobacteria bacterium
ACCGGCACGAGGCCGGTTTTATTTACTGCTGTGTGGCTCCCCCGGCTGGACTCGAACCAGCGACATACGGATTAACAGTCCGGTGTTCTACCGACTGAACTACAGGGGAATAATGTCAACGCGGCGAATAATACCGGGGGCACCTCGCAAGGTCAACACCCGTGCCGGAAATTGTTGGCCGAGGGTGAACCGCCCACACCGCTTGATGATGAGAAAAGCGTCCACTACAGCGTCGACCAGGCCAAGGCAAGACAGGCCGCCAAGCCAACCTACAAACCAGCGCCGGATCACCCTTGGCGACGCAGAGTCAAAATCACCCCGGCGCAGGCACAAACACAAGAACCAAGCATCTTGGTGGGGACGCTTCTGCTTTGCTCAATAGGGGACATTTCTGAATTGGGTTGACAGCAAGGGTTAAAGGCAGAGACAAGCGGAAGGGCAAGGGGCCCGGCTCCTACGGTTTGGTGTGTAGGAGGCCAGCCCTCTGGCCGATTGGTTGGGGGTGGTGCGATCCGGAGAGAATCGCCGAGGGGGCTCGGCTCCTACAGATTGGTGCCGGGTTTGGTGTGTAGGAGGCCAGCCCTCTGGCAGATTGGTTGGGGAGTGGCGCGGGCGGTGGGTGATTTGGGATTAGGGAGCTAGGAGCTAGGAGCTAGGAGCTAGGAGCTAGGGCAAAGTTTGATTGCAATGCAATCATTTGTCGCTACAATGGAATCATTGATATCAGGTTGTGAAGTTGTTTGATATGGCTACCAATCTTGTAGTGAGAAATATTGATGAGGAGTTGGTGCGCGCTCTGAAACAGGTGGCCGCAGCTCATGGCCGTAGTGCGGAGGCGGAGCATCGTGAAATTCTTCGCCAGGTATTGCAGCGTCCGCCACGCCGTTCGGTCGCCGAGGTGTTTGCCAGCATGCCTAACGTTGGCGAGGATGGGGACTTCGATTTTCGTGGCCAGGCTGGCTGATGTTTCTGGTTGACACCAACGTTATCAGTGAGGCCCGCAAGGGTAGTAGGGCGAATGTTGGTGTGCGAGAGTTCTGGCAATCAGCCCATGAGGCAGACCTGTTCATTGCCGTGCATACTGTTGGGGAAATCCGCCGTGGCCTGGAAACTATTCGCCAGCGTGGTGATTTGGTGCAGGCGAATAAGCTTGAGTCCTGGCTCGACGTTGTGACGACGAACTATGCCGACCATATCCTCGATTTCGATCTGGACTGTGCGCAGGTCTGGGGCAGGCTGATGTCACCCAGCCCGCAGCATCCTGTCGATAAACAAATTGCGGCCATCGCGCTGATTCATGACTTGTCTGTGGTTACCAGAAACATAAAAGACTTCAATGGGCTGGGGGTTCGTCTGGTAAATCCTTTCCGTTGAGTTGCAGGGACAAGGAGGTTATGGGCTAGGGAGTAAGGGGCAAGGAGAGGCGTAAATAAAAAGCTCGCTCGCGCAGAGACGCAGGGGCCGCGAAGGGATTAGCGGTGAGGGCCGGAGTGTCGAGCCCGTGGTCGACATTGTACTTCATCGAGCTGGAGATCGATGCTTTGGCCTGGCACTCCGACCTGGCGCTCCGACCAAGGTAATGCTGCGAAAAACTTTTGTGATCTCAAAAAAAGTGATTATCAAAAAATAGGGCTCTCTAACCGCGGAAAGTTTCGATGAATTACATGCATATTTTTATCGCTATTTCGACTGCAAGGAAACATGAATCGTGATTCGTTTTTTTGATGTGGTGTTTTCATTTTTTGGCTTGCTTTTTTTGCTGCCG
>JACUTZ010000227.1 GCA_014859545.1 Gammaproteobacteria bacterium
GTGTCGAGATCGGAATTAATTCTGTTATCCGCAAAATCGCCTGCCTGGAAGAAATCGCCTAGCGTAACGACTGGCTCAGCAACGAGCAAATCGCCCAGACCGCCCAAGCCCTCAGCAAAAACGGCTATGGGCAATTTCTTGCAGATTTGCTAAAGTGATCAGCAATAATTTAAAGGGAGATTAGCGATGCTTGTAGATACTCAAAAAATAGATGAACTGCCTTTAAGCACCAAAGTAGAGTTAATGGAAATCGTCATGAGCGCATTGTCGAAGAATGCAGCCGAGTTTGAATCCCCTGCATGGCATGAGGGCATTCTGGAATCGAGAGCGCATGAAGTTCACGAACCTGATACATGGAAAACATTCGATCAAGTGCGCGCAGCGCTTAAAAAATGACCAAGTAAATCATATTCACACCCTCCGCAGAAAAAGATCTGATTCTCGCCAAAAAGTTTTACGCAAAAGTAGATCCAACGCTAGGTGAATATTGTGTCGATAGCCTAATGTTAGACATCGAGCGACTGCGTTTCTTTGCAGGAGTACACTCTAAAGTTTTCGGTCAATATAGGATGATTGCGCGAACATTTCCATTTTCGATTTATTATCAACTACCAAACGAAAATGAAGTACTGATTGTGGCTGTCCTGGATAATCGAATAAACCCTAAAATGATGGCGCAAAGGCTTGGTTAAAAGCGGCACTAAAACTCAAAAAAAATCAGCCACATCCACGCCGAATCCTATCCGGCGGGCGAACTCAAACACGGCCCCTTAGCCCTAATCGACGAAATCATCCCGGTGATTGCCATCACACGGCAGCTTGCGCGCATCAGCCCGGATGCCACAATCATCACCCGCACCCATGCCGATCTGGACCTTACCAATCAGGCCGCCGTACAAGCCTTCTTTGCCGAACAGCAGATAGACCAGGTCTATCTTGCCGCAGCCAAGGTAGGGGGCATACACGCCAATAATGAATACCCTGCCCAGTTTATCTACGAAAACCTGATGATCCAGGCCAACATCATCCATGCCGCCCACCAGCATGGTGTGCAAAAGCTGCTCTTTCTTGGATCCTCCTGTATCTACCCCAAGCTGGCAACGCAACCCATGCGCGAAGACGCCTTACTCACTGGCATCCTGGAACCCACCAACGAGCCATACGCCATTGCCAAGATCGCCGGCATCAAGCTCTGCGAAAGCTACAGCCGCCAATATGGGCGGGATTATCGCAGTGTCATGCCCACTAATCTGTATGGTGAAAACGACAACTTCCACCCAGAGAACTCCCACGTCATCCCGGCCCTTATCCGCCGCTTCCATGAAGCCAAGCTAGCCAATGCCCCCGTAGTGCATGCCTGGGGAACCGGCACACCCATGCGCGAATTCCTCCATGTGGACGACATGGCCGAGGCCTCCGTATTCGTGATGAACCTGAGCACCGACACCTATCAGCGTGAAACACAGCCGATGCTCTCCCACATCAACGTAGGCACAGGGATTGATTGCACTATCAGAGAGCTTACCGAAACCGTCGCAAGCGTGATTGGCTACCAGGGCAAGATAGAATGGGACACCAGCAAACCCGACGGTACCCCACGAAAACGCATGGATGTATCTCGTCTGGAGCGCCTGGGCTGGAAAGCAAAAGTCAGCCTGGAAGATGGTCTGAGACAAACCTATAATTGGTTTTTGGAAAATCAGGGTAATTTCAGGGATTAGCAAGATGCCGA
>JACUTZ010000228.1 GCA_014859545.1 Gammaproteobacteria bacterium
TCCCAGGCGCTGCAGGCCTCCAGCCTGGTGGGCCGCGAGGTTTTGGTGCCGGGTAACTGGGGCAGCCTGCCGGTGGATGGCACGCTCAATGGCAATGTTGAACTGCACGCATCAAGCCCAAGCGTCGGTTTGAATGTGTATAGCCCGGCTGGGGCGCTGCTGGGCCAGATCTCGCTGGGGAGCCATCCGGCTGGCAAGGTAGCCTTTGCCTGGGACGGTCGCCTATCCGATGGCACACGTCTGCCAGCAGGTAATTATCAGCTTGAAGCCGAAGCGGTGATCGACGGTAAACGAGAGGCAATCGGTACCTATGTAGCTGCCAGGGTCGAAAGCGTCACCTTATCCTCCGGTCGTGAACCGGTATTGAATTTGGCAAATGTTGGTCCGATGGCGTTTTCGCAAGTGCGCGAAATCCGTTAGTCCATTGTCTATTATTGCAGGAGAATCATCATGGCCTTTCAGACATCGCTTAGCGGCTTGACTGCCGCACAAACCAATCTGAGCGTTACCGGCAACAATATTGCCAATGCCAGCACCAACGGATTCAAGCGTTCGCGAGCCGAGTTTGCCGATATCTATACCAGCAGCTTCTCCTCGACCAGTCAGGTGGGAAGCGGCGTACGCGTAGCGAATATCGCGCAGCAATTTTCCCAGGGTAATGTGGAGTTCACCGATAACACCCTTGATCTGGCGATCACGGGTGAAGGTTACTTCATTATCAAGGACACTGATGGTACTGAACTTTTTACCCGTGCCGGGGCCTATCTGATCGACCGCGAAGGTTACATGGTCAATAGTCGGGGGCAGCGCCTGCAGGGTTATCAGACGGATGACGATGGCATCGTCAACAATACGACGCCGCAGGATCTGTTCCTGAGCAATGCCGCCAGCCCGGCCAGCGCTACCACCATGACCGAGATCAATCTCAACGTCGATGCCAGTAACGAACCACCGCTGGTAGCACCGTTTGACCATGTGGACCCGAATACCTACAACTATTCCACCTCGACCACGATCTTCGATTCACTGGGCAGCAGTCACATTCAGACCCTGTATTTTGTCAAGACGGCCGACAACTTTTGGGATACCTACATGACCGTGGATGGTACCCAGGTCGGCGGTGCTGAAACGATAGAGTTCGGCCAGGACGGGAGGATGCTGAATCCTGATCCGGCAATAATCAATTACGGCACCTTTGATCCCGCTAATGGCGCAGCCATCCTCGATTTGAGTGTGGATTTTGATGCCAGTACTCAGTTCGCGGGTGAATCGGCCGTCAATTCCATCGTACAGGATGGTTATACCTCTGGTCGCATCAGTGGTATCGCCATCGATTCGAAGGGTGTGGTCTATGCGCGTTATACCAACGGTCAGTCGCAGATCTTGGGTGCAGTGGCCATGGCCCGCTTTGCCAACCCCAATGGATTGCAACCCGTGGGCGACACCAACTGGGCGCAGACCTTTGCCTCGGGGGACATCGTGCGTGGCCAGGCAGGCCGCGGTACCTTTGGCCAGATCCAGTCTGGTGCGCTTGAGGCCTCGAATGTGGATCTTTCCACCCAGCTGGTCAACATGATCATCGCGCAACGTGATTTCCAGGCCAATGCCAAGATGATCTCCACGGAAGACGCCATCACCCAGACAATTATCAATATTCGATGATTTTAGGGGCTAGGGGCTAGGGGCTAGGGGCTAGGGGCTAGGGGCTAGGGGCTAGGG
>JACUTZ010000082.1 GCA_014859545.1 Gammaproteobacteria bacterium
ACTGCGAGGCGTCGAGCGTGGAGCGCAGCTTGTCGGCGCTGGTCCAGAGCTTTTTGTCGAGCTCGTTGAGGAATTGCTGTTCTTCGTTGCTGGTCATGCCATGGTTTCCAATTAGTTCTCTTCGCTGAAGTAGTCGCTATCGATCTGTTTCACCTCGTAGACCTCCTTGCGGGTCACACCAAGGTTGTGTTCGATCATCAGCTCGGCGAGTTGCTGACCATCGCCGGTTAACTTCAGCAAGGGCAGCATGATGGACTGGTAATCGGGTATGGCCATTTATGGATTCCAAATTGGGGTGCCCGTTATCCGGGACACCTATTGCCGCAAGCAAGTCGTGTGAGCATGAAGTCTTCCATCTCGCGTTTTGTCCCACCACACAAATAGACCATTTTCGTGACGCCACGAAAATGGTCTATCGCCTTGCGGGTGAGTGCTTCATTGATCTGACCATCCGGTGGACTCATCCGTTGCGTGCCTTATCAAGGGCTTATGTCTTTTTGCTTTGGTTTCGGTAATACGGGCTTGGGGTGGGGTTGTCTATTTCGTGTAGCAAGCCCCCTGGCTTGGTGAATCGGTATTAGTACCTCTACGATACCGGCATTGTCGGGTTACGGCGTAGACGCCTAACCCGACCTACGTTGGCTTTGGTACCATCTCTTATGTAGGTCGGGTTAGCGTAGCGTAACCCGACATCTGCCTTCATGCTCATCTTCGGCCACCGCCTTCATGCCACACTCTTCCCGCAAGGCATTGAGCAAAACGGGATAGCGGGCGGTGAGTCGCAGCAGGCGATCCATCGGCTTGCTTTGCAGCACATCGCCGCGCTCGTATTTGGAAAAGGCATTGGCTCCACCGCCAAACAGCTCAGCCGCCTCGTTCTGGGAGAGATGCAATAATTCTCTGGTGGCCTTGATCTCTGCACCGCTCAACAGGCCATCCATACGACGCTTGGCGTCGGCGACTTTCAGGTGGTTGCGGCGGATCTGATCTTCCATTACCGGATCGGCCCCACAGGTGTTGCAACGGTAACACTCCAGATCATCCACATGAACAAGCTTATCCCCATGCTTGAAATCACCAGCAAAGTGGTCTTCGTGCAGATGCCCCTCTTCGCATACAGGGCATATCATTGGTTTTTTACTCATCTTTATCGCTCCCGATGAAACGATGCGAGATAGATCCAGATACAGTCGCGGTCGAGTTTCAATTTGATATAGAGGTTGTCGCCTATTTCGCGCTGGCCTTTACAGGTAATAAGGTACTCATCGAGCCAAATCCGCGTTCCTTCATAGCGCACAGAGCCCCGGAAGTGTTTCGCTTCCAGGGCTCGAAGGCATTCATGTACATCGTCCGGCGTGAACTCCAGGTTCTCCACATCCATGGTGACGCGACTTGAAAGGTACTGAACCTTTCCTTGTGCGGCTATTTCCCTGATCCGTTGCAGGGAATATTCCGGCCTGTCGCGTCTTTCTTCGTCCTTTCTGGTAACCATTATGGTTACTCTCCTTTCAAAAATCAATCCGTAAGTTTCGCTCGTTGCCTAGTTGCCATCACCGACTTTGCGAACTTGTAAGCCTTTCTTACAAGTCACCCTACTACCCTGCCCGATCATCTTCGTGACGCCACGAAAATGATCTATGGCATCGCAACCAATTGTTTCACAAGGTGTTATTGGGTATTGAATAGCTTGCTTGTCCATGCGGGTATCTCCTGGTGGCTTACAGGCCCATTACCCCGGCGGCGATCGGCTTTTGATCTATCGCTTTGCGGATGAGTGCTTCATTTATTTGACCATCCGGCGGACTCATGCGTTGCTTGCCTTATCAAGGGCTTATGTCTTTTTGCTTTGATTTCGATAATACGGGCTTGGGGTAGGGTTGTCTATTTCGTGTAGCAAGCTCTCTGGCTTGTTGAGTCAGTCTACAATTTTACTCCTCGACCTGGCCAAGCTCGGTGCCTTCCGCCAGAATATCGATGTAGGTCTCATAGCTGAACTTTCTATTACGCCTCCCCTTGCTGATCTGTTTGAGGATGGTGGCCTTTTCAAAGATGGCGATGAGCGTGTTGGCCTTGCTGTAGCTGACGCTCAGCGCCTTTTCCACATCCTTGACCATCACCACCGGTTGTTGCATCAGGTGGCGCAACAGGCGGATGCCCTCTTGCCCGGCATTGGCGGCGATAAGCCGGTCCGTATCGTCCCGCTCCAGTTGTTGCAGGCGCTTGGTGGTGCTGACCACCTGCTCGGAGACACTGACCACGCCTTCCAGGAAGAAACGCACCCAGGCCTCGAAGTTGCCGCTGTTGCGTACCTGCATCAGGCGGTCGTAATACTCCTGTTGGTGGGTCTTTAGGTAGGCACTGAGGTAGAGCATCGGCTCCTCCAGTACGCCGCGCCATACCAGGAAAAAGGTGATCAGCAGGCGGCCAAGACGGCCATTGCCATCGTTGAAGGGGTGAATGGTTTCGAACTGATAATGGATCAGGGCGCACTGTACCAACACCGGCAGGTCGTCGGTGACGTAGAGGTACTTTTCCAGATTATCCAGCGATGCCTGCATTGCATCGGGGGGCGGGGGGATGAAGCGCGCTGTTTTCAGATTGGCCCCACCGATCCAATTTTGCCCGGTGCGAAACTCGCCGGGGGTCAGCGCAGGTTTGCCACCACGCACCTGTTGCATCAAGACACCGTGGATCTCGCGCAGCAGGCGTAAGGACATGGGAAAGTCCTCCTGCCGCAGGCGGCGCAAGCCATGGCGCATCGCCTTAACGTAGTTGACCACCTCACCCACATCGACCGTGGGCACGTGCTCCTCATCGGCCCCGAGGACGTCTGTGAGGGAGGACTGGGTGCCCTCGATCTGGGATGAAAGGAGGGCCTCCTTTTGGATGAACATCGCGACCAGGAGATCGGGGTTGGGCAACACGCTGGCGATGGTGTTGATCGCCCCCAGGGCACGATCCGCCTCCGACAGCAGCAGGGCCATCTCGCCATCCAGGCTGAGCGGCGGCACAGGCGGCAGATCGGCAGGATAAAATGCCCTGTAGCCAGTAAGTGTTTGTCGGTAGGTTCCGCTGCGTTCCATGGCTCACCTTAAAATATGGCCGGGTTACAGGTCCTTATATCACAAGAAATAGAAATATACAGGAAAAATTCTTTGTGTATTTTGATTTTATGAAATATGTCGTCTGATTTTCTTCCTTATTCCACGCACGGCAGGCTTACCCCTGGCATGGCGTTTAACCGGTTGCGCCCCAACGTGACCAATGCTGTCGGGTTCTAGTGCGATCCCCAGTTGCGTGCTTTCTGGAATGCCTCAAAGCCTTCGGCAAACGCCGACAGCAGCCGCTTATAGTGTTCGTACTGGTGTGCAGAATTTCCTGTGCACATCTCAGCAACCAGCTGTTCCAGCTTATTCCCCGCACTCATGAGCGCCAGGATTTCAGTGCGGGTATTTTTACGTGCCATGGTTGCCGCATCATGGCCGAGCATTCGGGCGGCTGCCCGGGTTAGATCCCAGCCATATCTCTCCATTATTGGAGTCCAGGCTTCGCTGTAAAGTGCATCTTTGACAGCCGGAATCCGTTCATAACTGTCAAGCAGGTAGGAAAGATCCTGCGCGTCCTTGACCCGCTTCTCCCTCACCCTGTCGAACCAGGCGATCAGTTTCAGCAATGCCATCCCTGCGGGAGTGGCAACCGGGACTATCAGCTCCGGTTCATTATCAACCCGTACCCGATCCGCGTTATCGCTCACCTCCTGGAAGCCGAGGACGCTGATCACCACATCACCTTTCGGTGGCCAGGCAATGGAGCCTTTCTCCTTTTCCACCTCGCCAAAAGGAACGATATCGACGACCGCTCCTGACGAACTTTTCAGCCGGTGTTGCTCTCTCGTCAGCTCAAAGCCTGTCTCGGCCAATTTCTGCTTGAGTGCATCGAAGGCCGCCCAGTTCGGTACTTCTATGGCGAAATCGACATCCTGGGTTGCACGCTCGACATCCGCACCATAGCCATAGTGCAATACCATGTCTCTCGCCGTGGCGCCGATGACAACATAGGGGATCGCCAGTTGCTGCATCAGCCGGTCTACCGTACGAAGCAGCTCTACGGTGCCCCTGTCAATCCTGCCCGATACGTCCAGCGATATGCTCATCGTATAGCCTCCTTGCCGTTTCCATGTTACGCGGATCGCCTGTGGCGATCAGATCAGCGTAAACCAGGATGGGGTGAACCAGACCTTTATCCTTTATATACAGCGCGTTGAATGCCTCCGGCCAGAACGGCTGGTAGATTAGTACCGTTGCGGCCCCAGCTTCGGCTGGATCTATTGCCCTCCCAAGGCGGGCTTCGCGTAGCAGCGCTGCCCGCCTTTGTTCCGGCAGGTAGAGGGTGACGACCTTGGGCTTGAGGTAATCGGTATATTTTGCCGCGGCGACCTCGCCACCCCAATAGCCACCAAACTCCCCGATCTCAATGGTCTTCCACCAGTAAGGCTCATCGGCGATGAACTCTCCCACCAATTGTTTTGGCCTGAGCTTCTCCGGCCAGGCCTCGACCCAGCGATCCAGCAATTTCCGGTAGTTGGTCAGTTGCCGTCCCCGCTTCTTACCCTTGTCGATGAGCAGCTTGGCCGCCTTCAGGCCGTTGATGACCCAGCCAACCGTACCCAGGGCAACACCTGCCGTTTCTGCAATCTCACGATAAGGGGCATTTACAAGCCTGGGTTCGCACAGGAAGGCGTAGATAACCTTCAGACCAGTCGGTTCAAAGGCGCGGTTCGTCCCTGTCTTGCCAACCGTCCACTCGGGCCGCAGACCGTTTTGCCGGTTGCCGGTGACATACACATATACCGGCGGTTGATCGATATAGGCGTTGCCGAAGGTATCGATGAACTGCACACCCTGCTCACGGAGCTTTACCGCCATCTTTGGATTGATGTAATCGGCGACCAGGAGACCCGTTTCAGGCAATTGCTGAATTTGATGGATTAGCGCGCCAAGGTTGGCGTGTTGGGCCCATTTTTTCACCTCGGCGATGAAGGTTTGCTCGCCGGGCTCAAGCTGAAGAATGGCGTCGATCCACAGCCCCTCGACTTGCACGGCCATTTTTTGCTTGTGCAGACGTACCCCGGCTTCGCGCTCCACGGCCTGGATAGCGCGATTGAGGATTTCCTGCTCTGTCCCTGTTTCGTGATTCATGTTGTTCATTAATTGCCATCGTACATTAATAATGAACACTATTCATTAATGTACAAAAAAGTCCTGCTACAGGCGTCTTGTTCAAAAATATAACACGTTCATTATTAATGTACATAGATATAAGGTGAACATGCTTTTGTTGATGTTTCCTTGCCTGACACCCATTTCACCCCGCCACCCCAACGATGCAGGCGATGATGCGTTCGTCCAGCGGCTGTTGCATGGGGAATTCGGCGAAGGCCTCGATGATTTTGGGGCCAAGTTCGGCCTCGCGGGACTTGAGCGCGGGGCGGATATCGCGCAGCAGCAGTAGCTTGACCCGTGCGCTTTGCAGTTGCTCGTGCCAGATGGGGCGGATCAGGTCCAGCCAGCGGGAGGCGACCTCGTCCCAGTTGGGTTGGTGTTGGGGCTGGGTGATGGCGTGCAGCAGTTCGGTGTAGGCGTCGATGCGTTGTTGCTCCTGCTCTTCGCCTGCCAGTGCCAGATAGTGTTTTATCACCGCTTCCATCTCTTCCAGGGCGCGTTGTTTGCGCCGGGGCAGCAGGGCCTTTTCGCTGTGAGTGAGCTGGTCGATAAATTCCTTGAGCTGACGCGAGGCCTGGGCATTCATGGCCAGTTCTTCGACGCCATCGACGAGGCGTTCGCGCAGGGCGGCAGCGATGGCCTCCAGTTGGTGCAGCGGTTTGCCGTTCGGCCTGTGGATCATCAGCCAGCGCGGGGTCTCGAAGCTGCCGGCGGAGAGGCAGAAGAAGGCCCAGGGGGTACGGGCGCGCACCAGGCTGACACGGGATAACACCTTGGCGCTGCTGTGGCGGTAGGCCTGGTACACCTTCTCCGCTACCAGGGCATGACGGCCCTCGACCAGTCTGCGCACCGGGCTGAAGGCGTCGCTGATGCCGTCCCATTCTTCATGCCCGCGCCCCTGTTCATATTCCTGCAACAGCTCTTTGGCGCTCAGGGTACGGGCGCGGCCTTCGGTCATCTTGTCGGGCAGTGGCATGTTGGAGCCGAGCAGGCTGTCCACGGTTTCGTAGCGCTCGATGAAGCGTTCATCGGAGGAGATGCCGAATTCCGTGGCATCGTCCGGCCACCACACGTCGATCACCTCATGTGGGCTGTCCATGCGATCCACCCGGCCGACGCGCTGTTCGGCGATGCGCACCACGCTGGGCATATCCAGGTGCACCATCACCGAGGCCTGTTGCAGGTTGACCCCTTCGGATAGGCTGTCGGAGCACAGGCCGATCAGGTTGCGCCGGGTCGAGCCATGTTTGAAGGCCTCCATGATCCGCTGCTTTTTATCAGGGCTGTCGCCGGTGGCGGTGATCACCTTGATCGCGCCGCCTTCGGCCAGGATGGCCTGTTCGATATAGGCCAGGGTGATCGGGCGGCTGTCGAAGGCCAGCACCAGTTGGTGTGGTCCGATCAACTCGCGCAACAGCGCGGCCTTGCGTTGTTCGCGCCCGTCAGACATCTCGCGGATCAGGCGGTAGATGCTTTTATATATTTTGTAGTCGTGGCGACTGGCTTCCTTGTGCGCCTCGACATCCGTCAGCCACTCCGGCAGGGCAATCGACAGCCGGTTTTCCGGTAGCTGGCCCATGATGCCTTCCAGCCGGTCGCAGGCGCCCTCTCCCATGTTCTGCTTGCGAAAACCACGGAGGCCAAAATCCTCCATCGCCTTGCGTGTGCCGTGGATATGCTCGGCCAGGGAGATGCGCGAGGAGCGCAAGGAAACCATGATCATATAGGCGGCGATCTTGCTGGCCGAGTTCAGCCGCCCTTGCAGGTATTTCTCCTCGCTCAGCCCCTGCTCACGAAAGACCTTGGGCATCTCGATGGGTTTGACGAAGTGTGAGACGGCATGGAGTTGATCGGCCAGCTGGCGGATCTCCATGGCGATCTCACGATCCCGCTCGCTTTCGTGCAGGCCGTAGAGTTGCGGGCGGTGTTCGGGGTAGCGACAGGTCTTGCCGGTGTGGTCGCGATACTGCTCTGGCTCCTGGTCCACCATGTGGTTCAGTTGCGACTTGGTGCGGCGCACGCTGAAACGATTGATCTCCTCGCGCAGCGCGCTGATCTCGTCTTCAGTAAGGGAGCGGCTGAGCTTTTTCGCCCCGAGCATCTGGCGGAAGGATTTGATGGTGCTCTCCTCCAGATTGTCGGCCCCCAGCATGTTGGCGATGCGCAGCAGATCGGTGGCGCTTTTGTTGATCGGCGTGGCGGTGAACAGCAGCACGTGATCGGCCATGTTGCGCAACAGGTGCTGGGTGCGGGCCGAGCCGATGTTGAGGAAGTTGTGTCCCTCGTCGACGCAGAGGATCTGCGCGCGGCGTAAGGCCTCGACGGTGTGGTCGTGGCCCCGGCTCTTGCCGTGACTCAGTTCGCCATGGGAATACACATTCAGCGGGGTGGAGGCGCGCATCGCCTCGTCGTTCCAGGATTGCTTGACGGTGGGCGGGCAGATCATCATCGCCATGCCCCGGCGCAGGCGGTTGGAGCGCAGGATGTGATCGCGCACCGCACCGATCAGGTTGACCCCCATGCGGGTCTTGCCCGAGCCGGTGGCATCGGCCACCAGCACGCTGCCGTGGTTGTCGAGGATATACAGGGCCTCGGCAATCCCCTTGCGCTGGGAGGGCCACAGGGTCTCGATGTCGGCCAGGTTGTCGCGCTGCAGATAGGCCTGCGCCCACTCCCCTTCCAGCAATTCGGCGCAGGCCCGCGCCATTGCCTCCTGCCAGGGCACCACCTTCAATAGCCTTTCCAGCAGGGCGATCAGCTGCGCGTTGTAATCGCTGCCCAGTTGCCAGTAGTTCTCGGCGATCTGGGACGCCTCCTGATAACGCGCACTCTCGCCCTTGCGGGTGAAACGCACATTGGCCTCGTGCTGGCCATAGAGGCCGGGGCGGGTGAAGTTGCTTGAACCCAGCGTCACCCCCTCGTCGCCCAGATAGACCTTGGCATGCAGGCGCTTGCCGCCTGGCAGATAGCGGGCCTGCACCTGTCTGGCCTTGAGTCGTTCGATGCACAGGATCAGCTTGGCGCTGAGCAGCAAGGAGATCCCGCGCGCCAGCCAGTATTTTTCCACCTCGCGGGGGAAGGAGTGCTTGCCCAGCTCAAAGCTGTCGCGGCGTGAATCGAAGGGTTCGTTACCCAGCAGCAGGCGCACCGCGCTGGTTTGCGGACAGTCGGCGATAAAGTCGATCACCTGATCCAGCCCGGCATAGCCGGTGACGATCAGCGGCGAGGCGGCGCTACGCAGATCCTGCAGGACGACATCCCCGACCCCGGCATGGGCAAGGTTGAGCGGGAAACGCTGCGGTGATGGCCAGCTCAGCATGCCGGTATCCACATCGCCTTCCGCCACATCGTGGAACAGGGAGAGCGTCGGGTTGTGGGGTGTGGTATCTGCCATCAGCTTGTCCCGCTCGTTACTCAACGCTACTCAACGCAACCGCATAGCGGGTGCTGCGACCACCACCGGGCAATCGTTCTATACAGCCTTTTTCCAGAAGGTCGGCCAGGTCACGTGTCGCGGTGGGTTTACTGACCTTGGCCAGGGCCTGATATTTTGAGGCGTTGATGCCATGCACAAACTCTTCACCCATGTTATCCAGCAAGCGGTTGAGTACCTTGATCTGGCGTTCGCTCAACACGGTTTGGGCGTGCCGTTGCCAAAAACGGCTCTTGGCCAACACGTAGTGGAGGCGTTGGATGGCCTGTTCCATCGTCTGCTCCAATACTCGCAGAAACCACTCCAGCCAGGGCGTGATATCCATGTTGCCCTTTTGTGCCGCCTCCAGTTGCCGATAGTACTCGCGCCGCCGCGCCATGATGGCCGCGCTGAGGGAGTAAAAACGAATCGCCTGCTGTTCTGCCTGGGCCAGGGCCATGTCGGTGACGGCGCGTGTTACGCGGCCATTGCCATCGTCAAAGGGGTGCAGAGTGACCAGCCAGAGGTGGGCGATGCCGGCGCGCAACAGTCCGTTCAGTTGCATGGGTAGGTGGTTAAACCAATCCAGAAACTGCTCCAGCTCCCGCTCCAGTGCTGCGCGTGGTGGTGCCTCAAAATGGACGGTGGGTCGGTCGACTCGCCCCGAGATGACCTGCATCGGATCGTCACCACGCAGGGTGCCGATGTTGATCTCCGCCAGCAAACCCGCTCCCTGGGGGAACAACGCTGCCTGCCAATCACAAAGACGTTGTACGGTGAGGGGTTGCTGGTAATTCACGCTGGCATCGATCAACAGGCCGATCAGGCCGTCGGTCTGTGCGGTGGACTTGTCCGGCACGCCAGCACGCAACAGACCCAGTCGGCGGGCGACAGAGGAACGTACCGACTCGACATTCAGGTATTCACCCTCGATCTCGCTGGTGCGAATGGCGTTCTGGATCAGTGCATCCATCTGTGCCTCCCGATCCGCCTCGACCGGCAGACTCGCCACCTTGCCAAGCAGGCGTGCCTGCAACTGACCCAGGGACTTCAGGCGCGCTTCAAGGGTTGCCGCCTGCCAGGTGAAATGGGGCCAGTCCGGATGTTGCCAGATATACATGAGCCGATTACCCCAACTATTCGAATCATATTATGAGCCGAATATAGCAATTATTCGGCTCATAGGGAACACGGCTTATCTGATCCAGGACAGACACCCGGATAGGCCTGCCACATCAGGGTGGTCGCTTCGTCCGACGCATAATGCTTTTTATATTTGCCGGTGATTTCCTATGGCTTTCGCAAGATCCCCCGGTATTGGTTATGCTGGGCCGGTTAACACACTGTGAGGTATACCATGGACAAATTCCTGCAGGCCGCCATCGACGAGGCGAAGAAGGGTGCCGCCGAGGGGGGTATTCCGATTGTCTCGGTATTGGTGATCGATGGGGAGATCGTCGGGCGCGGGCACATGGCTACCGGCGTCCTGCCTTATGTTCA
>JACUTZ010000083.1 GCA_014859545.1 Gammaproteobacteria bacterium
TCAGTACGCTGCCTCCTGGCGTACTGAAATACCGCCCATCCCTGGGCATAAATCCTTTCTTGGCGTCTTGGCGAGAAAATCTCTTTTCGGTGTTATGCACTACTGAGGTGGGGGCGAGTCGTTATCGCCTTTATTAAAATCTGCGCCTTTACGTCTTTGCGGTGAGATATTTTGGTGCTTATGGTTTACATGGCATGTTCCAAGGGGATGCGGATCTGTACCCGGGTGCCCTTGCCGGTGCTGCTGTCGATCTCGATGCTGCCGCCGTGTTCCTGCACAATGCTGTAGACCAGCGGCAGCCCAAGGCCAGTGCCTTCACCGGGTTGCTTGGTGGTAAAGAAAGGTTCAAAGACCCGGTCAAGATATTCCTCCGGAATGCCGTGGCCCTGATCTTGTACGGTGATCGAGGCGTGACGGCCATCTCGTTGTATCGCTATCTGGATGGTTTGCTCGCTGAGTGATGCATGGCAGGCATTGCTCAGCAGATTGACGAAGACCTGGATCATCCGCTGGCGATCGCCGCGTATCCGCAGACTGTGATCACAATCCAGCTGATAGTGCATCTGTTTGCCAGTTTGGCTGAGACGTACCAGACGTACCGCCTCATCCACCGATTGGCAGATGTCGACGCTCTCCGGAGTGTAGTCCTTGGTGGAACCACCGTGGCTGAACTTGACCAGCGATTGCACGATGTTGGTGATGCGGCGGGTTTGTTCGAGGATTTGCTTAAGGCCCTCCTGTCGGAATTGGGCATCCTCGCTGTCGTGTTGCAGGTCCTGGGCGAGGCAGGCGATACCGGTGACCGGGTTACCGATCTCATGGGCAACCCCGGCGGCCAGGCGACCGATGGAGGCAAGGCGCTCACTGTGTGTCAACTCGGCTTCAAGGATGTGTAGTTCACTTAGATCTTCGACCAGGATCACCGAACCGCGCTGTCCTGCCTCGGGGCTTTCTGCCGGGTCATCGATGGCGGATTTGTGTAGATTGAGTACGCGTGTGTCGCGGCGCAATTGTAATTTCACCTTGCGTAGTTGTTGTTCGTCGGTATCCAGAAAGCCAGCCAACAGGCCGGACCAGGGGCTGGGTAACTGGCGGATATGCTGCCCCATTACGCTGCTGGCAGGGAGTCCGGCGATGGCCTCCATGGCATTGTTCCAGCTGATGACATGTCCCTCCAGGCTGATCGAGCAAACCCCAAGAGGCAGGTCCTGCAAGACCTGACGATGATAGCGACGCAGTTGATCCAGTTCAGCGGCCAGACCACGCAGCTGGGTGCGTGAGACCGCCAGGCGCTGTTCCACGAATTGAATGGTATCGGAGAGGGCTGAGCGTGCGCCGGGGTCCAGGGCCAGTCGTTCATCGACGATCATCCGTGCCAGCATCGGCCCGACCAGGCCGGAAAGATTACGCTCAATGCGTTCACGCAGGCGGCTGAGTTCGCTGCCCCGCAGTTCGGATTCCGTCAGCCCCAGATCAGTCAGGGCGCGGCGGACTTCATGGCGGGCCATCTCCGGGCCGGCCACCTGGCTGAGCCGTTCGGTGATCTCCTGCACCGAACTGGCCATGGGGCGACCACTGGGTGGAGCGAGGCTTTCCTTGCAGCAGGCATCGGCGATCTCCCGTTCCTTATTCGTATGGCGGGTGAACAGGGAGAACAGTACAAACAGGGCGCTATTCACGCTTAGCGACCATAGGGTACTGCTTCCCCAGGGGTCTTCAGTAAAGCTCGCGGGCAGCATGCCATCGATGCCCGAATCCAGCATCTCGGAGCGCTCCAGCAAGGGTAGCAACAGGGTGAGCGCCCAGACCATACCACCCCCCAACAGTCCGGCCAGAAAGCCCTGGCGGGTGGCACGGCGCCAGTACAACAAGCCGATAATCCCCGGCAGGAACTGCGCCACGGCGACAAAGGAGATCAGCCCCAGTTGCACCAGGCCCTGGTTATGTTCCAGCAGCAGGTAGAAACCATAGCCGGCCAAAATGATCAGGGCGATCAGGGTGCGTCGTCCCCATAGCAGCCAGCTGTAGATATTGGCATCGGGACCGAGTCTGGGCGGGAAACTGGCCGGCAGTACCAGATGATTCATGCTCATCGCCGCCAGTGCCAGGGTGGTAACGATCATCATCGCACTGGCTGCGGAGATCCCGCCGATCAGGGTCAGTAGCGGCAGCAAAGAGGAGCCCTGGTGCTGGGTGATCCCCAGTACATAGTAGTCGGGGGAAATCGATAACTGCAGGGATTGCCCGGCCCAGAGGATGGCCGGGATGAACAGATTGAGCAATAACAGGAACAGGGGAAAGGCCCAACTGGCGGTGTGCAGCGAACGCTGATCGAGATTCTCTGCAAAGGTCATGTGAAACTGCCGTGGCAGCAGAAATGCGGCGGCAAAGGCCAGCAGCAGCAGTGAGGCCCAGGCACCCTCGCGCACCGGTTGATACATGGCCTCCAGGGCCTGGGGATTTTCGTTTAGCCAGTTCTCCATCCCACCCAGGCCGCCAAACACCCCGAACACGGCAAACAATCCCACCGCCAGCAGCGCCAGCAGTTTGATCAGTGATTCAAAGGCGATCGCCACCACCAGGCCTTCGTGTTTTTCCCGCGCCGAGCTGTGACGTGCGCCAAAGAGGATTGCAAACAGGGTGACGGTGACACAAAACCCCAGTGCGATCGGTCCGGGGGCGGATTCCTGGGTCAGTACCTGGATCGATTCGGTGACGGCACGTATCTGCAGGGCGATATAGGGCAGGATCCCCGCCAGCATGAATAGCGTGACCAGTACCCCGGCCAGCTGGCTTTGATAGCGAAAGGCAAACAGGTCGGCCAGTGAGGTCAGCTGGTAGTCGCGGGTCAGACGCAGAATGGGTTGCAGTAACACCGGTGCCAGCATGAAGGCCAGGGTGACCCCCAGATAGATGGTCAGGAAGTTATAGCCCTGGGCCTGGGCGAAGCCGACGCTGCCGAAGTAACTCCAGGAGGTGGCATAGACCCCCAGGGAGAGGGTATAGGTCAGTGGGTGGGCGGCCAGACGGGCCGGCAGCCAGCCATTTTCAGCGGCCCAGGCGATCAAAAATAGCAACAGCAGGTAGCCAACCCCAACCAGAAACAGCTGCCATAACTCAAAATACATGGCGGCGCAGCTTCCGTTGTAACAACCAGGTCAGTGCGATCAACAGCGCCCAGATCAGGTAGGGGCTATACCAGGGACTGGTGTCGCTCGCCCACCAGTTGAGGATAGGCGAGATCAGTAAAAACAGCGCGAGCAGAAACAACAGGATGACCCGGTCCAGGATGCCTTCATGGTCGCGTGGCTTATGCATGGGCGCAGTATAACGCCGTTTGTTACGAAAGGTAACGACTTGGCGACGGATTCAGGACGCGGGCGTGAGCTTGTCGCCCTTGCTCTGTTTCAGCTGCAGGCGGGTCACATAGCGGCGCAGATAGCCGGCCGTTTCCGGGGCGGGTTTTTCATAGGCAAAGCCCAGCTTCAGCTGGGGGGGGTGTTGCTCCTCGCCCAGCATATAGACACTGCATAGGCGCAGATCCAGTGCCAGGGGAACTTCGTCGGGGATCAGCAAGCGGCTGTCCTTGAACAGTGTGCCGATTTCGGCCTCAAAGCCCATCGTCGGATCGTGTAGGGCCAAGCCGCCGGCGCTGATATCGGCTACGGGCAGGCGGATAAGCGAAGCATCGGCCTGCTGCAGCTGACAGATCAAGGGCAGGGCAAGCGGGGTGTTGACGCGATAATATTCGCGCCGTTGCAGGCGGAACAGGGAATCGGGGATCGGCACCACCAGCACCGATTGGCCCTGGTAACGTGCCTGGCTGACCGGGCCACTGCTGAAGCGTACGCTGATGTCCTGGTGGCGGGCGATGCAGTTCACCCGTTCGGCCTGTAGCAGGGTCTGGTTCATCACCGGATCGGCACCGGGCTCCAGTACCAGCAGGCGGCGTTCGCGCAGCACGCTGAGCAGGGTGGTCAGGATATAGCCCTTGCCCTCATCGAAATAGACGCTGATCAGTTCGGCCCGGCGTGCCAGATCCCGTAGCACCGTTTCGATCTCGTAGGGGGAATGCAGCAGGTATTGTTGCTGGGCTTCAATACGGTCGCTGCGGCTCTCGGGTTGTTGCTTCTCCATTGGCAGGCTTAACGACCAAGGACCCGTTGCCACCAGCGTCGGCGGTTGCCGGGCAGTAGCTGTTGGGTATGGAGTTCCACCGGGGGTAATTGCGAGATCACCCAGCCAGGCAGCGGCGGTGGCAGGGAGCCGGAGCCACAGGAGCTACCCAGATTATTGGGATCGTAGATCTTGATCAGGCTGGGTTCGTCGATACTGTCCACATAGACGATACCGCAGTAATCATAGTCGTGCTCCCGGCGCAACAGGATATCGATCTCCTCGATAAAGTGCGCCAGCGACTGGCCATCAATGGGGGTCTCTGGCAGGTTCTCGCCGACCGCATAGACATACCAGGGCTGCTCGGTGCGGCTACGCAGGGTTTGCCAGAGCTGATCCAGCTCTTCCCATTTGAGCAGATTACGAAAATAGCCCTGGTAGCGGCGCATGAAAGGGGCTTGCTCAGTGTTCATTAGACGGTGATTCGCTGGGATAAGGGATGGCCAGTTTACGGGGAATGGCCTGGGCTTGCCAATGCTCGCGTGCCCAACGCCAGAGATCATCGCGTCCGCCATCGAGTAATTCGACGGGTGCCTGCTGACCGAGAAAGTTTAGCGCCTGCCAGAGGCTGTGCAGGGCGTCTGCGGGGCTGATCGCCGCGGCAAAGCTTTGCTTGCTGAGTTTTTGTCCCTGCGGATTGACCGCCACCGGCAGGTGCAGATAGTCCGGACGGGCATAGCCCAGTTGTTGCTGTAAAAAGATCTGACGCGGGGTGGAGTCCAGCAGGTCACTGCCGCGCACGACTTCGGTGATGCCATGGGCTGCATCGTCCACCACTACCGCCAGTTGATAGGCGATAAAACCATCGGCGCGGCGCAGCACAAAATCCCCCACCTCGCGATCCAGATCCTGTTGGATCTCTCCCTGTACCGCATCCACAAAACGGATCCTGGCGCCCTCGGTCAGCAGGCGTACCGCGTGTTGCTGGTGCGCTGATATGTGGCGGCTTCGGCAATGCCCGCGATAGATGCCGGCTTGCAGCCCCAGCTGTTCGGCCTGTTGCGTAATCGCCTTGCGTGAGCAAGCGCAACGGTAGGCCAGGCCCTGTTGCAATAGCTCGTCCAGGATCGCTTCGTAGTGATCGAGGCGGCGGCTCTGCCAGCAGACTTCGCCATCCCATTCAAAACCAAAGGCCTCCAGGGTGTAGAGAAAGGCCTCGGCAGCCCCTGGCACCTCCCTGGGCGGGTCCAGATCTTCGATCCGCAGCAGCCATTGTCCCTGCTGTTGTTTGGCTTGCAGATAGCTGGCAGTGGCTGCCAGCAGGGAGCCAAAGTGCAAGGGGCCGGTGGGCGAGGGGGCAAAACGCCCCCGGTATAGGCGCGTGCTTGATTCAGTCATACCAGCAGGTAAAGGTCTCCACGTTCTCGCGCGGGGTACGGTAATTATTGACCGCTGCGTCCGGGTCACCATAGCCCAGGGCGATACCACAGGCCAGAGTCATCGTCTTGTCCACGCCGAGCGCTTCGCGCACGATGTCTGGAAATTCGCCCAGTGACGCCTCGATACAGCTATCCAGCCCCTGATCCCGTGCCGCCAATACCAGGCTTTGGATGAAGATCCCGATATCGATCAGACTGGCCTCGCCAAGACGGCTATCCAGAAAGATCATCAGCCCCACCGGCGCACCGAACAGCCGGTAATTGTTATACCAGGCCTGCAGGCGGCGGTCCTTGTCGTCCTTGCCGATCCCCAGTGCACCGTATAGGGCCAGCCCGGTGGCCTTGCGCCGCCCCTTGTAGGGCTCGAACCACTCTTCGGGGTAATAGCTATAGTCCGGATTTTCCGCACCGCCCTGTTCACGGGCGGCGATCATCGCCGCGCCTATATGCTGCAGGGTGCCACCTTCGACCACCGCCACCTGCCAGGGCTGCATATTGGTGCTGGAGGGAGCCCAGCGAGCGGTATCGAGGATCTTGCGCACCGTGTCGTGCGCCACCGGGGTATCCAGAAAGGCGCGACAACTGAAGCGCCCCTTGATTAATGTGTCAAACTCCATCACTGCCTCATTAACAAATCGACAGCCGCAACTATACTGGATTGGGTATTCGAATGAACAGCAGCGGGCGAGGGTGGATGGACAGGGAAAGCTGGATTATCGAAAGTGTCAGCAACAATGGGGCGACTTTTCGCCCCGGCGACTGGATCGAACGGATCTCGGCCAGCCTGGCCACCTATGGGGCCGATCATCGCCTGCAGTACAACGAGGAGGTACAATCCTGCATCATTCAGGGCAGACGCTGCCTGCTGGTCGGTAAGCGCCTGCCCAGGGACTATCCCCAGGCCTATGAATACCTGATGCACGTTGCCCGGATGAACAAGCTGCGGATCAAGCTCTCACTGACAAACGCACTGTCGGAAGAGGATATCCCGTCGATACCCGCATGTAGACTCGTTGATATGCAGGCGCTGTGACACAGGCAGCTTTGCGTCCTTTGCGTCTTTGCGGTGAGTGCTTTTCATATCCGCCCATCAGGCGCTACAGGATCAAAGCCAGCCATTGTGCGGGGGCGTAAAAAAGGGACCTTGCGGCAAGGTGTTAACTGGTCGTGTTGAAGTTCGGGGTGCTTTAGGACATACTTAGAGTCATTTAATGCGCGATGCTATCTAATTGAGGTGCTAGAGGATGAATGAATCACAGTGGGGAATGAGGCCCAATATCCCTAGAGCTTTAATGTTGGCTCAGAGGGAAGTTGCGGTGTTTGTGCAAGACGCCGTAATGCTTGAAGGCATCAATTTCACCCTACCAGAAATACAAACACTTCTGGACGGAATTACCGTTGGTGGTCATAAATTGAATGAGCAACAAATAGCTGTAAACCAAGGTAAAGCATGGGGGTTTTTGTTTAATTCAATACGAAAGGGGGAGTTTAGTCTTTCTTCTGAGTTTGCCTGCGAATTGCATAAAATTGCAGGGAAGGAAGAGGCGTTAACATGGGGTAAGTTTCGTGACGGGTCGGTTACTATTGCCGGAACTGATTATGTGCCACCTCCATTTGAGTCTCTTGATGAAGAATACGCAGCCATGATAGAAAGGGCTACGGAGTATGAGGATGTTTACGATCAGGCCATATCAATTTTCTTAGATATGGCGAGAAACCAGTTTTTTTATGACGTAAATAAAAGGATGGGCCGTTTTATGATGAACGGTCATCTGTTAAATAATGGTTATCCTGCAATTAATCTTCCGGCTTCAAAGCAACTCGAATTTAACGAGTTAATGCTGGATTTTTACAAATCTGGCGACAAAGCAGCAATGAATCATTTTATGAGATCGTGCCTTGATGAGAGGGGCGTTAAAATTATGCTGGAAAGCGGTAGTAGCTTGAGGCCGTAATAGCTGCATTGGCTTGAGAGAAATAAGGCAAATTGCATTTCTGTCTATTTATAGTAAATGATGTCCTCTAGTGAAATACCCCCCTTAGATAAACCCAATCTCATAGCAGGCGTCTTGCCATCCTTGCCCTTGAGGCAGTAGTTGTAATAAACCCTAAAAATGTCGAGCATTTTCACGATGCTTTCAGGGTTATACGCGCTATAGCCATGCCACATCCTTCTAGCGGAACTCGCTGACGCAATGGGACGCTCTAGTAGAGATAGTCTTCTGCGGATCAGCATGAAGAAGCAGTCGATGGCGCGAATGCTGGCCTTGTTATAGAGCCACGCCTGATGATCTTCGTTATAGTCGCCGTAGTCAGTCAGGTAGCAGATCGCCTTCTCAGGCTCGCTCATGTTTGGGAAGGGATGCGCCAACCAGCGATCTTTCCACTGGCCGATTTCTGCCATCTGACCCATGCGCTCCTTGATTAGATTCAGATTGATCTCCGTATCTGACAGATCAGGATTCTGCGCTATCGCCGCACGAAACACCTTACGGCTTTCCGCTAATGCTCGTTGCTTCTCATCCACCGTCAAGCTCTTGTTGATGCGAACATAGAAGGCATCACACTTGCGCTCCCTGATCTCTTCCTGAAAGGCTCCTAAACAGGCTGCTCGCATTCCTGAGTCCTGATCGAGAAAGAATCGAACTTTCTCGACACCACCAAAGAGTTTCTTTAGCAGAAAGAAGTGGGCATAGAGAGTGTATTCAGCGTGAATCTGCATACCCTTGCCGGGGAGTTTAGAGGTTTTGGTAGGATGCTCGAAATTCTCAATGTCCTCTCTGGACTGCGCCTCAGCGTGAACCGACGATATTTCACTGCCCAGCGTCCCGTCTGACACGCTTTTTTTGCTGGCGATGGGCTTTACCGCTTTATCGTAATCGCAGGCCAGCCAAGCTCTCGCATAGCGCCTGAAAGGGTATGGGGTATTGCAGTCGCCAATCCTCTCGGCATCCCTCTCCACGTCCTCGGCATTCAAGGCAGGATCATAGTTGAGGTGCATCCCAAAGACATAGCCTGTCTCATTGTCGGCACTCCCAACCGCCGTAAGCTGGACGTTTCGCTTATCCTCGCGCCGAGTCCAGTTGACGACATAATCCTGCCTATCTACACCAATATAGAGGCGGCGAACAGGCATACCCTCAAGTAGCTTGCGCTCACGGTGGGCAGCGAAAGCAAGACACTGGGATTGAAAGAAGTCGATCTTGTCGTAAATCGTCTTAGGTTTTACATCTGCCACCTCGCAAATTCTACGAAATGGCATTTTGTTCATCAGTAGCGAGAAGATGGTTTTGTTTTTGTGCGTGGTTCGCTGTCCTGATGCGGGGATATGCTCAGCGAAAGTCTTGCCACATGCTTTACAGCGGTAACGCTTTGCACCAGCAGCGGTTTTCCCGAACGATTGATACGCAGTTTTACCGGCGCTGATCCCGATGGCATAGTTTTCACAATCAGTATTAGGGCAGGATGGTTCAGGAATAGGTTTTAGGTAATCGGAAATCCGTTCCAACTCTTCCGATATGCCGTTATTGCTTTTGAGTGGAGGATATTCGCCGCAGGCATGGCATTTTAGGACAGGAAACCCTTTACCGGCAGAGACAACCGAATAGTTATCCCTTGTTGCTCCCTTGCCTTGGGCTGGAGGTTGTGAAGCGGGGACTCCAAAGTTGGAGCAGGTGGGTTTTTTGCAGAAATTGACCTGTATTCCGCCGATTTCAGGCGGAATCCGTGGCTTTGCATCTGGAGAAGATTTCTTCTGCAACGAAAAATCCCTGTAACGCGCTAATCGTTACAGGGATTATAGATGCCCTATCGCAACATTTCAACACGCCACGTTAACGCCTTGACCTTGCGGTCCCTTTTTGTGTCATGGCCATTCAGGCATCAGCCACGCTGTTTTTCGCGGATCTCGTCCAGGGTCTTGCAGTCGATACACAGGGTAGCGGTGGGGCGGGCCTCAAGGCGGCGCAGGCCGATCTCGACCCCGCAGCTTTCGCAGTAGCCGTATTCGCCATCATCGAGCAGGTCCAGGGATTCGTTGATCTTCTTCAGCAGCTTGCGCTCGCGGTCGCGGGTACGCAGCTCCATGGTGAATTCGGATTCCTGGCTGGCGCGGTCGTTGGGATCAGGGAAGTTGGCGGCCTCGTCCTGCATGTGGTGCACAGTACGGTCGACCTCTTCCATCAATTCCGTCTTCCAGTTATTGAGGATGCCCCGGAAGTGCTCCTGCATGCCTGGGCTCATGTATTTTTCGCCCTTTTTCTCCACGTAGGGAACAAAATGGCCGGCGTTATCCAGACGGCTTCGCTTATCGGCGGCAGCGGTCTTGTTGTTGGCGGCTGGCTTTTTTACAGGCGTTTTTTCGGCGGCTTTCTTGGGCGCGGGGATGTTTTTGCTCGGCATACGCTTGGGTCTCCTGCTAAGCGTAGAAAAAATCAGCGCGCATCTATACCAGATGGTGCCGGGATGCGCAACTTTGCCG